>CAXTOX010000072.1:3739-13344 GCA_964245885.1 uncultured Chthoniobacterales bacterium | reverse complement strand
TCGACCCGCAAATCGTCATCGGCGAACCCGAGAGCCACATCTTCAACGCGCTCTTCGAAGGCCTCGTTTCGCAGGACCCCCAGGACCTTCACCCAATCCCCGGCGTCGCCGAGAGCTGGGACATCACCGATGGCGGACGCACCTACACCTTTCATCTGCGCCACGACGCGCGGTGGAGCAACGGCGACCCCGTCACCGCGCAGGACTTCCTGTGGTCCAACCAGCGCATCCTCCAGCCCGGCCTCGGTGCGCAGTACGCCAGCATGCGCTTCGACGACGTGCAGGTCGTCAACGCCCGCGAATACTACGACGGCAAGCTCACCGACTTTTCGCAGGTCGGCTTCGCGGCCCCGGACCCTTACACGTTCATCATCCGGCTGAAGAACCCGGCCGGTTATTTCCTCGGGATGCTCAACCACAACTCGTGGTACCCCGTCCACCCGCCGACGATCCTGAAGCACGGCAAGATGGACCAGCCCAACACCCGCTGGACCAGCGTGGGCAGCTTCGTCGGCAACGGCCCCTTCCGGCTCAAGGCGTGGAACGTCGAGCGGGACGTGGTCGTCGAGAAAAATCCGACCTACTGGAACGCCGGCATCGTCCGGCTCAAGGAAATCCACTACCTGAACACCGAGGACACCGACACGGAGGAACGTTCCTTCCGCTCGGGCCAACTGCACCTCACCTACGATTTGCCCCAGGCCAAGATCGACGGCTACCGCGAGCACGGGGCGGAATTTCTTCAGATCTCGCCGTACTTCGGAACCTATTTTTACCGCTTCAACGTCACCAACCCCGTCCTGAAGGACCGCCGCGTGCGCCGTGCGCTGGCCATGGCCATCGACCGCGACGGCATCGTCAAAAACGTCACGCGCGGCGGCCAGGCTCCGGCGCACGTCTTCACCCCACCCAACCCCGAAGGCTACGCCTGCCAGTCCGCCGTGCCGACTGACTACGAGGGCGCGCGCCGCCTGCTGGCGGAGGCCGGTTATCCCGGCGGGAAGGGGTTGCCGCCGGTGGACCTGCTCATCAACACCAACCAGAACCACCGCGAGGTGGCCGAGGCCATGCAGCAGACCTGGCACCGGGAACTCGGCGTGGACGCGCGCATCCGCAACGAGGAGTGGAAGGTTTACCTCGCGTCCGAAAAGGCGCTCAGTTATTGCGCTTCGCGTGCGGGTTGGATCGGCGATTACACCGACCCGTTTTCCTTTCTCAGCCTGTTCACCACCGGCAACGGCAACAACGACACCGGCTACGCCAGCCCCGAGTACGACCGGCTCATCGACGCCGCCCACAACGCACCCACCGACGCCGAGCGGCTGGCCACCTTCCAGCAGGCGGAAACCGTTCTCCTCGAAGATGCCCCCGTCGCGCCGGTCTACTTCTACACGCGGGTGTACCTCCGCCAGCCCAGCGTGAAGGGGTGGTACAACAACGTGCAGGACCGCCACATGCCGCAGTTTATCTATCTTGACGAAAATGCGGCGATGGAGTTTAAGAAGCTGCCGTTGGCCGCCGCCACGCCGCGGTAAGGGAAAAGGGATGCAAGCACCGCTCCAAACACCGGGTAGGGACGCGTCTCCGACGGGTCCCAAATTTGGTTTGGATGACCATTGTGCGGAGGGCACGCTCTCCAGAAACACTTGGGACCGCTCGGAGAGCCGTCCCTACCCGGTGTTTGGAACACGCGAACTGAACTGACCCATGTTCAAATTCATCGCCCGCCGCATCCTGGAGACGATCCCGGTGTTGCTCATCATCATCACCGGTTGCTTCTTCATGATCCGGCTCGCGCCCGGCGGTCCCTTCGACAGCGAACGGCGCACCTCGCCCGAGATCCAGCACAACCTCGAAGCCTACTACGGCCTCGACAAGCCGCTCTACCAGCAGTACGCCATCTACCTAGGCAAGCTCGTGCTCCACGGCGACCTGGGACCGTCGTTCCGCTACCCGTCGCGCACGGTCAACGAGATCATCGCCGACTCGCTGCCGGTCTCCTTCGAGCTGGGCTGCTACGGCATCGCCATCGCGCTCTTGATCGGCGTCTCGGCGGGCATCATCGCCTCCTTGCGTCCCAACACCGCCACCGACTACGTGCCGATGACTTTGGCAATGATCGGCGTGTGCCTGCCGACGTTCGTGCTCGGGCCGCTGCTGGTGCTGGCGTTTGCGATGTATCAGGCCGTGCCCTTGTCGGCGGTGACACAAACCGCGCTGATCGCCGTTCCCGCCGCCATTCTGGCGCTCGTCGCGTGGCGTCGCTGGAAGCGGCCGTGGCAAGCCGGGGCCGGGTTGGTTGTCGGGAGTTTGTTGGGATATTTTTTAGTCCTTTTCATCACGAATGACCACCAGTGGTTCTACCCGTCGGGTTGGAACTTCGCGCCCGACCGCGTGCTGCCTTCCCTGACGCTGGGCATCTTTTACGCGGCCTACCTCGCCCGGCTCACGCGCGGCGGGATGCTCGAAATCCTCGGGCAGGACTTCATCCGCACCGCCCGCGCGAAGGGGGCGAGCGAGACCCGCGTGGTGCTCCGGCACGCCCTGCGCGGCGGGATGCTACCGGCCGTCAGCTTCCTCGGGCCGGCCCTAGCGGGGATCATCAGCGGGTCGTTTATCGTGGAGAAGATTTTCCAGATCCCGGGTTTGGGTCAGCAGTTCGTGACCTCGGCGTCCAACCGCGATTACACGATGATTTTGGGCACGGTCATTTTCTTCGCGGTGCTCATCATTTTCTTCAACCTCGTGGTGGACGTGGTGCAGGTGTTCCTCAACCCGCGCCTGCGTTTCTCGTAAACGATTCCTATGCTCGAACTCGCCGAGGTCAAAGAGGTCGCCGGAACCGCGCCGGACTTGGTGGAACCCGCGGCGGGCGGCAGCCTGTGGAACGACGCGTGGCACCGGCTGCTCAAGAACAAACTGGCCGTCGCGGGCGGCGGCATCATCCTCTTCGTCGCCGTCGCCTGCCTGCTCGCGGGCGTCATCGCGCCCGACCCCAACGCGCAGGACCTCAACACGTACATCACCGGTCCGAGCCGGGCGCATTGGTTCGGCACGGACCCGCTGGGGCGCGATCTGTTCGCGCGCGTGCTGTGGGGTGGGCGGGTGTCGCTGGCGGTCGGCATCGTGGCGACGGCGGTGGCGCTGTGCATCGGCGTGGTTTACGGCACGATCGCGGGCTTCTTTGGCGGCACGACCGACGCCGTGATGATGCGCGTCGTAGACATCCTCTACGCGCTGCCGTTCACCATCTTCGTGATCCTGCTGACCGTGTTCTTCGGCAGCAACCTGCTCCTGCTCTTCGGGGCCATCGGCGCGGTGGAGTGGCTGACGATGGCGCGCATCGTGCGCGGACAGGTGCGCACCCTGCGCAAGATGGAGTTCGTCGAGGCTGCCACGTCTTTGGGTCTGCGAAAGCGCCGCATCATCTTCCGCCACCTCATCCCCAACGTGCTCGGCCCCGTGATCGTCTACACGACGTTGACGATTCCGTCCGTGATGCTGCTGGAGGCGTTCCTGAGCTTCCTCGGGCTGGGCGTGCAGCCGCCGAACGCCAGCTGGGGCGTGCTCATCCACGACGGCGCGGACAAGATGGACATTTTCCCGTGGCAACTGGTGTTCCCCGGGTTGGCTTTTTCGCTGACGCTGTTTTCCTTCAACTTCCTGGGCGACGGCTTGCGCGACGCGCTCGATCCGCGAGCCTCCAAAGATTAATGCAGAAGTCAGAATGCAGAATGCAGAAGTACGGAACAGAACTTCTCCCATAATGTCTTCCGCCTTCTGCCTTCCGCCCTCTGGACTTCTGCATTCTGCATTCTGACTTCTGCATTTTCTTCCCATGCCTCTCCTCGAAGTCGATAACCTGCGCGTCTCCTTCCATACCCGAAATGGGGTCGTGCGGGCCGTCAACGACGTGAGCTTCCACGTCGAACGGGGCGAGGTGCTTGGCATCGTCGGCGAGTCGGGTTCGGGCAAGTCCGTGACGTGTTACTCGCTGATGGGTCTGATCCCGCAGCCGCCCGGGCGCATCGAGTCGGGGCGCGCCCTTTTCGACGGCGTGGACCTGCTCCATTGCTCGCGCAAGCAACTCGCCGACATCCGTGGCAAGCGGATCGCAATGATCTTCCAGGACCCGATGACCTCGCTCAACCCGTACCTGCGCGTCGGCGACCAGATCATCGAGCCGCTCATAATTCACGGCGGGGTCAGCAAGGCGGACGCGGTGCAGCGCGCCCTGTCGGCGTTGCGCGAGGTCGGCATCCACGACGGGCAAAACCGGATGCGCGCGTACCCGCACGAGTTCAGCGGCGGCATGCGCCAGCGTGTGATGATCGCCATGGCACTTATCGCTCACCCCGAACTCCTCGTCGCCGACGAACCGACGACCGCGCTCGACGTGACCGTGCAGGCGCAGATCCTCGACCTCATCAAGAAGCTGCAAAGCGACCACGGGATGGCGGTGGTGTTCATCACGCACGACCTCGGCGTGGTCAGCGGGTTCTGCGACCGCGTGCAGGTCATGTACGCCGGACGGGTCGTGGAAACGGCGGGCGTGGACGACGTTTTCCGCGAGCCGAAACACCCGTACAACAAGGCGCTCCAACGCTCCATCCCCGCGATGCAGCCGAAGGGCGAGGAGTTGTACACGATCCGGGGTTTGCCGCCGGACTTGTCCAAGCCAATCCCGGGTTGTCCGTTCGTGCCGCGTTGCGAGTACGCGCAGCCGGAGTGCGAAGCCCCGGTACGATTGGAAACCGTGGCGGCCGGGCACGAGTCGGCGTGCACGCGTGTTCAGCAGGGCACGCTGCAACTGGCCGAATCGCCGCTGGAATCTTCCGACGCAGCGCACATTGACGAGGCTTTCACCCATGCCGAAGGCATTGATCCAAGGTAGGGTTGCCTCTCCGAGGCAATCCAAATGTTTCCGGCGGGGCGTACCGTGCGCACTTTGGCCATCCAAGCCAAATTTGGATTGCCTCGGAGAGGTAACCCTACCTTGGAACGAAGCGGCTCCGCCGCGCTGCAACCATCTCGCTTAATCCATGCCCGACGCCTTCCTCGAAGTCACCGATCTTAAAACGCACTTTCCCATCGAGAAAGGCTTCCTCGTCAAAAAACAGGTCGGCACCGTCAAGGCGGTGGACGGCATCGACCTGACCCTGGCGAGGGGCGAAGTGCTCGGCCTTGTCGGCGAATCCGGTTGCGGCAAATCCACGCTCGGGCGCACGATCCTCCAACTGATCCCGCCGACGGCCGGCAGCGTCGTCCTCGCGGGACGCAACCTCGCCGGCTTGCAAGGCGAGGCCCTGCGCAACGCGCGCCGGGACTTCCAGATGATCTTCCAGGACCCTTACGCGTCGCTTAACCCGCGCATGACGGTCTACGACACCCTGGCCGAGGCCATCGGCGCGCACAAGGAAGTCTCCTCGCGCGACATGCCCGGAAAAGTGTCGGCCCTGCTGCAACGCGTCGGGCTTTCGCCGCGGTTCATCCGCAAGTACCCGCACGAGTTCAGCGGCGGCCAGCGCCAGCGCATCGCCATCGCGCGCGCGCTGGCGGTCGAGCCAAAATTGATTGTCGCCGACGAACCCGTCAGCGCGCTCGACGTGTCCATCCAGGCGCAGATCATCAACCTGCTCATCGGCCTGACCCGCGAAATGGGCCTGACGATGATCTTCATTTCGCACGACCTGAGCGTCGTCAAACACATCTCCGACCGCATCGCCGTGATGTACCTCGGGCGCATCGTCGAGGTCGGTCCGGCGGTAGAGGTGTTCGAGCGTCCGCTGCACCCGTACACGAAGGCGCTGGTGAGCGCGGTGCCGATCCCCGATCCCGCGCGAGAGAAACACCGCCACCGCATCATCCTGTCGGGCGACCCGCCGTCGCCCACCAACCCACCGGTGGGTTGCACGTTCCATCCGCGCTGTCCTTACGTGGTGGAGGCGTGCCAGGCGGCGTACCCGCCCTTTGTCGAATACACGCCCGCGCGTCGGGCGACGTGCATCCGCTTGCATGAGATCAACCCGCCAGCTTCGTAAAAACCGGTAGGGACGGCTCTCCGAGCAGTCCCAAATTTCTTCTGGATGGTCTCTGTGCGAACGAGGCGTTTGCGAGAGAATCTTGGGACCGCTCGGAGAGCCGTCCCTACCCGTTGCCGGAACGACCGGCCGCTTGCGCGGCCTCCGGGTCAACGCCCGCTCGTCCGGTTGCCCTTGATAACGATTTCCACGCGGCGGTTGAGCTTTTGCTGTTCGATGCTGCCGCCGTTGATGAGCAGGCGCGACAGGCCCAGGCCGCGCGTCTGGATGCGCGCGGGATCGATCTGCGCCTCTTCCACCAGCCACGCCTTGACCGACTCCGCCCGCGCCTTGCTCAGGTCCAGGTTGTACTCGGGCGTGCCGAAGTTGTCGGTGTGCCCCTCGATGATGAACGTCGCGTTCGGGTTGCGCTGCATGAGTTCGGCGAGCTTTTGCAGGCTGCCGACCGCCTCGGGGCGCAGCTCGGCGGCGTTGTAGTCGAACAGCAGGTCCGTGGGCAGCAGGATCGGCGCGGTCTTGGAGGTCAGCGGACCCTTGGTGGAAAGCAGGCCGTCGAGGTTGCTGAAATTCGCCACGCCGGGGTTAGGGCCGACGTTGGGTTTGCTGCCGTTGACGACCCCGGTCACGTCGAAGGAAGGATGGCTGCTGGTGACGTTGGGCTTGCCGTTGAGGAGATGATCGGTGAGCGCCTTGATGTCGCTAGGCATCGTCGAGGCGTTGCTGCCGCTGTCGGCGAGTGCTTTTTCGAGGGTGCGGGCCTGTTCGACGCGCGGCTTTTCGGTCGCCATCGTTTTGTCGGTCTCGGGCGCGGCGATGAGGTCGTGCTGCTCCTGGAGGAGTTTCTCGTAGTTGGGCTTGGTGTCGCCGCCGGGGATCTGGATGTCCGTCACGTCGGGCACGGGTTTGGCGGCGGGTTTCTCAGGCTCTTTGGGCTGGTCGAGAGTTTTGGGGTCGATGGTGGCCTGCTTGATCTGGAAAACGCGCGAGGGCGGCCGGGTGTCGCGCGGCGTGGCGAAGCCGTTGAAGTGCGTGGTCCGCAGCAGGTGGTAGCCGCCGAAGTGCAGCATCGCTGTCAGGAACAGGGCCGGGAGGAACCAGCGTTCGACCGGCCCGAGCCGAGGCGCGGCGTAGCGGCGGGAGTAACGAGGGATGGCAGCCATGGTAGACAGAAGTCTACCTTGAAAGAAGGGGGCAGGAAAGCGAAAGCTACAGCGCTGAATCCGGGTAAAGATCAGTTTTCTTGCCAGAAAAGGCCGGGCGGCTATACTTCGTTGATGCCTGCAATCCTGGATCATCTTCTCAGAGAGGCGCTCGCATTGCCCGATGATTCCAAGCTGCTTTTGGCTGAGGAACTGGTGGCCAGCATCAACGCATCCGCTGATTCCGACGATGCATTGGTGGATCGCCGTCGGGCGGAATTTCTATCCGGTGCCGCCAGCCTGATCCCGGCGGAGGAAGCTCTGCGGCAGGTGCGCAAGGAACTGGCCAGCCGACCGCAGGCATGAGGTGTTCACTGCACGCCGAGGCATTGGCAGAATATCAGCAGGCGGCACTCTACTACGCAGCACGGGCTTCTAATTTGGGCGAGGCATTCGCCACGGAAGTGGAAACGGCGATCAGCGCGATACAAACCGCCCCGCGTGCGCGTGCAGCCAACGAACGCGGGGTGCGCCGCTACCTGCTGAGGCGCTTTCCTTATGGCTCCACTACGTCATTGAAGAAGAAGTAACCTCAGGCAACAAGGAAATCATCGTCGTTTACGCCGTCCGACATTCCCGCCAAGATCAGAGTGGTTGGCTGCATCGCCTGCCACCGTCTGACGAAGATCTCTGACCCGCACCTCGCCAGCGTCCCTTGCAGGCCGTTGGTTAGCTTTGGTTCATCACGCCCCACGCAGCCGCGAGACTTCCGGCAGGCTGAGGATGCGCGTTTTCAACTCCGCCATCGGCAGCGTCTTGATCGCGTCCACCGTCACCGCGCGGGCCAGGTCGAACCGGCCCGACTTCGTGCGCCGCAGTTCGGACAGGTGCGCGCCGACGCCGAGTTCCGCGCCGATGTCGTGCGCGTAGGTCCGCACGTAAAAGCCTTTCGTACACACCACGCGGAAATCCACCTCGGGAATCCGCACGTCCGTGATTTCGTGCGCGAAAACGTGCACGAAGCGCGGCTCACGTTCCACGATCTTGCCCTGGCGCGCGAGTTTGTAGAGCGGCACGCCGCCCTGCTTGATCGCGCTGACCATCGGCGGCATCTGGTAGAAATCCCCGTGGTACTTCTGGAACGCCGCGTCGATGCGCGCGCGGTCGATGTCCGGCGGCACCGGCCAGCTCTCGACGATGTCGCCGTCGCGGTCTTGGCTGGTGGTCGTCGTGCCGAGGGTCATCGTGCCGGCGTATTCCTTGTCCTCGGCCATGAGGAGTTCGGAAATCTTGGTGCCGCGTCCGATCACGACGATGAGCAGGCCGGTGGCGAGAGGGTCGAGCGTGCCGCAGTGGCCGACGCGTTTGGTGTCGAGGGCACGGCGCACGATGGCGACCACGTCGTGCGAGGTCATGCCGGGGGCTTTATCCACCAGCAAAACTCCGTCGGGTCCTTGTTGGGACTGCATCATACTTGGGAAGGGGCTACTGCGTTCGAGGGTCGCCAATCTCCACGCGGAACCGGATTTTGCAACCCCATCGTCACAAAGGTCCGGATGCCTCTCCGAGGTAATCCCTAGATTTTCTGGAAGGAACGTCATGAGACTGGTGTAGCGCGCCGCGGTGTTTTGGAAAAAGTGACAAGGGGTTTGGAAAACTGCGCGGACCGGAAGCGGACCTGCCCGATTTTAGAACTTTTCAGGGCGCACTCGACCCGCCCCACACGAAGTGCTCCAGCCGCCGGCGGCTGAGCAGATTCTCGAATTCGCTCTTCATCGGGCCGTCGGCGGCGGCGATCTTCTCGTAAACCGCGATGGCCGCCTCCCACTGCGCACGTTTTTCCAACAACAACGCGGCGTCGCGTCCGGCCCGGTAGAACCACGTCCATTCCGGGGGCGGGTTGACCGTCCCGGCCGCCACGGCCGACGAGGGTTCCGGCGTTCCCAACGCGTCGTCATAGGTCGCCAGGGCCGCGTCGGCGTCGCCGAGCTTTTCGAGTGCTTCGCCCTTGAGCGTGAGCGCCTGCCGCTGCCAGAACAGCGATACCCCCGGCAGCCCCGCCAATTGGCCGAACGCCCCGACCGCGTCGCGCAAAAGGGTCTTCCCCTCGTCAACCGCCACCGTCGCGGCCCGCGCGGACAGCGTCTGGCCGCGTCCGCACAACGCCGCGCAACGCGCTTCCAAGTCCTTCAACGCCGGTCCGTTCGCCGTCGCGGACAGCACGTCGTCGTAGATCACGAGCGCGTCGCGGCTTTTGCCCAGGCGGTTCTGCACGTCCGCCTGCTGGAGCTGCGCCCGCAGCCGGAACGGCCCGTTGCGCCGCGCGGCCCGCGCGAAGAGTTCCAGCGCCTTGTCGAGCCCCGCCGCGCTCGCGCTCTTGGTCGCCGACATGCCCGCCAGGTACAGGGCGGGTTCGGCCAGCGCG
>CAXTOX010000072.1:0-3729 GCA_964245885.1 uncultured Chthoniobacterales bacterium | reverse complement strand
TCGGGCGCGTTTTCGGCGAGCAGTTCGAGCTGGGTCTGGGCGTCCGGGTAGTCCCCGCGTTGGAAATACATCTCGCCGAGCTTCATGCGCGCCTCGGACGCCAGCGCGGAGTCCGGGTGATCGGCGAGGAATTTCCTGGCCAGGGCGATGGCGTGATCCGCGTCGCGCGAAGCGCCGGGCGCGTCCGCCAGCCAGATTGCCAGGTAGGCGGCGCGGTCGCGCTCGGCGGCGGTGGCGGAGGCAGGAGGCGCGGCGTCGTTGGCCACGGGCCGCAGGTCCGGCGCGGCGAGTTCGCGCCAAGCGGCCGACAGCGCCGGGCGCGTCCGCTCGAAGGCCAGTTCGGCCAGGGCGATGTGCGCCCCGGCGGCGCGGGGGCTGTCCGGGCTTGCACGCAGGAACTGCCGCAGGCAGGCCGCGGCGCGTCGGCGGCCGGCGATGTCGGCGGCGGAGGTCTGGCCGGCGCGCGCAAGCCCTTCCTCCAGCGGGAACTCGGCGTTGAGCGGGCTGTCGGGGAAACGGGCGGCAAATTCCTTCGCCGCCGCCGCGAAACGCTCCACGTCGGTCGCGCGCAGCCAGCCCAGCACGGCGTTGAACGCCGCCGCCTCCGCCTGCGGCCCCGATCCCAGCCGCCCGGCCACGGCCTGGAAGCGTTGGGCCGCGCCCGGACCGTCGTTTTGCGCGAGGCTGACCTCCGCGTCGAGCACGTCGATCTCCGTGCGCCATGACCCGTCGGCGGCCGGCGCGCCGTTCGCCCCGGAGCCGTCGCCGTCCAGCCCTGCCGCCACCTGGGGCAGGGCGTTGACCAGCGGCCGGGCCGCGTCCAGCGCCAGCCGCGCGGCGCTCGGACGCCCCTGGCCCAGGCGCAACGCCGCGAGGTCGAGCAGCGCGCGCGCGCGCAACGGGCTTTTGGGAAACTCCTCGCCGAACGTGACAAACGTCCGCTCGGCGAGTTCGTGGTGGCCGGCACGTTCTTCCAGGCGGCCCACGGCCAGCCGGGCGGTGGCTTGCCGGTCGGGTTCCGCCGCGTCGGCCGACCAGCGCCGCGGCACCGACAGGTCCGGCGCACGGTCCCGCGCGTAGAGGGCTTCCAGCCAGGCGAAGCTTTCGGCCAGGGAAGGATTTTTCGGGTAACGGTCGATCAGGTTTTCGAGCACGTCCTGGGCGGCGTCGAGGTTGCTCTGGTCGAGGCAGGCCTGGGTCCAGCCCCAGTAACAATCCACCAGCAGCCGTTCGCTCAGGCCCTCGGGTCCGGTGAGCGCGCCGGTGAACGCCTGCGCGGCCTGGGCCGGCTGGTGTTGCGCCAGACGCAGACGGCCGAGCAGGCAGGCGCGTCGCTTGGCCAGATACAGCCGGAGTCCCCGGCCGCCCGCGCCGTTCGCGGCGGGGCCGGCGTCGGTCAGAACGGAAGCCGCTTCCTTCAGGCGGCCGGCGCGCAGGACGATCTCCGCGAAACGCAGGCGGGCGGACTCGCCAAGCTGCGGATCGTCGCGCAGGTCACGGAACGCCGCCGCCGCTTCCGCGTCGCGGCCGAGGGCGAGGAGGGCTTCCCCCTGGCCGAAACGCGCCTGGGCGGGCGTGTCGGCGTCGGCCGCGAGGGCGGCGGTGTAGCTGGCGAAGGCTTCGGGCCAATGGCCGAGCGCGGCGTGCGCCTGGGCGCGCCAGAACGCGGCGTCAGGGTCGGGCGTGGAAAACTCGCGGTCGAGCAAGGCGAGCACGGCGGCGGCGTCCGGCACGGCGGCCAGCGCGCGGGCGAGGGCCAGCACGGCGGCGCGCCGGGCGTCGGGGGCGGGGTTGGTTTCGAGGAAGGCGCGCAGCTTGTAGGCGGCCACGCGCGGCAGACCCTCGCCGAGCGCGCGGCGGGCCTGGTCGTAGAGTGGGGTGGGGTTTTCCTGCGCCTGGACAATCACCGGAGCCGCCAGGGCGAGCAAAGCGAGCATTGTGACAAGGTAGGGTTGCCTCTCCGAGGCAATCCTATATCTTCTGGCAGGCGTCACGTTCATGTCGCGGTTGGCCAGGCAAAATTTGGATTGCCTCGGAGAGGCAACCCTACCTTGAATGTTCATAGCTTCCCCGCAAGATACTTCCCCGTGTGGCTGCCGGACAGCTTGGCGATTTGCTCGGGCGTGCCCGCGCCAAGGATGTGCCCACCGCCCGCGCCGCCTTCCGGTCCCAGGTCGATGATCCAGTCCGCGCATTTGATGACCTCCAGGTTGTGCTCGATGACGATGAGCGTGTTGCCCGCGTCGCGCAATTTGAAGAGCACCTCCAGCAGCTTGGCGATATCGGCGAAGTGCAACCCGGTGGTAGGTTCGTCGAACAGGTACACCGTGCGGCCGGTGGATTTTTTCGCCAGTTCCGCCGCCAGCTTGACGCGTTGCGCCTCGCCGCCGGAAAGGGTGTCCGCGCCCTGACCCAACCGCAGGTAACCCAGCCCCACGTCCTCCATCGCAATGAGCCGGTCGGACACGGCGGGCACGGCGCGGAAAAACCGGCTCGCCTCCTCAATGGTCATGGCCAGCACGTCTGCGATGTTCTTGCCCTTGAAGGTGACTTCCAGCGTCTCACGGTTGTAGCGTTTGCCCTCGCAGACCTCGCACGTGACGCTCACGTCGGGCAGGAACTGCATCTCGATCTTCATGACGCCGTCGCCCTCGCAGTGTTCGCACCGGCCGCCCTTCACGTTGAAGGAGAACCGGCCCGCGTCGTAGCCGCGCACGCGGGCGGCGGGGAGTTGGGCGAAGATCTCGCGGATCGGCCCGAACGCCCCCGTGTACGTCGCCGGGTTGGAACGCGGACTGCGCCCGATGGGCGACTGGTCGATGACGATGGCGTGGTCGATCTGCTCGGTGCCCTCGATGCGTTCGTGCTTGCCGGGCGCGTCCTTGGCACGGTAAAGCTGCCGGGCCAGCGCGCGCCGCAGGATGTCGTCGATGAGCGTGCTCTTGCCGCTGCCGCTCACGCCGGTCACGCACGTCAGGCACCCGAGCGGGAAGGCGGCGTTGACCTTTTGGAGGTTGTTCTCGGTCGCGCCGAGAATCTCGATCCAGCCCGAGCCGTCGAACGCCTCGTCGCCTTCCGCCGCGCGCGCGGGGATGTTGTGCGGCACGGCGGTCCGCGAGCGTTTGGGCGGGGGAAACAGCGGCTGGCGGCGGCGGCGCGGCACGGGGATGGTCAACCGGCCGGTCAGATATTGCGCGGTGGGCGAACCCTCCACGCGCATCACCTCTTCTAAAGTGCCCTGCGCGACCAGGCGTCCGCCGCGCGGACCCGCGCCGGGGCCGATGTCGAGGATGTGGTCGGCGGCGCGGATCGTGTCCTCGTCGTGCTCGACGACGATCACGCTGTTGCCCAGGTCGCGCAGGCGGCGCAGGGTGGCAATCAGACGGTCGTTGTCGCGTTGGTGCAACCCGATGCTGGGTTCGTCGAGCACGTACAACACGCCCGCCAGTCCTGAGCCGATCTGCGCGGCGAGGCGGATGCGCTGGGATTCGCCGCCGGAGAGCGTGCCGCTCTCGCGGTCGAGGTTGAGGTAGTCCAGGCCGACTTCCACGAGGAAGCCCAGACGCGCGGAAACCTCGCGCACGATCTCGGCGGCAATCTGGCGCTGGGTGGCGGTGAGTTCGAGCCGGGTGATGGTCCGGTGCGCCTCGCCGATGGTCAGGCGGCAGAACTCGCGGATGTTGAGCGCCTGCGGCGCGTGGTGGGTGGTGGGTGGTGGGTGGTGGTTTC
>CAXTOX010000071.1:0-19371 GCA_964245885.1 uncultured Chthoniobacterales bacterium | reverse complement strand
TTCGTTGAAAGCATCTGCGACCATCACGTCAGCGTTCCTCCAGTCAGCGGCCAGTCAACGGCTAGTTAATCACTGCCTAGCGGAGTGCTATATCGAGTTTCTAAGCTGCCATGCGACCTGCCTACGCAGGTTACATACTACTAATTTTAGTCGCTGGCACTTGACGTTGTTGCGCCGAAGTACGGGTCGGTCTTCAGATTGCCGCCACGCCCGTCTCCTCCGTGCGGATGCGGATGACCTGCTCGACGGGGGTGATGAACACCTTGCCGTCCCCGCTGCGGCCGGTGCGCGCCGCTTGCATGATGACGTGCAGCGCCTCCTCGATCTGCTCGTCGGGCAGCACGACCTCCACCTTGAAGCGCGGCAGGAAATCTACCTTGTACGGGCTGTCCCGGTAGATTTCCGTGTGCGCCGTGCCGTGACCGAAACCCTTGACCTCGGACAGCGTCATGCCCTCGACGCCGAGCTCTGCCAACGCTTCCTTGACCTCTTCCAGTTTAAACGGGCGGATGATGGCTTCCAGCTTCTTCATAGGTCAGAACCCTTCACCATCGCCAAAGCCCCTTTCGCCTCGGAACCTCCCCGCCCTTGGGCTTGTGGTGCGGGGCGGGTGCAAACCCCCGAAAACACCCGCCCCACACCATCGAAGCACTGTCAGCCTCCACTTAGCACGAGTTGTGCCAAGGCATCCGGCTGAGCGGTTTCGAGCGAACTACCCTGTTCCAAGTTGGGCTGCGTGGAGAGAATGGTTAACTTTGCGCAGGGCGTCAGGCTAAAACGCAAACCTTGTGGCTAAATTTGTGACCGAGCGAACGGGGGAGCCGGCCGGGGAGGGAACGCACTGACATGCGGACCCTTCGCGCCGGTCTGGCCCAGGTCAGCAGCATTGCGTGGTTGCTGCTCGGGATGATCCGCGAGATGGGCGACCAACTCGGCCGCGGTCGGCTGCCGTTCCGGCGCGAGGTGTTTTTCGAGCAAACCGCGCGCACGGGCGTTGGTTCGGTGCCGCTGGTGGCCATGGTGTCGTTTTTCCTCGGGCTGACGATGGCGCTCCTCACCGGCTACCAACTCCGGCCCTACGGCACGGAACGCCTCGTGCCCGAACTCGTCGCCGTCGCGTTCTGCCGCGAACTCGGGCCGCTGATGACCGGCATCATGCTCGCCGCGCGCATCGGCGCGGCGTTCACGGCGGAGCTGGGCACGATGACCGTCAGCGAGGAGGTCGAGGCCATCGACGCCATGGGCATCGGGCCGCTGCGCTTCCTCGTCGGTCCGCGGCTGACGGCCATCGTGGCGCTGCACCCTTGCCTCGTCGTGGTGTCCAACCTCGCGGCGCTCTTCGGCGCGTACCTCGTCTCGACTTTCACCCTGGACATCGCCGGGCCGTATTTCGTCGATCTCGTGCATCAGGGGCTGCTGGTGAAGGACGTGATTTCCGGGATCGGCAAGAGCTTATTTTTTGGACTTATCATCGGGTTGGTAGCGTGTTACCGGGGGCTGACGGTCAAGGGCGGCGCGGCGGGGGTAGGCGCGGCGACGACCTCCAGCGTGGTCACGAGCATTACGAGCGTCATCGCCGCCGACACGGTCTTCAATATCCTGCTCGTGCGTCTGTACGACTGAGCGTGTAGGTTGGTTACCCATGAATGAGCGCGAGGACCCCGCGAAAACCCAGGACGGCGGCAAAGGCCCGCTGCTGAGCATGGAGGGAGTGTCGTTGCGCTTCGGGGAAAAGACCGTGCTCGACGGCATCGACCTCGCAGTGCAGCCGCAGGAGCGCCTCGTCGTCATGGGCCAGAGCGGCGGCGGCAAGAGCACGCTCCTGCGCCTCGTTTTAGGCATCCTCCAGCCGTCGACGGGCACCGTGCGTTTCCAGGGCCAGGAGGTGAACAAGCTGGGCCGCCGCGCCCTCAACGCCATGCGCGCGCGCGTCGGCATGGTCTACCAGTACTCCGCGCTGATCTCCTCGCTCAACGTCCGCGACAACCTCGCGCTGCCCATGGAGGAACTCACCGACAAGACCGAGGACGAGATCGAGCGCACCGTGGACGAAAAACTCGACCTCGTGCGGATGCGCCACGTCAAAACGGCGATGCCCGCCGAGCTGAGCGGCGGCATGAAAAAACGCGTCGGCCTGGCCCGCGCGCTGGTGCTGGAGCCGGAGTTGATCCTCTTCGACGAACCCTCCGCTGGGCTAGACCCGGTGGCGAGTTCGGTCATCGACGAACTCATCATCGACCTGAGCGCGCACACGAAGGCGACGAGCATCATCGTCACACACGAGATGGACAGCGCCTTCCGCGTGGCCACCCGCATGGTGATGCTCTACGGCGGCAAGTTCATCGCCGACGGTCCACCGAAGGAGTTTCGCCAATCATCCAATCCGGTCGTCGCGCAGTTCGTCGCCGGGCGCACGGAAGGGCCGATCTCCGACGATCCCGCCGACGAGGCTCCGCCGACCGACCGGCTCAAGGCCGCGCAAGGCATTTCGATTTCCTCCCTCATTTCCGAGATCCATTCTGACGCATGAAATTTGAACGCAACGAAATCACCACCGGCTTGCTGGTGCTGTCGACCGTCGGCCTCCTGCTGGTCGTCATCCTGCTCCTCTCCGCACCGGGATTGTTCCATGCGTTGAACAAGTTCGAGGTGTTCTTCGACAACGCCGCCGGGGTGAAGCCGGGCGCGCCCGTGCTCGTGGCCGGACGCAAGATCGGGCAGGTGGCGGCCATCGACTCGCCCGTGGCTAAAGCCAGGCGTCCCGCGAAATACCCCGAGGACGAGGTGCTCATCACCGTCAGCATCGAGCACGACGCCCACATCTACCGCAACGCCACCGCGCGCATGCAGCAAAACGGCCTGTTGGGCGAACAGGTCATCGACTTCGTGGGCGGTTCGGAGGACTCGGGCGTCGCGGAGTCGGGTTACCAGTTCGTCGGTGAGCGCGTGCCGGACCTCAACTCGGCGCTGCCACGGGTCTTATCGGTGATCGAACCGGTGGCGAGCACCGCGACGCTGACCTTGGGTCGGTTGAGCCAGACCATCGACAGCCTGAATTCCGTCTTCGGCCAGGAGGGCGAAATGCGCGGAGCCTTGGGCAAGCTGCGCATGACGGCCGACAACCTGACCGTCATCACCTCGCCCGACGGCTCGTTGAACCATTCGTTGTCCAACCTGCAAGAGTTCACCGGCAAGCTGAAGTCCGACGACGGCCCGCTCTTTTCGATGCTCAACAACCTCCAGAAGACGACCGCCGACATCAACCGGGACAACCGCGTGCAGAAGATGATGGCGAACTTCGAGGAAGCCAGCGCGCGGGCCTCGGCGGCAGCGGGCGACGCGCGCAAGCTGATCGCGGGCATCACGCCCTCGGTGCAGTCCACCCTGGGCAACCTGAACCAGATGACCGACACCCTCAAGCGTCAGCCGTGGCGCGCGGTGTGGCCTGCGACCAAGAAATACGACGTGAAGACTGCGCCCGAAGGCGTGGCTGCGTCGTCGCCGACGACCTCGCACGAGCGGCGTTCGCTGGACTACGGGACAGTGCCGGCGAACGGCAAGGCGCATTGATGGCTGCGCCGCAGGCAACTGGAGTTCGATTCAAGGATACGGTCGAGTTTCAGGAGTTGGAAGGCCAGCCCAGGCTGACGCTCCAACCACAGGCGATACGCAAGAGCTACCTCTAGTAATACTTCGTCAGGTGCTCTGAGCATGGCAGAGTTTCACGGCTTCTCCTCGGAGAGAGCACCGCGAAACAGGCAAAATGGTGAGAAATCACCGGCAAAACAAATGTTGCCGTTGAAGTACTTACAACACTTGACGAAGTATTACTAGGAGTTCAATGCCTTTTTAACCGCATGCGGCTCGGCTGCGAACGCAGCCGCTGCCCGTACGTGCAGGTGCACACGGACCATCCGTAGCACGAGGTGTTGAGCGCGTACCTGGCCGCGCGCCAGCACACCGCCGATCATTAATGCGGAGTGGCGGAAGGGAAAGGACACAACGAAGCCCTCCGGCTCTATCGTTCCGCATTCCGCACTTCCCAGTCGCCCCTTGAAGCCGGGCGTCCCATCGCGGATGGTGTGTGCCCGACCGTGAGCAAGTTCTTCATCACCACCGCCATCGACTACACCAACGGCGCCCCTCACCTCGGGCACGCGTACGAAAAGGTGTTGGCCGATGTCATCGCCCGCTACCGCCGCCTCAAGGGCGAGGAGGTTTACTTTCTCACCGGCGTCGACCAGCATGGACAGAAGGTCCAGCAGTCCGCCGCGAAACAGGGGATGGAACCGCAGGCGTTCGTGGACGAAATCACGGCGAAGTTCCTCGCCCTCTGGCGCAAGCTCGGCGTGCGTTACGACGGCTGGGCGGCGACCACCGCCCCCGCGCACAAGGGACGCGTACGTGCCATCCTCCAACGCCTCTGGGACGACCGCGACCCCGCGACCGGCGCGAGCCGCTGGATCTACAAGGACACCCGCAGCGGCTACTACAGCGTGCGGCAGGAACAATTCCTCACCGAAAAGGAACGCGGCTCAGACGGGCAGTTCGGCCCGGAATGGGGCGAGGTCGAGGAACGCGAGGAAGAAAACTATTACTTCAAGCTGGAGCCGTATCGGCAATGGCTGCTCGACCTGATCGACGCCCGTGCGGCGGCTGGCCGGCCGTTCGTGTTGCCGGAGTTTCGCCAGAGCGAACTGCGCAACGCCGTCGAGAAGATTGCGGGAGACCTGTGCATTTCCCGGCCCAAAGCACGATTGTCTTGGGGGATCGAACTGCCGTTCGACGCCGACTACGTGACCTTTGTGTGGTTCGACGCGCTGGCGAACTACATCACTTTCGCGCCGGGCTACGATCCCGCCGCGACCCGCCCACCAGAGGAGTTTCTCGCGTGGTGGCGCAGCGTCGTGCATGTCATCGGCAAGGACATTCTCATCCCGGCGCACGGGGTATACTGGCCGATCATGCTGCACGCGTTGGGTTTCGCCGACGACGGAATCCCCACGCTGCTCGTGCACGGCTGGTGGAACAGCCGCGGCGAGAAGATGAGCAAGAGCGTGGGCAACGTCATCGACCCCGACGACTACGCCGAACGCTACGGCGCGGAAGCCCTCCGCTATTACCTGATGAGCGACATCGCCACCGGGCGCGATGCGGACTTCAGCGAGGAACGGCTGGTCGGACGGTTCAACACCGACCTCGCCAACAACCTCGGCAACCTCCTGAACCGTTCGCTGAACATGGCGCGCAAGTACCGCAACGGCGTCTTGCGCGCGGCCCCGGCGTTGACAGGTTTGGACGCCATCGACGGCTACGAGGCGGAGATGGACACCTTCCAGGTGCAGGCCGGGCTGGGACGCGCCGCGCAACTGGCCGTGACGTGCAACCAGCTTGTCGACTCATCCGCGCCGTGGAAACTAGCCAAGGACCCCGCGCGCGCCGCCGAACTCGACACCGTGCTGTACCAACTCGCCGAATCGTTGCGCATCCTAGCGATCCTCGTCTCGCCCGTGGTCCCGGCGGCGGCGCATGGCATCTTCGATCAACTGAACTGGAAAACCGATCTCGCCGGGCACGACCGCCGCTTCCAACTGGCGGACGCAAAATGGGGTGGCTTGCCCGACGGACACACCCTCAACGTGCCGGTGCCGTTGTTCCCCCGGATTGAGACGAAGCCGGCGACACCGTAGCCGCCACTCGACCGACTGCCGCGAAGAACGCATCGGTGTCCCGGAAATCGGTGAACACCCCGGTCGCACCTTCAACCCGTAATCGTGCGGCTCCCACCTCCCGGCCGATCCCGATGAATCCGTATCCCAATTGTCGGGAGGTTCGCACGTCCCACGCACCGTCACCGACGTACACGGTCGTCGGCAGGATGCGTCCGTATCGCTCCTCCGCGCGCCGATGAGCCGTGCGGCAGATGCCCTCACGCGAAACGTCATCGTCCGAGAACGCCCCGGGCACGCTCTCCACCGGCAAGCCTGCCGAGCGCAGTTTGAGCCGCGCCGTCGTTCCCCAGCCGCCGCTCGCGTAGGCGACCGCGTACTCGTCCGGCAAACCGGACAGACGCGCGAGCAACTCCGCCGCACCTGCCACCGGCCGGATGCCGCCTGCCTCGTTGATGCGCGTGGTCAGGAGCGCAGCGAAACAGGTCCGCATGGCATTTATTTCTTCCAACGTGGGTGAGCGTCCGAGCCGTGTCTCAAAAACCTCCGCTAGGATGCCGGTGTCGGTGACGTGCTGGTAAGTCGCCCAGTCGTCCGACACGTCGTGGAAGCCGAAGACCTCACGCAATGCATCGAGGTACGTCGACGAATCGAGATTGAAAGACTCGGTCAGCGTTCCATCCACGTCGAACATCACCAGGATCATCGGGATACCTTCCTTTGTGTCCTTCTCCCTCAAACCCAACTGCCCGCCAGGATCACCGCGTTTTTCGGCACCACCACGATGCCGTCGCGAATGTAGAAGTTCTCGCTGTCGTAGTTCTCCGGCTTGCCCTCGGGGGTGACGACCGCGCCGTCGCCGATGCGCGCGTTCTTGTCGATGATGGCGCGCTTGATGACGCAGTTGCGCCCGATGCCGATGGGCGGCGCGTCGGCCGGCAACGGCAGCGTCGTGCCGCGCGGGTCGCCCTCGTAGTAGTCCGCCCCCATGAGCACCACGTCGCGCAGTTCCGCGCCGCTGTTGACCACGCTGCGCACCCCGATCACGCAACGCTCCAGCCGCGCGTCGGAGATGATGCAGCCGTCCGAAATCACCGCGTTGCGGATGGTCACGGAGTTGATCTTGCTCGCCGGCAGGAAGCGGGCGCGCGTGTAGATCGGCGCTTCCCGGTCGAAAAAACTGTAGGGCGGAATGATGTCCGTCAGCGCGAGGTTCGCTTCGAAGAAAGCCCGGATCGTGCCGATGTCTTCCCAGTACCCTTGGAAGATGTACGCGTGTACCCGCTGCTTCTCGATGGCGGATGGAATGATGTGCTTGCCGAAATCGGCCAGGTCGTTGTCCAACGCGTCGATGAGCACCTGCCGGTTGAAGACGTAGATGCCCATGCTCGCCTGAAACAACTCCTCGTTGGGTCGGCGGCCCAGTTCTTCGAGCAGCGGCCCGGGGATTTTCAGATCGTCGAGCATCGCCGGGTCCTTCGGCTTCTCTTGGAACCGGAAGATGCGCCGGTCAGGATGGCTGTGCATGATGCCGAACTCACTGGCCTCGCGCCGCGCCACCGGCACGGTGCCCAGGGTGATGTCCGCCCCCGTGTCGACATGCTGGCGGAGCAGGTCGCGGTAGTCCATCTGGTAAAGCTGGTCGCCGCTGAGGATGACGAAATATTTCGCCGGATGCTCCAGGAAATAGCGCAGATTCTGGCGCACGGCGTCGGCGGTACCCTGATACCACTCGTCGCTTTCCTGGGTCTGTTGCGCCGCCAGGATTTCCACGAACGAACGGGTGGTCGAGAGGGTGTCGAACTTGTAGCTCGCCGCGATGTGCTGGTGCAGGCTGGTCGTGTTGAACTGCGTCAGGACATAGATCTGGCGCATCCCGCTGTTGAGGCAGTTGGAGATCGGGATGTCCACGAGCCGGTACTTTCCGCCGAGCGGAACGGCCGGCTTGGCGCGTTCCTTGGTGAGCGGATAGAGTCGGGTGCCAGCCCCGCCGCCCATGATGATGGCGAGGCTCTTCTGCGAAAGGTCGATGGAAGCGTGCGGTTGCATGGGGAGACAGGACGGCTGGAGTGCGGCGGGAACGTGCGCAAACTCGGAAGCCGCCACGAGGAGGACTTGCAGAATTCCCGCCCTGTTACGATGATGCGCGCCGTGATGGTTTTACGCAAGTGGCTGCCGCCGCTCATTTGGATGTCGCTGATCTTCACCGGCTCGACCGACGTACTCTCCGGCGAACACACCTCGCGGTTCGTGGAGCCTTTTCTGCGGTGGCTGTCCGGTGGCCGGCTCACGCCGGAGCAGGTGGAGCAGGGGCATTTCCTCGTGCGCAAGGCCGGGCACGTCGCCGAGTACGCCGTGTTGAGCGTGCTCTTCTGGTTCGCTCTGGGCCGCCCGCGACTCGATCCAGACGCCGAGCCGAACAACCGTGGACCGTGGCTGGCGGTGTGTCTGGCGGTGGTGCTGGCGGTCGGCTACGCCGCGCTCGACGAGTACCACCAATCGTTCGTTTCCTCCCGCACTTCGAACTGGCACGACGTGGCGATCGACGCCGGCGGCGCGGTGGCCGGGTTGATCGTGCTCGGCACCTTGAGGCTCGGGCGCGGGAAATGGACGAAGCGTCGGGCTGCGCCGCTCGCGGCCTAGGCCGGCTGCGTGCCGTCCGTGCCGGGATAGATCTTGAAGATCTGGTCCAGACGGGCGATTTCGAGAATTTTCCTCACGCTGTCGCGCATCGCGACCAGCGCAAATTCCCCACCATAGCTCTGGATGCGCTGCATCGCGTCGATGAACACCGCCAGCCCCGAGCTGTCGATGTAGCTGACGCCGCTCAGGTCCAGGTGGACCCGCGGCGACTTCCTGGCGATGAGCGGGTTGAGCCGATCCATGATCTGCGGCGACTCGTGCAGGTCGATTTCGCCCTCCAAGGGAACAACCTCGGTGCGGCGGTCGGGAGGGGTAGCTTCGGCATTCATCTCTGGACAAAAAGAATCGCGGCTCGGCGCGCCGGCGGCGGTGTGCGCCGGCACCCGCTGCCCGCTTTATTCCTCGGCTTCTTCTTCGTCGTCCTCCGCCGCCTCGGCCGCCTCGGCGGCAGCCATTTCCTCCTCGTCCATCTCCTTGAAGCGACGCTTCCGGCGGTTGGATGGCAACGGGGAGAGCGTCATGTTGATGCTGCGGCCCGCGTGCTTGGGCTCCATCTCCACCGCGCTCATGCCGTTGAGGTCTTCCTTGACCTTCTGCATGAGCTGGTCGCCGAGTTCCTTGTGCGCCATCTCGCGCCCGCGGAACTGGAGCTGCACCTTGACTTTGCTGCCCTTGTCCAGGAAATCCTCCGCGCGGCGCACCTTCGTCAGGTAGTCGTGCGCGTCGATGTTCACGCGGAACTTGACCTCCTTGAGCCGGGCGACGCTGTGCTTGCGTTCCTTCTCCTGCTTGGCCAGCTCGTAGCGATATTTGCCGAAATCGACGATCTGGCAGACGGGCGGGTTGGCGGTCGGGGCGATCTCGACGAGGTCGAGGCCCATCTGGTTGGCGCGGCGCAACGCGTCGGAGGTACGCATGACGCCAAGCTGCTCTTTGGTCGACGCCATGATCACGCGCACCTCGCGGGCGCGGATCCTGCCGTTGACGTTGATACGGTTCTGCTGTTGAAAGGCCATTCGGGTCTCGCCATTCCCGCGAAATTTACATTGGCGAGGAGTGGCTTAGTGCTGCATCTGGTAATGGGTTGTTCTGCTGGGGGACGGGCCATGCGCCGGAGCCATCCGGCGACGATCCCATCGTCCAAACCCGTGTGCTGGCACGGGATGAGACGATGTTTACCAAGGCTGCCGCCACCTTGCAAGGCGAAAAATCGCCTTTGGCCGCTTACCCGGCGAAGTCTTGGCGGTCCGGCTCACCGGGAACGGTCCGGCGGCAGCGGTGCGAGCGAGATCGACTTGATGCGGACCGGACGCATTTCCGTTTCCTGCTTCTTAGCGCAAAACTCGCACCAGTGCTGCTTGGTCCGGTCGAGCCGCTTGCGCGAGCCGCAACGGTCGCACACGAAGACTTCGGTCTTCATTTAGCCTACCACCTTCGTGACGGGTAGGACTGGCAGGGCGGACGCCAGCGAGGCCAGGCCGCTGTACGTCTTGACGCCGGCGGAGACCGCTTTGTTGACCATCCCTTTGCTCACGAGGGCGTGGAGTTTCTCGTAGACCCGGAGACGACACATTTCTTCGCCGCCGCTGGCCAGGTTGCGGGCGCGCAGGTTGGCGTAGACGAGGGTAAACAGCGGCTTGAATTCAAAGGACGTATCTCCCGAAAGGATGACCGCCAACTCTTCGGTGAGCACGTCGGGACCCCGACGGGTGAACGAACCGCCAATTTTGTGCGACATAGGGGGCACTTTCGCATAGTCCGCCGCCAATAGCGAGGAACGTTCGTGGCCGCGCCGACCCGGACGCGGCACGTGTCGAAATTGACGCTTGTATTTGCGCCGTTGTCAACGATGCTATCTCCCACAGGAAAAAGAGCCAAACAGTTTCAGGTTGATGGTGAAGTTGTTCAGGAGGTTAGCGCCTCAAGGGACATCATTCGAAATCCGAAAGTCTCGGAAACGCAGTCCTCAAGCGCCCTCCTTTTTCTGTCAGTAACAGAAAGCAAAAACAACCTATGCCAGCCAAACTCTATGTTGGTAACCTGTCGTTCAACACGACCGAAACGGATCTCCAGGACCTCTTTGCCACCGTTGGCCCCGTCCAGGAAACACTGATCATGCAAGACCGCATGACGATGAAATCACGTGGCTTCGGCTTCGTGACGATGTCGGAAGCCGCGGATGGCCAAAGGGCCATCGAACAATTCCACGGCCGTCAGGTTGACGGTCGCGCTCTGACCGTCAACGAAGCGCGTCCCCGCGAGGAACGCAGCGGCGGTGGTGGTGGTGGTGGTGGCTACGGCGGCGGCGGCTACGGCGGCGGCGGCGGCGATCGCCGCAGCAGCGGCGGTGGCGGTGGTGGCGATCGTCGCGGCGGTGGTGGCGGTGGTGGCTACAGCCGCCGCTAAAGGCTGCTGCAACCCTTCCTTGACGATTTATTGATCCTTAGCGACACCCCGCCGCTTTGACCAGTGGCGGGGTGTTTTCATTTTCCATGGCCATCCAGAACAGAACTTCCGAGAAAAATATCGAAATCGAAGGGCGGATCGTCGACGTGCTCCCGGGCACGATGTTCCGCGTCGAACTTCCGAACCAACACCTGGTGCTCGCCCATATTTCGGGCAAGATGCGTAAACGCTTCATCCGCCTGACCGCCGGTGACCGGGTGAAGATGCAGATGTCGCCCTACGACATGAACAAGGCGCGCATCGTGTACCGGATCGGGTAATTTGATGGTTGAAGCGGCGTTGGTTTTACTACCTCGCCGCAGGCGTTCGTCTAAATAAGTGCCTATCCGGATATCCGGGCGGGTTTTCTTACGCCCCTGCCGGGGCTATGCCGAAGGGCCGTTTTCCCCGGGGCTCGCGCCCCGGGCTAAGTTCTGCCGCCCCTACCGGGGCTAAATGCCTACGCGCACCACCCTGTTTTCCGCCGCTCCTGTCGGGGCTAAACACCTCTCTGCATCTTCCTGTTTTCAGCCCCGGCAGGGGCGCAAGAGTTTAGCCCGGGGCGTGAGCCCGGGTAAGAACAGCCCTTCGGCATAGCCCCGGCAGGGGCGTAAGAAAACCCACGTGGGTTATTCGGATAGGCGGTAAGGTCCTGATGGCTCTCCGAGCCGCTCCCTAGATTCTCCGGGAACGGAACGTCGAAAGACCGGCACAGTGGTTCCGATCCAAAGTAGGGAGCGGCATGGGAGAGCCATCAGGACCTTGTTTGGACGGCCGACCGCTTTTGGACGGCCGACCGCTTCGCAGCCTGAATCCCCACGGCCGAACCTTCCGGCCAGCGTTTGGCGGCCACGTCGAACACGAAGAGAAGCGCCGCCAATCCGAGCAGGAAAGGCCACAACTCGCTTTCCACGCTCGCGGTCCGTTCGTCTCCGTCCAGCAGGCTCCCCGGTGCGGGGTCGTACCGGCCGCCGGTTCCTTCCGCCAGGCGTCGCAGCAGCGGCTCGTTGAGCGGACGCAGCAGTAGTTCATCGGGGTAACCCACCGTCGCGCTGACGAATTGGCGCGCGAGCGGCTCTTCAGCCGCCTCCGGCTTGCCGCCCTCTGCCGGCGCGCGCCGGACGACCAACTCCGCGTTGTAAGCGCCACGCTCCGGGGCCGGCCACCACGCCTCCAGCCGACCCGGTGCGGTGACCGTCAGCGGCAGCCGCGATGCCCGTCCGCGCGGGTCGATCAGCGCGATCTCGCCGCCCACGTCCGTCAGGAAGTCGCCCCGGCTGTCGGCGGCCTCCACCACCGCGCGAAATCCGCCGTTCTCGCGCCTTAGTTCCACCGGAAATTTCGTCAACGCCGGTGCCCGCGAGAGCTTGCGGACGATCTGCGCCCAGAATTTTCCGTAACCCTCCCACTGGAGCCACTCGACAGCCCAGCGGTTGCGGGCGTCGCTCGTGAACGCACCCGTTTGCCCCAGACCGTACCGCCACGTCGACAACAGCGGCTCGCCGCGTTCGGTCACGAGCCACTGCTCGGAAGTTGGCTTCGGGCGGGTGGTGACGTAGCCGAGTAAAAACGGCGCGTTGGCGAAGTCGATGCCGCTCAGGAAATCGGCCGGCCGCGCGACGGTCGGCAAAAACGGCGCTTCCTGGATGGCGGACTTGGACGCGGTCATCGTCTCGCGCGCGAAAATTTGCGGGATGTTGCCCGGCTGGTCCGTGAAATAGCTGCGTCCGCCGCCCCATTGCGCGATCTGCTCGCAGAGCTTGCGGTCCGCGTCCGCCCCGACGGCCACGGTGCTCACGGTGATGCGCTCCTCGGCCAGGCGCGCGGTCAGTTCGTAAAAAGGTCCGGGCGTGGAAACGCCGTCGGTCAGGAGGATGACGTGCTTGATCTTCGCCGGGCTGGAGGAAATCTGCGGCGAGCCGAGTTCGAGGCCGGCGGCGATGTTCGTGCCGCCGCCGGCCTGCACGGAGGCGATGCGCTGGGCGACGCTGTCCTTGTCGGCGGCGCTCGTCATCTCCGCGACCCAGAACGCCCGGTCGTCAAACGCCACGACGCCCACGAAGTCGCGCGGGGACAGCAACTCGACGGCGGCCTTCGCGGCGTCCTTGGCCATCTCCATTTTCTCGCCCGACATGCTGCCGCTGCGGTCGATGATGAGGAGCAGGCCCAGCGCCGGGTTCTCCTGCTGTTTCTGGAAGTCGCAGCGCACCGGCAGCACTTCCTCCACCGGCGTCTGGTAATATCCCCCGAGGCCGAACGCCTGGTCGCCGCCCATCATCAGGAGTCCGCCGCCGAACTCGCGCACGTACCCCGCCATCAGCCGCATCTGTTCGCGCGAGAGGTCGGTGGCGGGCACGTTGTCGAGCAGCAGGAGGTCTTAGTTTTGCAGGTCGCTCAGATCCGAGGGCGCACCGGAGGCCGGGCGGATGTCGAGGAGGATGCCCTCCTGCCGCAACGCCAACGCGAGGTAGCGGGCCTGGTCCGGTTTGTCGGCGAGCAGGAGCACCTTCGACTTGCCCGCCGCCTGCACGTAGGCCGACGCCGAGTTGTTGTCCGCGAGCGTGTCATCGGCCGGGTTCTTCGGGCGCACTTCCACCGCGAATTCGAATACCTTCTCGCCGCTGACGCTCTGCGTGGACTCGAACCGGTTGACGCCCGGGTGCAGGGTGGTCGGCTGCGTGGCGACGCGCACCCCGTTGCGGAAGAGGTCGATGTCGGCGGGCGTCTCGCGGTTGGAAACGATCTCGGCCGATACCTTGAAGGGTTCATCGTCCTTGGCGTCGCGTGGGGCGGTGACGCCGCGGACGAGGACTTCTGGCTTGTCCGGCGGGGCGACGGGGACGACATGGACGCGCACGCCACCCGCGCGCAGGCGTTCGATCTGCGCGGCGGTGTCGCCGGTGGTTTCCTGACCGTCGGTGAAGAGCACGGCGGTCTTCGTGTAACCTGCGGGGAACGTGGCGTCGGCCACGGCGAGCGCACCGGCGAGGTCGGTGTTGTTTTCGTCCACATCGCGCGGGGGAAGTTCGGCGAGCGCCTTGGGATCGGCGGCGGCGGCGGGCTTCCCACCGAAGGCCATCCAACCCTGCGACGCGAACTTCCGGCCCGTCCCACTGGCATCCGCTGCGTTGAATTTTTGGAAGACTGCGAGTGAGGCATCGCCGACGCTGCGGCTGCGGTCCACCAGCCAGAAGACGTGGGCGTCGCGGCGTTGGTGGACCCAGCGCGGTTCCGCGAGGGCGAGCGCAACGAGGCCGAGCAAGACGGTACGCAACGCGAGGCTGAGACGCTGCCGCGCGCGCGGCAGAGAAGACAATGAACGCCGGTGCCACCACCAGAGTGGCAGCCAGCCAACGAGCGTGAGAAGCGCCCAGGGGCGAAGGAGTTCGAGCGGAGCGTTCATTCGGTGATCCTCTGCGAGAACGTCCACCATTCCAGCAGCAGCCAGCAGGCACCGAGCAATCCCGCCCACCACCACAACGGTGCCCACGCCCACCACGCGCCCGCTGTTGGATTGGATGCCGTTGGCGTTGCCGCGGAGGCCAGCGCCACCGTACGCGTCAGCCGGCTCTTGACCGCCCCCGGCAACGACTCTCCCGCCGTGTCCGGCGCGTCGCTGGCACGCAACGATTGTACGAGGTTGCCCAGCATCACGGGGAACGCCGTGCGCAACACGAAATCCGTGCTCTCCAGATCGAACGGCAATGCCAGCCATCGGCGTCCCGACGCTGTGCTTTCCGGCCAGCGCCCGAAAACCAGAGGCTTGCCGAAACTCTGCGCGAAGATCTCCGCGCCCGCCGCCGGACGGAACCCGCTCGCCGCTTCGAGACTCACGCTGTCCAGTCCTACGAAGCGCAGCGGGACGCTGTCGCGTTCGTAGTCGCTGACGAGCGGATGTTCCAGCTTCGCCGCCTCGCCCGTCTCCGGCTCTCCCCAGAACCCGCCGCCGGGTGGGTCAAGCAACAGGGCTGCCGCGTCGGGAGAAAAGTCTGCCGGTGGCGCGGTCCGGTAGAAAATCGTCAAAGCCGCAGGCGGGTTGGCAGACGGTTCGTTCGCCGCGCGCCGGTGCCATTCGACGGCCGGCAGCGCGGCGAGGGCGGCGTCGAGAAAACCGTTGGCGGGCGCGACGAGTTCCACGCGGACGGGTCGGACGGCGGTGAGCGCCGTTTGCGCATGGTTGTCGGCGGCGAGTTGGTCGGGGCTCGATGCAGTGCGGTTGGTCGCGGAGGCGAAGGTGCGCAGGTGCGCCTCGAATTTCACGGCGTCGTCCGCGTGGCCCGTCCAGGTCTTTCGCCAGGGTTGCTTCGCCCCCAGATGGAGCGGTTGCACGTCCAGCACGTGGCCGTTGCGCGTGATTTCGAGTTCGCCGTCGATCACCGCTTCGCCGAAGTGCGTGGCCTCCGCCGTCAGGAGGTAATCGCCCGGCGCGGCGAGGGAGCGGCGCGCGGCGAACGCGGTCACGGCGGTGTTGACCGGTTTGTCGGTGCCGAGCCACGTCACGTCGATATCCGGGGCGGTCAGCGCGGCGGGGTCAGGCGGCTCGGTCCACGCGCCGTCGGTGTAGAGGGCGATGCGGCCACGCGGACGGCTGCCGGCGAGATGCCGGGCGAGGCCGAGGGCGTCGCGGATGCCGTCGCGCGACCCGGCGGTGTGCCGGGGCGCATCCCGTGCGGCGTCGAGGGCCGCGCCGAGCGCGCGGCGGCGGCCGGTCCAGCCGCTGAGCACGCGCGGCGGGGATTCGGCGAGGATCAACGCGCATTCGTCCGAAAAACGCAGGGCGTCGATCTGCCGCCGCGCGCCGTCGAGTGCGAGGGTCCAACGGTCGGGTGAGACATCCGTGGCGAGGGTGCTCGGCGACGGGTCGAGCACAATGACGAGCGCGCGGCGGCCGGCGGATTCCCAACGCATCAGCGGCCGGGCGAGCGCGAAAATCAGCAGCGTCAGAAAGGCGAGTTGGAGCAGGAGCGAAAACAGCCGTCGGAGCTTGCGCCAGAGCGATTGGCTGTAGACCGGCGGCCGGAGTTGTTCCCAGAAGAGCAGCGTCGTCACCGGACGGCGGCGCAGGCGTGTCTTGATGAGATAGAGCGCGATGACCGGCACCGCGAGCGCGAGCAGGCTCCAGGCGATGGGGGCGAGGAAGGTCATGCGAACGAAACCGCCGCGTCAGCGGCGTCCAAAGCGACGGGTAGGGATGGCTCTCCGAGCCGTCCGTAGATCGGCTTGGACAAACCGTGATGCGAACACATCGCCTTCCAAAAATTCTTCGGACTGCTCGGAAAGCAGTCCCTACCTGTCGGTCTAGAAGTCCTCATCGCACGAACCCTCCTTCGAGTAGCGAGCGCATCAACAGATCTTCCACCGCCACGTCCGTGCCCGTTTGCAGGAGCGGAATCTGGTGTTGCCGGCAATACCGCCGGATCGCCTCTTGGTAGTCCTCGTAGCGGGTGTGGTATTCGCGTGCCATGCGCCCGTCGACGATGACCGTCCGCAACGAACCGGATTCCACGTCCTCGATCTCATATTCGCCGACGCCCCCCGCCTCGCCTTCGTTCGGGTCGGTGATCTGGATGACCGCGAGTTCGTGGCGCGCGTGGCGCAGGCGGTCGAGCGCGGCGGTCGCGTCGTCGGGTGACATTCCCCACAGGTCGCTGACCCAGATGACTAACCCGCGCCGGGGCCGCGTGGAAGACCACCGTCCCACGGCGTCGGCCAGCGGCACGGGTGGATCGGCCTGCGACAGCGGACAATCAGCCAGATAACGCAGAAGCTGGAGAAATCGGTGCCGCCCGCGCGATGGTGCCCAGCGCGGATGTTCGTGGCCGAGGCCGAGCGGCACGGCGGCGGCGCGGTCGAGGTTGGCCAATGTCAGGTAGGCCAGCCCAGCGACGATCCGCCGGACGTGGTCGAACTTGCGCGGTTCGCCCCAGTCCATCGAACGTGAGCAGTCGAACAGCAGGTGGACGTGCAGGTCTTCCTCCTCCACAAAAAGTTTGAGCACGAGCTGACGCCAGCGCGCGAAGGCGTTCCAGTCGATGTGCCGCCAATCGTCGCCGCTGACGAACGGACGGTACTCGGCGAACTCCACGCTGGCCCCCCGCGCCTGGCTGCGGCGTTCGGCGCGCTGGCGTCCGCGCGAGAGCCGGCGGGCGGCGAGCGCGAGGGTTTCGAGCCGCGCGAGGAACGCGGCGTCGAACAGGTCCAGGCTTGGCGGCTGCTCGGCACTCACAGCCGGGCAGCGAGCTGGCGTTTGAACTCTTCCAAAGAAAGTGCGCTGTCGGGTGCGGCTTCGTGAGCCGCCAAACGTTGGTCGAGCAAGACGATTTCTTCGGCCGAGACTGGCAGCAGATCGTCGTCGGGCCGAGCGGCGATATGGTCCCACAGGCCCGCAACCAACTCTAGCTGTTCCGCACGGGAGAGTTGCTGCACGGCGGGTAGGTCGGCAAGTGTCATGATCACAGAAGCCTAGCAGAAGAGGCAAATGCCGCCAAGGAGCAAGCACGGGTCGGTGAACAAGACATCGTCGGCGGTCACGCTCACGCTTCCTTATCCCAGGCGGCGCGGCGGGATTCTACCACGCCCCGGAGCAGGTCGTCGGCGTCCATGCCGTCGGCCTGCGCCTCGAAGCTCAGCATCACCCGGTGGCGTAGCACGGGCAGCGTCACGGCGAGTACGTCTTCCGTGGCGACGTGGTAGCGGCCTTGCAGCAGCGCGCGGATCTTGGCGGCGAGGATGCATGCCTGACCCGCCCGAGGGCTCGCGCCGTAGCGCACGTAGCGTTTCACGTCCGCGCTGGCGTGGCCCGTCCCCGGGTGGGTGGCCATGATGAGTTGCACCACCCGCGAGCGCAGGCTCGGCGCGATGGGCGTCTCCCGCGCGAACCGGCTCATCTCCAGCAGGTCCTCGCGCTCGAAAACCGCTTCGGCGGTCGGCATCGCCTTGTCCGTGGTGCGGTCCAGGATCGTCTCGAATTCTTCCTCCGTCGGGTACGGCACCTTCAGCTTGAAGAAGAACCGGTCCAACTGCGCCTCGGGCAGCGGATAGGTGCCCTCCATTTCGAGCGGGTTCTGCGTCGCCAATACGAAGAAGGGTTGCTCCAACCGGCGGGTCTCTCCGCCGACCGTCACGCTGGCTTCCTGCATGGCTTCGAGGAGCGCGCTCTGCGTCTTGGGCGTCGCGCGGTTGATCTCGTCGCCGAGCAGCAGGTGGCAGAACACCGGACCCGGCGCGAACTCGAACTGCGGACGCCCGCTGCCGTCGTCCACCATGACTTTCGTGCCGATGAGGTCGGCGGGCATCAGGTCCGGCGTGAACTGGATGCGCTGAAATTTCAACCGTAACGCCGACGCGATGGCGCGCACCAGCATCGTCTTACCCAGGCCCGGCACGCCTTCCAGCAGGACGTGTCCGCCCGCGATCATCGCCGTGAGGGTGTGCTCGATGATCTCGTCCTGGCCGACGATCACCTTGCCCACCTCGGCTCGCAACCGGGCAAACTGTTCACGGAAACGCGCGGCGGCTTCTTCGAGCGAGGGGGCGGTGGTCATCGGTGAGAAAGGAACTATTTGTCGCCGGCCGCCGGACGGATCGCCTCGAAGTAACGCCGGATCGTCTGGCGGTGGGCGAGGGGGATGTTTTCGTCGGCAATCGCCTGCTCGGAGAGTTTTTCGTAGGATTGGAAACGCGCGGCCGACGCGGCGCGGGTGTGTTCGCCGGTGGGATCGACCGTGGAAACGCTCGTCATGTCGCTCTGGCCGGATTCGTTGGCCTGGCCGGTGAGGGTTTCGCGGGCGCGGTCGGAGGCGAGGCCGGTGGGCGCGCCCGTGCGGTTGAGGTCGGTTTCCGCGCCCGCGCCCTTGCCGGGTTTCTTGGAACGCATCGCGGTGAGACGCGGCACGGTGGAGAGACCCTTGCCGGGGTTTTCCCCGTCGGCGAGACCCTGCTTGGCCGCACCAGTCTGGCGGAGTTGGTGGGAAAGCTCGCCTTTCTGTGCGTCGCGGGCGTTCTGGGCGGCGAGTTCGCGCCCGAGGCCCTGCAAACCCTGGCCCATCTGGGACGCGTCTTTCTTTTGCGGGCCGCTCTGCATCTGCGCGGTGGATTGCTGCCCGCCCTGGTTGCCCTTCTCACCGAGTTGCTGGGAAAGTTTGCCGAGACGTTCGGCCCCTTCGGCGCTCCCCGCGTCCTGCGGGACCTTGGCGTTTGGGGCCGTCATCTGCCGCGCCGCTTTCACGGCCTGTTCCTGCGCGCCGCCGGAGTCGCCCCGCCGTACGGCGGCGGCGAGCGCGCCGAGACCGTCGACCTTTTCCAACGCCGCCGCGAGGTCCGGCGCGAAGGGGGCGAGGGACTGGGCGTCGAGCCGGGCGCGGGCGGCGGCGATTTTTTCCTCGATGCGGCTGAGTTGCTGGAAGGCCTCGTGTTCGTCCAGGGCGGCGTCGCGTCGGGCGAGGCGTTCGCGCAACGGTTGGAGGTCGGCGAGGATTTTCTTGAGTTCGTCGTCGGGCTGTTCGCGCTGGCTCTGGTCCCAGTCGTCGAGCAGCGCGCGGAACGCCTGCGCCGTCTCGCGCTCGTGCGCGGAAGGCGGTGCCGGCCGCCGGCTGACCTCCCACCGGGAAGCGCG
>CAXTOX010000070.1:7376-19483 GCA_964245885.1 uncultured Chthoniobacterales bacterium | reverse complement strand
AGTCGGAGTAAAGGTCAGAGTGCTGCCATCTGCGCTGAGCACAAATTTGCCCAGGTCATTTCCCGGAGCATTGACGTTTGCGCCAGTTGCAGGCACGAGCTGGATGAGATCGAGCACGATACCGGACGTACCTTGGCTGAAGTTGCCCTCCGTTGTGGGGTTGAAGAAGCCCCATGCAACGTTGCCGGTGGTGGCATGCCCGGCATCCGTCGTGCCGCCTGGCATAAAATTTTGGTAGGCATCAGGATCCGCCGTCGTGACCGGCTCTAGCACCGCATTGGTTCCACTTTGAAGCGCAGCCGAATTGGTGTTGAAAGCATTGCCCGCGCTGATAATTTTGTTCCGCAAAATAAGGGAACTGGTGTTCGTCTGTCTGCCCCACGGCACTGCCGGTCCGGCGTTCGGACCGGTCAAATATCCCGGGGAAGTCACGTAATTTACTCTGGCCGTCCCATCTTGAGGCCGGGTGGTTGCGGCCAAGGAGAAAAAGACGTTCGGGTCGGTGGCCCAACCAGTTCCGTAATTCGTGGAAAAGACGCTGCCGAGTGATCCCAAGCTAAAGGTTTGCGTAGTGGTGAAGTCCGCGATTGGGCCGATGTCCACCAAGATGCTGGTCGTAGAGCCCACCTGGCGGAAGCCAAGGATAAAATCCCCGTTTGTATTGGTGTAACTCGTGGGACCCGAAAGTGCCGCCGCGGTCATGACCAGCATGATAGGCACCAGCACGATAGAAGCAGCCCAGGAGAGGCGCTTTTTGAGGTTGAAGAGGGCGGAGAATCCGGAAGCAGATGTTCGTTTCACTGTGGGAGATGAGTTGAAGGTGTGGCGGATGCGAAATTGCCGCAGACATAGTAGATGTGCACGCCATGTTTTGTGACGTTTTGATGGCGACCCCGCGTCTTTCTTCACGAAAACGTAACCTTGCGCGGGTTGAGAATCTCAGATGCGGCATGATAGAAACGGCCATTGCATCGATGCGCCCCTTTTGTCATGCCCACTGCCTCGCCCGCCCGTACGAATCGCCGCTTGCCGTCATCCACGAGATGGATGACTGCCACGGTCCATTCGTACTGCGTTGCAGGATGCCTGGCGACAACGGCGTTTGCACAAGGCAGCGGAGTAAGCACGGCGGAGAAGCCAGCTGCCGAAGGCGCACCGTTGACCGGTTCGCTTTTCATCAAGGAGTATCGGGTCCGAGGCAATCATCGCCTTTCCCGGGTTGAAGTAGAGGATGCGGTTTATCCCTACCTTGGTCCGGGGCGTGGCGCGGGCGATGTGGAGCAGGCTCGCAGCTCTCTGGAGAAGCTCATCCAGGGCAAGGGATTTCAGACGGTTGCGGTGCAGATCCCCGCGCAGAATCCCGCCGGAGGAACGGTTTATCTGGACATCGTGGAAAACACCGTGGGCCGGTTGCGAGTGCGTGACGCGCGATATTCTCTGCCCAGTAGAATCAAAGCGCAGGTGCCCTCCCTGGCAGAAGGCACGGTTCCGAACTTCAGCGAAGTCAGCTCGCAAATCGTCGAGCTGAACCAGGCGCCTGACCGCCGCGTCACACCGTCACTAAAGGCAGGCGTCATCCCCGGAACGGTGGATGTCGACCTGAAGGTTGACGACACCCTGCCATTGCATGGCAGCCTGGAGCTGAACAATCGCTACAGCGCGAGTACGTCCCCCCTTCGATTGGACGCAGCGGCGAGTTACAACAATCTGTGGCAACTGAACCACACCATCGGGGGCAGCGTGCAATTCTCGCCGCAAAACCCGGGCCAGGTTCAGGTATATTCCGGCTATTACGTGGCACGGATCCCGGGGTGGTCCGGCGTTTCGTTCGTAGTCCAAGGCGTAAAGCAACAGTCTAATGTAAACACCTTGGGCGACATCGCCGTGGCCGGTCGGGGAGACGTGGAAGGCTTGCGGGCGATCATCTCATTGCCGGGACAGACAGATTTCTACCAATCGCTGACCCTGGGCTTCGATCATAAGCATTTCGATCAAAATGTCACTATCTCGGGAACTACGGCACCAACCCCGGTGACCTACTATCCTTTCAGTCTGAACTACACGGCGACCTGGGCGCCGAAGGGCGCGATCACAACCGCCAACGCGGGATTGACTTTCGCTGCTCGTGAACTGGGGAGCGACACGGCCGAATTTGACGTAAACCGCTTCAAGGCGGACGGGAATTTCTTCTATGTTCGCGGCGATCTATCGCACCAGCGCGATCTCTCGGCGGGGTTTCAGATATTCGGCAAGCTCCAGGGTCAGGTTGCGGATCAGCCGCTGGTGAACAGCGAGCAGTTTGCTGGCGGCGGGCTGGGAACCGTGCGCGGCTATTTGGAAGCCGAGGTTCTGGGCGACGACGGAGTCGCTGCCACCGTCGAAATGCGCAGTCCCAATGTGTTGCCGACGCGAGGCGCCGCGGGGAACGAGTGGCGCTTCTACCTGTTCGCGGAGGGCGGGTATTACCGCTTATTGGAGCCGCTGCCGCAACAGACGGACAATTTCGAGCTGGGCAGTATCGGCCTCGGCACCAGGGTCCACTGGCGCGATCACTTCAACGGCTCGCTCGACCTCGCGTTTCCACTCGCGAGTGAGAGTTCAACGGATGCCTTCGAACCACGCGCTACTTTTCGAATTTGGGGGGAGTTTTGATCGTGAACACATCGATGAATGCAAAGCTGGCGGCAATCCTACTTGCCTTTCTCACCTTTGGCTTGCTGGAGCCGGCCAGCGCCTATTGGAACAAGGAATGGACGATCAGGAAGCAGATCACGATTGATCCCGGTGCGGCCGGAACGCCCATAGCGGATCCGATCGGCACGGTTGCGCTCCTGCTGCGTCTGCATGACGGAAACTTCAATTTTGCGGAGGCGAAAGATGATGGCAGCGACATTCGTCTGGTCGCCAGCGATGACAAGACGCTGCTGCCGTTCCACGTCGAGAAGTACGATGCGGTTCTCGATGAGGCGTTTGTGTGGGTCAAGGTTCCCGATTTGAAGGCGAACTCAAAAGCAACGATCTGGCTGTACTACGGCAACGGCAAGGCTCCGCGCGCTGAGGATGTCAAGGGCACCTACGATGCGGATACGACGCTGATCTACCACTGGAGTGAAACCAACACGCCGCCGCATGATGCCACTTCATACGGCAACAACGCGGAGAAGAGCGCCATCCCCACGTCCGGTTCGCTCATCGGGCCGGGGGCGAGGCTGGGTCCAGCGACTTCCGTTTCGATCCCCAACTCCGATTCGCTGACATGGCCGGAGGGAGCGGCCTTCACCTGGAGTGTTTGGGTGAAATTGGGACCGGGGAGCAACGGGGCGCTCCTGAGCAGAAGCGCGAATGGAGCTGGCGTTGTGCTCGGGATCGAGAACAACACTCCATATTTCCAGTTGGCAGGCCAGCGGGCACGCGGCACCACCAAACTCGACGCGAACGGCTGGCACCAGCTCGCCGCCGTGGCAGATGGCACACAGGCAACGCTGTATGTGGACGGCGCCAAAGCGGCCAGTGTCGCCGGGGCAGTGCCGGGGATGACGACGCCGGTCGTGGTGGGGACGGACGCCGAATCAAACTTGCCGGGCGTCGCCTGCGAGATCGATGAGTTGGAATTCTCTAGAGTAGCTCGCTCCCCTGGTTTCCTGAACGTTGCGGTGACGACACAGGGAGCGGAAAAGGACTCCAAGCTGGTGGCGTTCGCTGCCGATGAGAAGAAGCATAGCTGGCTGAGCGGCGGCTTCGTTGGCATCATCCTGGGCTCGCTCACGGTGGACGGTTGGATCGTCATCGGCATCCTTGCGGTCATGTCGGCCATCAGTTGGCTGGTGATGATCAGCAAGGCACGATTCCTGGGCGTGACCCAGAAAGGAAATGCTGCTTTCCTCTTGCATTGGAAGCATGTCGCAGCCGACCTGAGCTTTCTCGATGACGCCGACGCAAAAAGAGTAATCACGCTAGGTGGCCGCATTCAGGCGCGCAAACGGGATGTAATCAGGCACTCCTCGGTTTACCACATCTATAAGATAGGTGCCGAGGAGATCCGCCATCGCATGGCTCTGGAAGGGGCGAACAAGGAGATGCTTTCGGGGCGCTCCATTCAGGCGATCCGCGCTTCGCTTGATGGAGGGCTGGTGCGTGAAACACAGAAGCTAAATAGTCTGCTGGTGTTGCTGACCATCGCAATTTCCGGCGGTCCGTTTCTCGGTCTGCTCGGCACGGTGGTTGGAGTCATGATCACTTTCGCCGCGATCGCGGCGGCGGGCGATGTGAACGTAAACGCCATCGCGCCCGGTATCGCGGCTGCACTTGCCGCGACGGTGGCGGGTCTTGTCGTCGCGATCCCGGCGCTGTTCGGATATAACTATCTCCTTGCAAAGGTGAAGAACGCCGCGAGCGACATGAACGTGTTCATCGACGAGTTCGTGACAAAAATCGCCGAGTACTATGGTGGGCCCAAGATGCGGGCTGATAGCTCCACGACCAAGGCAACCGAGGGAGTGCTCGAGTTCATCGCGTAGCGACCACCATGCAAATTCAAGACGACAAGCCGTATGATGACATCAACATCACGCCGATGTTGGACCTTGCCTACGTGCTGTTGGTGATCTTTATCCTGATGACCACCGCCAGCGTTCAAGGTTTGAAGGTGAACCTGCCGAAGGCGAGCAGTGCTCCCAGCCTGGCAAAGCCGAAGACCAAGGCGATCACCATCAACAACGAAGGGAAGATTTTTCTGGACACGATCCCGGTGAGTATCCCTGAACTGGAACAGCGTCTTACCTCCCAGAAAGCGCAGACGCCGGATTTCCCGGTCGTCATTCGAGGTGATAGCCTGACGCAATATCAGGCCGTGATGGACGTGCTGGATGTCGTTGGCAGGCTGGGCATTTCCCAGGTTGGTTTGGCCACCAAGCCGCAAGGCAAGTAAAATGGACGACCCGTTTGAAGACGAGCCACTGGAAACGGCGCGCTGGAAAAGGTATCTGGCGCCGGCAGTGGTCATCATTGGACTGCTCGCTGGCGGCGCGGTGCTGACCAGTAAGATTTCGTCCGGCGAGAGTGGCATGTCCCGCCGGGATGCGATCACCGTGGTCAGCCTCCCGCCGCCGCCGCCGCCGCCACCGCCCCCCCCGGCGAACACGCCTCCGCCGTCCGAAGTACAGCAGCAAACGGAACAGCCGATGATCAAGGAAGAGCAGGCCCGGGCCGAGCCGCCGAAGGATGAACCGCCCCTGGGCACGGGAATCAAGGGGGACGGAGCGGACAGCTTTGGCCTGAGCGGCAAGGCCGGAAACGGGAGGATCGGGGGTACGGCGGGCAACGGCAGCAGATGGGGCTGGTATGCCAACCAAGTGCAAGGCCAAGTTGTCCAAGCGATGCAGCGAAACCGGACGACGCGCGCGGCGAGGCTGAACGTGACCGTCAGAGTCTGGCCTGACAGCAGTGGGCGTGTCGCGCGCGCGCAGATGACGGGTTCCACAGGCGACCCTTCCCTGGACAGCGTGATTCGCGATGAAGTTTTGAACGGTTTGCAACTCCAACCTCCACCACCGGGAATGCCGATGCCGATCACACTCCGGCTGGCGGCGCGTCGTCCCTGAGGACACTATTTCATGAAGGCTCTGTTATCTATTGGCTGCGGCTGCGTTCTCGCGGCGATTGCTCCCGGGTTGTGTCGAGCGCAGGCGTCCGGCACCGAACTGCCCAGGCCGGAAGTTGCTCTCAATGCACCTGACGATGGGTCGGCTCCGCCTCCTCCAACGGAAAGCTCCGCCGTGTCCCCCGCCCCGCCCAAGAGCACGCCAGCGCCCAGCGCACCTGTGTCGCAGAATGTGACGATCAACCTGATCAATCGTCTGGTGCAACGAGGCGTGCTCACCAAAGACGACGCGGACGAACTGATCAAGCAAGCCGACGCGGACGCGGTGAAGGCGCGCGAGCAAGCGAGTGCTGCAAACCGCACGCCAGCGGAACAAGCTCCTCCCCCAGGCGTCTCGTTGTTCGGACCGGTCGTGGCGACGCCGCCGGCGGATAGCGTTGCGCCGCTGCCACCGGGGATTCCTCCGCCTCCTCCGGGAGACTCCTCCGACGAAGTGCGCGTGCCCTATGTTCCGGAGACGGTTCGCCGCCAGATTGCCGATGAAGTGCGAGAAGAAGTGATGCAGAAAGCCCGGGATGAGAACTGGGCAAGTCCCCACACCCTGCCGGCCTGGACGCTTCGGTTGACGCCGTTCGCGGATTTTCGTCTTCGCTATGAGGGCCTCTTCTTCCCCGGCGGCAACGATAACACCGGCGCATTTCCAAACTTCAACGCTATCAATACGGGGTCGCCGTTCAACACCACGGGCACGACCTTCTCACCGCAACTGAATGCTGATAAGGATCGAAACCGTTTTCGCATCCGCGTCCGCTTCGGCGCGCAGTTGGATCTGGAGGATGGTTTCACGTTTGGATTGCGGATCGCCACGGGCGAGACCAACAGCCCCACTTCCCCAAACCAGACGCTCGGCTTTGCAAACGGCGGGCAGGGGGGCGATTTCAGCAAGTACGCCATCTGGCTCGACCGCGCGTTTGTGCGTTATGAAATCGGCGGCAGGCCCGGCCGAGACTTCGCGGTGAACCTGGGGCGCATGGAAAACCCTTTCTTCACCCCGAGTGAACTGGTATGGGACGACGATCTCGGTTTCGATGGAATCTCGGTCGGCGGACGATATCGAGTGAACAACCACGTGACGCCGTTCGCGACCTTGGGTGCCTTCCCCATCTTCAACACGGAGCTGAACTTCTCTTCCACGCGCCCTTCAAAGTTCTCCAGCGAGGACAAATATCTCCTGGCAGTTCAAGCCGGCAGCAACTTCACCTGGGGCCGCGACTTCAGCACCAAAGTCGCCGCCGCCTACTACCACTTCGAGAACGTCCAAGGACGGCTTTCGTCGCCTTTCGTACCCCTGACCGCGTCCGATCAAGGAAACACTGACGATAGTCGGCCAGCCTTTGCCCAGAAGGGCAACACTTATTTCCCGATCCGGGACATCCTGCCGACCGCGGATAACAACTTCGGAACGACCAATCAGTTCCAGTACTATGGCCTGGCCACTCCGTTCCGTGAGATCGATTTTGCTGGCACGCTGGACTACGCGCGCTTTGATCCGTTCCACCTGAGCCTGTTCGGCGAGTTTGTGAAGAACGTGGCTTTCGACCGCGGCAGCGTCGGTGCAAAAGCCATCAACAACCTCGGGCCGGATCGAGCCGGCGGTCAGCCCGGGAGTTTCGCAGGCGGGGACAATGGCTGGATTCTTGGCCTCAAGGCAGGATCACCGGCATTCGAGAAACGATGGGATTGGTACGCCGGTGCCAGTTACCGGTACTTGGAATCGGACGCCACGGTCGATGGATTCAACGATTCCGATTTCGGCTCGGGTGGAACGAATCTGAAAGGATACACGCTCTTCGGAGCCGTCGCTTTATCGAAGCATGTCAGCTTATATCTGCGCTGGATGAGCGCGAACGAGGTCGCTGGCCCGACGTTGCGAAACGATACTTTCCAATTCGACTTCAACGCGAAATTCTAATGAAAGCCATCCGATTTGTTGCTTTGTGTTTGCTGTTGTTAGCCCCTGGGATAAGTCGGGCGGATGACGACAAGGTCAAAGAGGCCCTGCGAACGCTGACTCTCCGTCTGCGCGCCGCGGAAGGGGAGCAAGCTGCCTTGCAAGGCGAGAAAGCCCAACTCGAACAGGAGAAGAAGGCGCTCATGGACCAAACGGACCTTTTGACCAAGGCAGCGGCCTCAGACAAAGCGACCGTCACGAATCTGATCTCCAAGGTGGCGGAGCAAGAAACGACGATCAATCAGATGAAGGATTCTTTGGCGAAGTGGAAAGTGGCCTACGAGCAGCTCAATGCCGCCGCCCAGAAGCTGAAGACGGAACGTGACAAGGCGGTGAGCGAGGACATCATCGCCAAGCGCGAGGTTGCTGATCGGGAGACGAAGAATCGTGAGCTTTATCGCTTGGCGAACGAGATACTGACTCGCTACGAAAAGTTCGGGTTGGGCGACGCGCTCGCGGCCCGTGAGCCTTTCACTGGCATCACGCGCACGAAACTTGAGAACCTGGTGCAGGATTATTCAGATAAGATCGCGGACGCGCGAGTACGGCCTCAAAAATAGTGCTCGCTGACTTTCGCAAATCTGCCCCTCAGGAAGTCTGACACCCCTCGTTTTCGCCGCCCCGCTCATGTCTCCACTCCATCGTTACCGCCGGTCGCTCCGGTTGGCACGGACCTCACTCGGCGTGCTTACAACGGTCCTGGCTTCCACGCCGCTTTCCTCCGTGATGGCGGGTGATATTTTGCGCGGCGGGGGAACGACTGCGCCGGGTAAAAATGTCAGCGCCGCTTCTGGCAACCCGACAGCCGCAGCCACTTTGCCGAATCTGAACGCTCGCGATTCGCTCAGCCGCACCACCCAGGCATTGCAGGCGGTGCGCGCCATGCAGGCCTCCGCCCGCGCCGCCGCGAGCCATGGCCCCGCAAGCCTGGGTCCGAACCCTTTCCAGCCGGCCCAGAGCTTGCCGAACGTGCCGAACGGTCTCGCGTCAGGCGGGCTGAAACTCGCCCCGGGTGTTCCCGCAAATTTGTCTCATCCGACCGCGAGCGAAAACCCGGCGCTTTGGACTGGCGCGAAGTTGCCGACGCAGACGAGTTTGAACGGGCAGACGAACGTCAACATTGTACAAACGGGCCAGCAAGCATTGCTCAACTGGCAGACGTTCAACGTTGGAAAAGAGACGACAGTCACCTTCGACCAGACTGCCGGCGGCTCGAACGCCACGCAATGGATCGCATTCAACAAGGTCAACGATCCGAGTGGCGTTCCTTCGCAGATTCTGGGGTCTCTCAACGCGATCGGCCAGGTCTATCTAATCAACGCGAACGGAATCATCTTCGGGGGCAGTTCACAAATCAATCTTCATACGCTGGTCGCGTCAGCCCTGCCCATCAATGACAATCTGATCGCGCGCGGACTCCTGAACAACCCGGACAACCAATTCCTTTTTTCCGCACTCCCACTGCCCAGCGGCACGAATGGCACGCCGGCGTTTACTCCTGTTCCGGCAAACACCTCGAACGGGCACTACGGGGACGTGTTTGTCCAAGCGGGTGCGACGCTGACCAGTCCTACCGGCGCTGATAACGTGGGCGGGCGGATCGCTTTGTTCGGAGCAAATGTCCGCAATGATGGAACGATCAGCACGCCGGACGGGCAAACCGTTCTCGCGGCCGGCCTGCAAGTTGGTTTGGGCGCTCATCCCAGCAACCTTCCTACACTGCGTGGACTGGACGTTTACGTTGGCGCGACCGGCACGTACGGGGGAAGCGCAACGAACAACGGATTAATCGACGCGCCGCGGGCCGATGCCACCCTCGCGGGCAGCAACGTCAACCAGTTGGGTTTTATCAATGCCACCACATCGGTCGCCGAGAACGGCCGGATTGATCTGCTGGCGGATTTTGGCGCGGTCGGCAACACCAACACCCAACAGACCAACCCACCGCCCTTTCTTTTTCAGAGCACCGGTCAGGTCACGCTCGGGCCGAACAGCGTGACGCAGGTAGTCCCGGAATATGACAGCACGCAGCGAGTCGTAGGCACCCAACTGGCGCTGCCTTCGCAAATAAATATTCAGGGGTTGACGATTCACGAGGGCGGAAACGCGCTCCTGTTCGCGCCGAGTGCAACCGTGAATCTCGCGGCTGGAACCTGGGTCTATTACCAGCCCGGTGGAACCGCGCAGAGCCAACAAAGCCAGTTTGTCTCATCTGTAGGCCAAATCTATCTGGATGCCAACGCGGTCATCGATGTTTCCGGATCAAAGAACATTTCGGCTCCTGTCAGTGAGAACGTGGTGGCGGCCCAACTGCTAGGCCCCGAACTGGCCAATTCGCCTTTGCAGCGCAACGGTCCCCTCCGTGGGCAAACGGTTTACATCGATATCACGAAGATCGTCCCCTACAATGGGCAGAACTACGTTGGCACGCCTCTGGCGGACGTTTTCGGCTACGTCAACCTGGTGCAACGCACGGTCGGTGAACTCACGACCAGCGGCGGAACCGTCTCCTTGAGCGCGGGAAACTCCGTCGTGCTGCAAAACGGCTCGCTGGTCGATGTCTCGGGCGGGTGGATCAACTTCGCAGGAGGACTGGTGCGCACCACCCAGGTGGCTTCCGGCGGCAACGTGTTCGATATCTCACAAGCGACTCCCGACCGGGTCTATGACGGGATCGTCAATGGATTCACGGTGAATCACCCGAAGTATGGGGTTGTCGAAACCACCGGTAATTCTCTCCCCGGTGACATGCGCTTTGCGGCGGGGTTTACGCAAGGGATGAACGGCGGGAACCTGAAAATCACCGCTCCCTCGATGGCGCTGGATGGCCAATTCGCTGAGTTTCCACGCGCAGGACCCCACGCCACCGGCCTTTCTGACCACCTCTCCAACTCCGCCGAACATCACCTTTGCAAGTGGCACGCAGAGCGCCGTGGGCCCCTTTGCGCTGGATAGTTCGGGCATGCCTTTGCCGCTTCCTGCTGATCGCATCAAAAACATCTTCCTGTCGCCCAGCCTGGTGAACGCCGACGGCTTCGGCAATCTCACCGTGGATGACAGCGACGGCAACATCACCGTTCCACAAAGCGCCGCGCTCACGACCAAGCCCGGCGGTTCGATGACTCTTTCTGCCGCTAACCTGAGTGTTCTGGGGTCGATCACCGCTCCGGGCGGCATGCTTACGTTCAATGCGTTCGACCTCTCCCCCACGGTTTTTGCTGCCCTCCCGCCCGGCTCGCCGATACCCCCCGTTGACCCCACGCGAGGGGACTTCACGCTCGGGTCAACCGCGCGTCTGGATACATCAGGGAACACCACTGACCTTCGAAGCGACGCGTTGGTTGCGCCCGGCGCGAGCTATCTGGCGGCCGGCGGGAAAATTGCCATCAGTAGCTTCAGCGCGGATTTTCAACGCGGCAGCGTCATCGCTGCCGATGGCGGACTCACCGTCAATGGCTTGGGGCAGATCACTTACGGAGCAGGCGGCAGCATTTCTCTCGCCGTCGGGAAGGATATAAACGTTGCTGCCATTGATGGCGGCACGTTGAACCTGGGTGCAACCCTCAGCGGTCTGTCGGGTTCCCGGGGCGGGTCGCTTTCCGTTCTGGCACCGTTCGTTCAAGTGGGTGGTCAGTCCTCGCAGACAGGCACGCTCCTTCTGTCTCCAAGCTTTTTCAGTGAGGGCGGGTTCGCTGCTTTCACGTTGACTGGTCTGGGCGCGCCAACCGCGGTAACGGACGTTTTCCTGCCCGCGGTGGTGATCGCTGCCGGAACCCAGATCAACCCGGTCGCACTGTCGCTACTGGCGAGCCTGGACACCCAGGGTCAGGGCAGTGTCATGGCTGTAACCAGCACCTTGCCGGAAGGTGTGCGCAACCCTGTGAGCCTGAGCTTTCAGGCACCCGGAATTCGAGATCTTTCCGGCAGCACCCTACCAGCCGTGCGCGGCGATTTCGTGATGGGGAACGGCGCTTCCATTCAGGTTGACGGACTCGGAGCGGTGGCGATTTCGGCCAACACCGCCGAGATTTTGGGGTCGATCCAGGTCCCCGGCGGCAGCATCAGCGTGGCTGGCGGCGGCAATTCCGGGAGTCTCTTCAGCAACTCCTCGCAGGCGCTTTTCACGGTTGACCTGGGAGCGAACGCGCTGCTTTCCACCGCAGGAAAGGGCCTGTTGATCCCGAACGCGCTCGGCCTCCGCTCCGGCTCGGTGCTGGTGCTGAAGGGAGGAAGCATCACCCTGTCCGGCAACGTGGCGGCACGCGCCGGCTCTGTCCTTGACGTTTCGGGCGCTACCGCCGTGTTCGATCTTGCCCCGGGGTACAGCGTTGAGGGACCCAACGGATCGTCGAACGGTGCCGCCTCCATCCCGACGCGCGTGGACGGCAACGGGGGCTTCATCGTTCTGAATGGGGCGCAGGAACTCTTCGTTGACTCGACTCTTCGTGGCGCGCCGGGCGGACCGTCTGCGACCGGCGGCGCCTTGACGGTATCATC
>CAXTOX010000070.1:0-7366 GCA_964245885.1 uncultured Chthoniobacterales bacterium | reverse complement strand
CATCCCAGCTTTTCTTCGCGCCCGGTTCGGGCGGGGTAGCCACGCCGTTGAATCCTAATCTGGAGGTCACTCCGAGTGGCGACTCGCTTCCTGCCGCGCTCGCGGCTGGCCCCTTCAGCTTGATCGGCGGCGTGATCGCAGGTGAACAAACCGCCCCCGGCCACTTTGCTGCGGACCAGTTCAACAATTCGGGCCTCGCTTCGCTGAACTTGAAAGGCACCGTTCTGTTTAACGGGCCGGTGACGCTGAACGCGCCAAGCAGTCTGGCCGTTGCCGACGGCGGTGTGATATTTAGCAATGTCTCGGCTTCGCTCAACTCGCCCTACGTGAGCTTGGGAACCGTGTTTCGCGGCCCCTTTGCCGCGCAGGAACCAACGAACGCTTTCACGGTCGGGGGGCAACCTTATTACTTTCCCCCGGCTTCCGGTGCCGCCACTCTGTCCGTTTCCGCCAGCCTGATCGATGTTGGCAACCTTTCGCTACAGGGAATTGGCAGCGCCAACCTGGTCGCAAAAGGCGGAGACATCCGCGGGGATGGAACCTTGGACCTCGCGGGGAACCTCCACCTCACCGCAGGCCAGATTTATCCTCCGACCGCGACGACGTTCACGCTCGCGGCGTACGATTATTCGGTGAACGGCACCACGAGGGCCGGCACGATCACGCTCACGGGTTCGGGCACGCGTCCTCTCCCCCTCTCCGCTGGTGGCACGGTCAACCTCTACGGCTCCATCATCAACGACGGCGGCACCGTCCGCGCGCCGCTTGGCACGATCAACCTCGGCTCCGACGGAACCGGTATGCCCTTCGTGGACCCGATCACAAATCAGAATGGGCCGACTACCTTCTCGGTCCAGCTCCAGGCCGGCAGCGTGGCCTCCGTTTCCGCCGTGGACCCCACGACGGGAAAGGCGCTGCTCATTCCGTATGGCGTGAGCCCGGATGGCAAGTCGTGGATCGACCCGGCCGGTAATGATCTCACGATCACCGGCCCCCCCTCGAAAGTTGTGAACGTGGCCGGCCAGATCGTGGACGACCAGACCGGCTCGACCATCGACCTCCGCGGCGGCGGCGATCTTTACGCGTATCAATTCCAATCCGGGGTGGGCGGCACCGTTGATATTCTCAACCCTGCCACCAGTTTTGCTGTCCTGCCGGAAACCGGTCCTGGATACGCCCCGTTCGTTTCCTCCACCGGGGTGGGAAATGCCGGATACAGTAACTCGACACTCTTGGTCGGTGATCAGATTTATCTCCGCGCGTCGAATGGATTGCCCGCGGGGGACTACACCCTTCTGCCCGCAAGATACGCCCTGTTGCCTGGAGCGTTCCTGGTGACGCGCGTAACTAACGCGCCAACCCTTGCCGCGGTTCAGCCGACCGGTGCAACGATCGTATCAGGCTACCAATCCAACGGTTTCAATCCGGTTTCTGCCCAGCCTCTATTTTCTTCTTTTGAAGTGGATCCGGCGTCCGTCGTTCGCAGCCGCGCTTCCTACACCGACTATTCTGCAAATACTTTCTTGCAGCAGGCGGCGATCAATCAAAACAGCGCGGTGCCGCGCCTGCCGATTGATTCTGGCCGCCTGCTGTTCGATAGTACCCGGCAAATGTCCATCGCCGGTTCGCTTGCCGCGCAAGCGCCAACCGGTGGCCGCGGAGGCGAGGTTGATATCAGCAGCCCCATCGACATCCGGGTCCTCGGACCGAATGGCCGCACAGGGGCGGACGCCCTCAATTTGGATGCGGCTTCGCTCAGCGCGTTCGGCGCGGAAAGTCTCCTGATTGGTGGGAAGCGAAGCTTCAGCGCAGATGGGACTGTTGTCAGCGCAACGACCGCGAACATCACGGTCGATAATGCCGGCGCGCCGCTCACCGGACCCGATGTGATCCTGGTCGCAAACCAAAGCATCACACTGGCCCCTTCGTCGGTGATCTCGCAAAGTGGCACGCTGTCCGGCACGGCGGACACGCTGATCATCGGAGCCAAAGACACCGCTGGCAGCGGCAATGGGGTGTTGATCCGTGTGAGCGCTGATCCTTTCGCGGCAGTGTCACGGCTCTCGGTCGGTGGCGGGAGCATCGTGATGGAGAACATCGGTGCAAACGCCATGCTGTCCGGTGCGAGCGTCACGCTTGATTCGACCGCGGCTACCACGCTTGATCCGTCAGCCAGTTTGCGTGCACAAAGCCTGAATCTGAACAGCGGGCAAATAAATGTCGTTCTCGACAACACAAGCTCCCCACCACCCTCCCTTGGCCTGACCTTGAGTGGAGCAACCCTTGGCAATCTTAGCTCGACCAATTCGCTTTCGCTTCTGAGTTACTCCCTGATCGATATTTATGGCTCCGGCAAGATTACCGCAGCCGATGCTTTGAGCTTGCACGCCGCAGCGGTCCGACGTTCCGGCGGCAGTGGAGAGGCCATCTTCCAAGCCAAAGTGATCAACCTCGATAATTCCGCGGACGTTTCTTCCCCGGTGACCGGCTCCGGCAGCGCCGGCGCAATCGAGTTTGAGGCGGATACCATTCGCCTAGGCGTGAATCCTTTGCAGATCACGCGTTTCGGTTCGGTGACTCTCACGGCGGCAAACGAGATCGTGGCGGGAGACTCTGGCAGCTTGTCAGTACAGGGGGATCTTTCAATGAACGCGCCTGTCCTTACTGGCGCGACGGGGGCAATCTATTCAGTCCTGGCTTCGGGCGATCTGCGGCTCGTCGCGCTGCCGTCCGGCGCTGGGGCAGTCCCGAATGCATCCCTGGGAGCCGAGCTAAGCTTCAGCGGAAGCAGCGTTAGCTCCACCGCCAATTTCCAGCTTCCAAGTGGACATCTCTCGTTGCGCGCCTCCAGGGGCGATCTGAATGTGAACGGCGGAACGATCGACGTTGGTGGAACGGCGCAGCAGTACTTCGATCTGACTAGATATACCAACGGCGGTTCGATCAGCCTAGCAGCAGACAAAGGCTCGATCACTCTTGGAAATGGGAGCAGCTTGAATGTGTCCGCCACCAGTGGCGGAGGCGATGGCGGCAGCCTTTCGGTCTCCACGCCGCACGGAGGCTTCACCTCTTCCGGCCTGCTCTCGGGGGCGGGCGGATCGGGCGGGAAGAGCGCGACGTTCTCTTTGGATGTTAGCTCGCTGTCATCGTTGACGGCGCTCAACACCGAACTCAACCGCGCGGGTTTTGCCGCGATACGCACGTTCCGCATCCGTACCGGCGACACGACGATCGGCGGTATGAGCAAGAGCGGCGGATTCGACGTGGCGGCCGATGACGGCTCGATTGATGTCACCGGGACGATTGATAGTTCCGGCGTGAATGGCGGCGCGATCAGCTTGACCGCCAGCGGGAGCATCCGCCTGGAAGCAGGGTCGGTGCTGACCGTGGCGGCCGAACAGTTTGATGCGGCCGGCAAGGGTGGGACGGTTTATCTTAGCGCGGGCGCGGAGGTAAACGGAGTGATTGACCGGACGGCGAGCCTGAACTTGAAGACGGGGTCGAAGATCGAAGTCTCCGTCGCGGCCAACACTCCTCTTTCGGCTCAGTTCGGAGACTTCACGGGCACGGTGCATCTCCGTGCTCCGCAAACCCTGGGTGGAACCGACGTGCAGATTCAACCGGTGGGCGCCGCGATCAACGGCGCATCCGCCGTCGTGGTTGAGGGATACGCGCTCTATGATTTGACCGGGGACGGAACCATCACCAGCTACGTTCAATCTTTCGTTTCCACCAACGGCGCTACTTTTGGCAACAACGCAGCTCAGATCAGTGCCCGGTTGTTCAGCGGCAACGATTCGCTCAAAGCGATTTCCTACATCGAACCTGGCGCGGAAGTCATCAATCGAAGCGGCAACGTCACGCTCGGCTCATCCACCTCGACCTCCAGTGACGACTGGGACTTGTCAACTTACCGTTTCGGAGCGCAGCAGACGCCCGGCGTACTCACCCTGCGCGCCGCCGGAGATCTGGTCTTTTTCAATACCTTGAGCGACGGGTTTAGTTCGAGTTCCTACAACGCCACTCTGCTCCCCGCCAACGGCCAGCTACTGCCCAGCCAACAGTCGTGGTCCTATCATTTGACGGCGGGCACCGATTTCGGCGCGGCTGACTACCACGCGGTTGTTCCCGTCAGCACGAGCAGCACGGCCGTTGGCTCGTTGCTGCTCGGGAAGGACTACGGCAATAATGTGTTTGGTCCTTCAGGTCTAAATGCAAGCACGTCCAACGCCGTGAGCACCCGTTTTCAGGTGATCCGAACGGGTTCCGGCGACATCGACATTTCTGCCAGCCAGGATGTCAAGCTGCTCAACCAATTCACCACGATCTACACCGCTGGCACCCAGGTGGCCGACGCGACGCTGGGCGGAACGTTTGACCTTCCCAACACCAGTGCAACCGGGCAAATCCTTGGACTTGGATCGATTCAACAAAATCCACCTTATCTAGCGCAGTATAGTATGGCGGGCGGGAATGTTTCCATCAGCGCGCAGAACGACATCATTCATCAAACCCTCATCGGCGGCGTTCCCGCGGCCGATTCCTCCCACGAGCTGCCGATTAATTGGCTGTACCGCCGTGGCGATGTTGACCCTTCGACCGGGCAATTCGGGGATGTGACCCACGGCAACAAAGGAACGGAGATAGGTTCCACGACCTGGTGGGTGGATTTCAGCAACTTCTTCGAAGGAGTCGCCACTTTGGGCGGCGGTAACGTGAGCCTGGCCGCTGGCCATAACGTCAGCAACGTGGACGCTGCCGCCCCGACGAACGCGCGCCTGCCAGCCCGGAACGCGAGCGGCCCCCTGGCCCCCAACACCAGCGCGCTGGTAGAGTTGGGCGGTGGTAGCGTCACGGTTCAGGCCGGCGGCAACATCGATGGTGGCGTGTATTATGTGGAGCGCGGCGCAGGCAAATTGGACGCCGGGGGCAGCATCGTTACAAATCAAACGCGCTCGCCCTCGCTTGGGCTAGCCGTCTCACCGCCTGCAACGCTGGATGAACATACTTGGCTGCCAACCACCTTGTTTCTCGGCAAAGGAAGTTTTGACGTGGCGGCGAGGGGTGACTTGCTCTTGGGGCCAGTTGCAAACGTGTTTCTTCTGCCGGAGGGCATTAACAACACCTTCTGGTACAAGACGAACTACTCCACCTATGATCCAAGTGACAAAGTGAGCGTAAGCTCGCTGACGGGATCGGTCAGTTTGCGCGAAGGTGCCACTCTGCCCGGCACCGGCGGGACTACTCCGCTGCTGGAGATCTGGCTGAACCAAGTGCTGCTACTCAGCACTAATCCGCAAACACTTTCTTACTTTCAACCATGGCTGCGTCTGGATGTAACAGACGTACAGTCGTTCACAACCTTGGCGACGGTCTCGCCGGGCAGTCTGTTTGCGACTTCGTTCAGTGGCGATGTGAATGTGGTTGGCAACCTGACGCTTTCCCCTTCGCCCATTGGCACCATTGACTTGGTTGCCCAGAAAGCAATCAACGGTTTGCAGCCGAGCGGCATTGGTGCGGACGTAGAGAGTTACAACGAAACGCAAATCAACCTCTCTGACGCCGACCCGACCAGAATTCCTGGAATTACTTCGCCTTTCGCCTTTCGCGCGACGCTGGGGAATTTGGCCACGGCCGGACAGAACCAAGGACCCGACAATGGATATCTGAATCCGGTCAGTGCGATTTTCCTCGAGTCAGGCTCGACCTCCGGGAATGCCGCTGTTCTTCAGGCACAACAGACGCTTCATGCGCCGGGCCCTCTCCATGTTAATGACCCTAATTCGGTGCATTTGTATGCCGCGGCCGGCGACCTTTCCGGGGTCACGTTGTTCAGTGGAAAACCAGCCCGGATTTTATCGGGTCAGGATATCACCGACATCGCGTTTTATGTGCAGAATGTACGGCCGGGTGACATTACGGTGATCGCGGCGGGCCGCGATCTGATCGCTTACGACCTGGGTTCTCCACTCCAGGTTGAAGCCGGGGTTGGAGCCAGCAGCCCCGCGTCCGGCGACATTCAGATCAGTGGCCCCGGCACGCTCGAGGTTCTGGCGGGGCGAAACCTGACCTTGGGCATCAGCGCAGCTTCCAACGGCGACACCGGCCTGGGAATCACGAGCATCGGCAACGGTCGCAACCCCTACCTGCCGTTTGGCGGCGCGGATATCATCGCGGGGGCGGGCATCGGGATTTCTAACGGGCTTTCCGGTTCTCAACTCGACTTCGCCAGCTTTATCGGCAAGTTTCTGGACCCAGCCGCGGGGGAGCTTTCTTCGCGGTACTTGCCAGATCTGGGCACTCTCCTTGGACTAAATACCAACGATGCCAGCCAGATCTGGTCCACTTTCAAAGCACTCTCGCCCGAACGTCAGGACCAGCTCGCGCTGGACGTGTACTACCTGGTGCTCCGCGACGCGGGCAGAGATCACAACAATCCCGACAGCGCGGGCTACGGGAATTATGCGAACGGCGAAGCCGCCGTTGCCGCTCTGTTCCCGGGCACAAAGTGGACCGGCGACCTTTCGTTGACCTCGCGCGAGATCACCACTCAAAACGGCGGCGACATCAGCATCTTCGCTCCGGGCGGCAGTCTTGATGTGGGCGTAAATTCCAGCCAGGGCGCAGCCGTGGACCAGGGAATCCTGACCCAGTTCGGAGGAAACATCTCCATTTTCACGGCGATGAGCGTCAACGTGGGAACCTCACGCATCTTCACGTTGCGCGGCGGCAATGAAATCATCTGGTCAACCTCCGGTGACATTGCTGCTGGTTCCTCCCCCAAGACCGTGCTGGCGGCACCCCCGACCCGCGTGCTGGTGGACCCGCAGAGTGCGGACGTCAAGACGGACTTGGCGGGGTTGGCGACGGGTGGCGGCATCGGTGTGCTGGAAAGCGTGACAGGGATTCCACCCGCCGACATCGACCTCATCGCGCCGACGGGGACGATTGACGCGGGCGACGCCGGTATCCGCGTTTCCGGCAACCTCAATCTCGCCGCGCTTCAAGTCATCAATGCTTCGAATATCTCGGTCGGGGGAACCAGCGCAGGCGTTCCTACCGTCGCTGCCCCCAACCTCGGAGCCCTGACCGCCGCTTCCAACAGCACGGGTGCAGTGAACAACGCTGCCAGCAACCTCGTGAACCAAAACCCGGCTGCCGCGACGGTTCAGGAGGCCCCGTCACTCATCACCGTGGAAGTCATGGGATACGGCGGCGGTGAGAGTGAGGATGATCAGGAAGAGGAGCGCAAGAAGAAGCGCGCGGAAGCGCAGCAACTATAGCGAAGCTAGGCAGTGATTAACTGGCCGTTGACTGGAGGAACGCTGACGTGATGGTCGCAGATGCTTTCAACGAAGACGGTTCA
>CAXTOX010000069.1:0-19601 GCA_964245885.1 uncultured Chthoniobacterales bacterium | reverse complement strand
GGCTAAACTCTTGCGCCCCTGCCGGGGCTGAAAACTCTACGAGCAACCGGAAAATGCTGTAATGTCTCTGGCGCGAACGTCGAGCCACCGGCACGGTCATCCAGACGAAATCAGGGTTGCCTCGAAGAGGCAATCCTACTTTGTCACTCATCGCGCATTTACCCGCTCAAGTAACCGGGCGACGGGATAGATGTCCAACCGGTCGTCGAAATACGGCGTGCGCTTGTAGAACCATTCCAACCTCAGACGTGTGCTCCCCGCAAAAGCTGGCTCGCTTTCGATCTTCTTCTCGAACTCGTCAGCCAACTTCGGGTCGCGCGTCATCATCGCGCGCGCCATCGCCTCCATGACGCGTTCCTCCGAGTATTCCTTCTGCTCGAAGATCGCGTCCAGATAACCCCACTTCAGCAGAGAATCCGGCGCGTCTGGCTCCAGCAGGTGCGCCGCGACCCGGGCCCCCGGCTGGTCGAGGTACACGACCGCCGACCCGGCCGGGAATGTCTCCGTACGCCGCACCGGCGTGAACTTCGCTTCCTTGATCAGGTGGTGGTTCTCGAACGGCTTCGGCTGCCATTCTGCGCTCTCGAATTTGTAGGTCTCCACGTCGCACGTCAGCGGCTTGGTCAGGGTCGTGAACGCGAGGCCGTGCGCGCGCAGCCGTTCAATGACCACCGTCCACGCCGCCGGGACCACGTAACCCACCGGAGGGCAAACCTCCTTCGCCACCTGCACGTCGTTGTAGTACGGCACCGTGAACGTCACCGGCCGCGCGGGATCGTACTGCGTCCACAACCCGCCCGACACCGCGCTCAACTCCTGCTTGTACTCGACCCCCAAAAACTCGAACGGCACGCTGCCCGGCCCGAGCTTGAAATCCACCGGTTGCCGCCGCGCGGGGTCGTACGCCACTCTCCCGGCTGCCAGGGTGTCGCGGTCGGCCTGTTCCGTCGCGCGGCGCAGGTTGCCCGGCGCATCCTTGAAATACCCGAGCACCGCCTTCAGCAGATCGTACGTGGCCATGACGCGCGTGCGGTAGTCCTTGAGCATGTGGGTTTCCACGAGCAGCGCGGGCCGGTTCCAAAGCGCGACGTACCCGGTGGACAAACGCGGCGAGGCCACGCCGTCCTGAAAGCCATCCTTGGGTTGGTCAGGCGTTCTGAGGACGATGTAAGGCGCGATTTTGTGCCCCTGCTTTTCGAGCACGGGAAAAATCCTGCCGTCGAACGCCTCGTTCTGCCACGCGTGGATGCCGGCGGGCACGTTGCCGTGACGTTCGAGCGTGTAGGTAATGTCGTACTGGTAATCCGCGCCGTCGGTGTTGTGCAGGTCGATGAAGAGGTCCGGCATCCAGCGGTGGAACAATCCGAGCATCGCGCGCATCTCGGGCGCGTCGGCCTTGAGCCAGTCGCGGTTGAGGTTGTAGTTCTGCGCCGTCGTGCGCCAGCCCATCGCATCGGGGCCGTTTTGGTTGATGCGGTTGTAGGGGCTGAACCGCTCGTGGCCGTCCACGCTGTGGATGGGCACGAAAATCAGGATGGCATGGTCGAGCAGGCCGCTCGTTTTGTATTCCTCTTTGATGAGCAGGTCGCGGATGAGCGCAAGCCCCGCGTCCTTGCCCTCGCTTTCGCCGGGATGGATGCAGGCGTTGACGAGGACGATTTCCTTGCCCGTGGCGCGCGCGGCTGCCGGCGTGAACGCTTTGTCCAGCGAGACGACCAGCGCGACGATTTCGCGTCCCTCCGGGCTGCGGCCCAATTCCTCGACGTGCACGAACGGCGAGGCCGCGGCGAGCCGTTGGCAATAGGCCATCGTCTCGTCGTAGCGCGGAGTTTCTCGGTAATCGGTGGCCTCGGCCTTCGTACGCCAATCTTCCTGCGGCGGCGTTTGCGCGGGTGCGGTCAGCATGAGGCACAGATAGCAGCAGGCCAGCAGCGGCGCGAGGCGGTTTTGCGGGGGCATTGATGTGAACCAACTAGAGGTCAGGCCCAATCAACCCGAAGGATGCGAATTTCCTTTGCAGAATGATCGGCCCAAAAAGCAAACAGGAACTGCCCGCGCAAGAGGACTTCCGTGGTTCTGCCGTCCCGGTCTACTTCCTGATATTCGCCTTCGGAGAAGGGATGGTCAGCGAAGAACTGGAAGGCGCTCTTCAACGCTCGACGCTTTGCCGAGCGCAGAGCATCATAGAATTGAAACGCCTCGGCAGTTAACAAAAGGCGATAACGGAAGTTCGGTGGCACGATGGGACCTGCTAGCTCTCAACGCTCCTCAGCCGGCAGTTTGGCGTCCGCCTCCTCGCAATCTTCCAAAGTGAAATATTTGCCCGCGTCTATCTCGGTGTTCAGCCGGGCAAGCTCTTCACGGTTGGATTCGCTGTCCACTCGCTCCAGATGCTTGAGGAAAGCACGCAGCCGCAGGCGCTCCTGTTCCGACAAAGCAGCCGCTTCGCGTTGGATTTCGTCTAGCGTCATGGCCACTAGAGATAAGGATGCGCTCCACCAAGCGGAAAAGCAAGCTTGGATCACTGCGACGAACCCGTCGCCCCGCCTTGGGCGGCGGGCGGTGGTGGTCCCAGGGAGATCGCTTGGAAAGGATGCCAGTCGAGCATGTTTTCCTTCCAGCCCTGCACCGACCCCTGCACAAGGTAGTTCTGGTTCCGGTAGAACAATGGGATGATCGGCAACTGTTGGATCAACACGGCGTCCATCGTTTGCAGGTGCAGTTCGCGCTCGGTGTCATCGGGGGCGTTCGCGGCGGCGGCGAACTCCGTGTCGTAGGCGGGGTTCACCCAGCCGGCGTCGTTGTTGGGTGAGTTGCCCACGAAAAGCTGGAACATGTCCACGGGATCGTTGACGGCCGCGCTCCAGCCGTCGATCAGAAGCTGAAAATTCTTCGTGCGAAGCGTGTCCAGCCATACTTTTTCTTCCTGTTCGACGAGGTCGACATGCACGCCGAGTTCCCGCTGCCACATCGCCTGGAGGGCCTCGACCATCCCCTGCTCGCCGGGGTGTGAACCCGTGAAGACCAACTCCACCTTCGGGAAACCTTTTCCCTGCGGGAAGCCAGCGTCGGCCAGCGCCGCGCGGGCTTTTTCCGGGTCGTGCGCCAGCCGGGTGCGGGAACGATAGCCGTCGCCGTTGTTCATCGACCCGCTGCCGGGTACGCTCAGGCTGTCGGCGGGGCGGCTGCCGTCGCGGATGACCTGCTCGACCAGCGCCGTGCGGTCCACGGCCCACGCGAACGCCTCGCGCACGCGCACGTCGTTGAGCGGCGGCTTCGCGACGTTGAACGTCAGGTACTTGGTGGACACCAACGGGTCGGCTTTGAGGAACGGCGACTTTTGTTTGCGGTAATCGTCGAGCTTGACCACCGGGACGTTGCGCGTGACGTGCAGCAGGCCGCCGCGGAAGTTGCGTTCCTCGGTGTCGAGATTGTCCACGGGATGAAAAACGACCGCCTTGAGCCGGACGTGGTCGGCGTCGCGGTAGTTGGGATTTTTCTCGACGACGAGCGCGTCGTTGACCCGCCATTCCTTGAGCCGGAAGGGACCGTTCGTCACCATGACCCCGGGACGGGTCCAAGCGCCGCCGCGTTGTAGCCGCGCGCCGAGTTTTTCGATGCTCGGGCGGTGCAACGGGTAGAAAGGATAGTTCGCGAGCAAACCGAGAAAATAGGGCGCGCGTCCCTGAAGCGTGATCTCGAAAGTCTGCGCGTCGTGCGCGCGGAAGCCGAGGCTGCCGGGATCGTGCGAACGGCCCTCGCGGAAATCGAGACAACCCACGACGGGATCGAGGTAGTTGGCCGTCTCCGCGCCGAGGGCGGGCTCGGCGATGCGGCGGAAGCTGTAGAGGAAGTCCTCGGAGGTGAGCGGGTCGCCGTTGCTCCACTTCAAACCCGGGCGCAGGTGGAAAGTGTACGTCTTGCCGTCGGGCGAGATGTCCCAGCGTTCCGCCGCGCCGGGCAAGACGCTGCGGGCGTCGGGCGAGTAACTGACCAGGCCCTCGTAAAGCGCGACGAGGATATGGCTTTCCGTGGTGCTGACCGCGATGGTGGGATCGAGGTCGCGCGGTTCCGCGCCGTTGCCGAGGTGGAGAATCTGCTCGCGGTTGCCGGCCTCGACGGGGGTCTCCGATTTCCGGCAGCCGGGGAGGCAGAAAATGCAGAATGCAGAATGCAGAATGCAGAATGCCAGAACGGCAGAGCGGAGGCGATGCGATCGGAGGAGCAAGGGAATCATCAGCGAGTTTTCACTTCTGAACTTTTGCATTTTGCACTTATTTGTCCGCTTCCAGCGAGATGCCGGTGAGCATGTGCCAGCCGAGCAAGTTATCCTGCCATCCACGCACGGATGGCTGCACGAGGTAGTTCTGGTTTTCGTGGTAGAGGGGGATCAGCGGTAGTTGTTCGACGAGTAGGGAGTCAGCGTTCTGGAGATGTGTCCAGCGTTCGGCGCCGGTGGCGGCTTGGCCGGCAGCGGCGAACTCGCGGTCATACTCGGACGACGACCAGTTGGAGTAATTGTTGGGTGAGTTGCTCAGGAAAAGCTGCAGGAGTGCCACCGGATCGTTGATGTCCGACCAGGACATCAGCAGAAGTTGGTAATTCTTGGCTCGCATGGTTTCGAGCCAGACTTTTTCCTCCTGCGGGACAAGTTCGACGCGGACACCGAGTTCCTTCTCCCACATGGCCTGCATGGCTTCGCAGAGTTGCTGGTCGCCGACCCGTCCACCGGTGAACGTCAGCGTAATGTGACCGGTCTCCTTGTGCGGCCAGACGGCGGGTTCCTGCCGGAGGCGTCCGCGCGGGGTATAACCCGGTTCAGGACCACTGCCAGGAACGCACAAGCTGTCTGCGACGCGGCTGCCATCGCGGCGCACATCGCGCACGAGCGCCTCGCGATCCAGCGTTTTTGCGAAAGCGCCGCGGACCTTTACGTCGTCGAAAGGGGCGCTCGCCGTGTTGATCACGATGAACTTGGTGGACACCAACGGGTCGGCGTGAAGCGTCGGGGAGTGTTCCCGGCGGTAGTTGTCGAGCCGCGAGGAAGGCAAAAAACGCGTCGCGTGAATCAGGCCGCCGCGATAAGCGCGTTCTTCGGCGTTCACATCGTCGATGGGATGGAAGACCACCGCGTTGAGTTTCACGCGTGCCGCGTCCCAATAACCGGGATTTTTCTCCACGGTGAGTGACTCGTTGACACGCCAGTCCTTGAGCACGAAAGGACCGTTTCCGATGAGGTTGCCGGGACGGGTCCACGCGGTGCCCCGGCGCGTGTAGGCGTCGAATTTTTCGAGGGTCGCGCGATGCACGGGATAAAAGGGATTCGTGGCGATCATCGTCAGCAGGAAAGGGGTGCGTTCCTTCAGCGTGATCTCAAATGTCAACGGGTCCGGCGCGTGGAATCCCACGGAGGCAAAGTCCGTGGATTTACCTTCATAGAAATCCTGCGCACCCATCACCCAGTTGACGTAAATCGCCATCTCGGAGGCGAGTTTCGGCTCGATGATCCGGCGGAAGCTGTAGAGAAAATCAGCCGAGGTGAGCGGGTCGCCGTTGCTCCATTTCTGGCCCGGGCGCAGATGGAAAGTGTACGTCTTGCCGTCGGGCGAGATGTCCCAACGCTCCGCCGCGCCGGGCAGGATGGCACGCCCGTCGGCCGCGAGAGTGACGAGTCCCTCGAACAGCGCGGCGGTGATGGTTAGTTCGGTGTTGCTCGTGGCGGTGTTTGGATCGAGGTCACGGGGTTCCGCGCCGTTGCCGAGGTGGAGGATTTGCTCGCGGTTACCCGCCTCGACAGGGGTCTCGTTCTTGCGGCAGCCGGAAAAAAGCAAAGGCAGAAGGCAGAAGGCAGAAGACAGAAGGCAAGAAACAAAAGGATAGAACCGTCGCATGAAGGTCGAGGGTTGAATGTTAGATGTTCCGCCTTCTGGACTTTTGCATTTTGCATTTTTACCTGCCGTTGCGCCAGGTGGACGCGAGGTAATGCTCGCACACCTGCCACAACACCGGCCGCGCCAGCCGCGCCAGCGTCTCGTTGGCGTAACCCATCCAGGCGACGGGCCACGTCGTGTCGAGCGGGGCGTCGAGCGGCCGGCCGTTGGGAGCTTCCAACACGCCGCCGGCTTCGATGAGCAGCAGGCCCGTGCAGATGTCGTACGGATGGCAGGTCAGCGCCGCCTTGTAGCCGAGCGACGAGAGCACCAGCGGACGCAGGTCGCCCAGCATCCGATCGTGACCCATCAGGATCTCGTAGAGCTGACCGCCGGTGGAGAGATACTGGTCGTCAAAAACGTGCGCCGCGCCCGAACGCCCCCGGCCGTGGAGACGGTCCCAGAACGCTTCCTCAATCTGCCCGGTGAGCGCCTTGCCCTCGGGGAAAAACTTGGCGAACGATGCGAATCCGTGCTGGAAATCCGTCGCGCGCGAAGGCCGCACGGACAACGGACGGCGTTCGCCCGTGAGCACGTTGACGCTCGCCGCCACCAGTCCGCCCGGACCCCCGCCGCGCACGGCGCTGATCTGGTCGGCGCGCCATTGCTTGGTGGTGGGCAGTTCGGTCATGGCCGCGGCGGCGATGTTGCGCAGGCCCGTGCCCGTGCCACGCTGCGGGGCGAGGCCGGCGAGCGCCCAGGCGGAGCGTTTGTCGTACATCAACCCGCGCGTGCCGTCGATGGGGTCGATGATGAGCTTGAGGATCGTCTGCGCGGGCGGCGTGTGGCGGGGGAAGGTCAGCGGTTCGCCGTCCTCGCCCGCGCCTTCCATGACAAGTTCCACCGGCCATTCGGGCGGCCAGGAAACGCGCATCCAACCCAGGACCGTACCCTCGCTCACCTTGTCGATGGCGTAGATCGTGTCGGCGCTGGTGACGGCGGCGATGCCGGCGAGGTAGTCGCTCTCGTACGTGTTGCGCGCGGCGAGCACGGCGTCGCGGATGGCGTCGCCGAGGCCGCAGAGCAGCGCGCGGGCGCGTTCCCAGTCAATTAGCATGGAAGCGGCGGGCATCGGGGAAAATGCAAAATGCAGAATGCAGAAGTTCAGAGGGAGCAAGCCAGAGGTTCAAGATTCTCCGCCGCCGGACTTTTGCATTCTGCATTCTGCATTCTGCATTTTTGCTCAGAGCAGGAGCTTGAGGAGCGGCGCGGCTTTGGGCGGGAGTTCGATGGGCTTGCCTTCGACGAATTCCTTGAGCACGACCTCCAGCCATTCGCGCGACGCGCCGACCTTGGCCACGAGGAGGGTCGGCCTGTCCGCCGGACCGCCGATCTCGTAGCCGTCGAGGTTCAGCTTGATAGGGGTGTCCTCGCCCTTGAGCAGAATCTCGGCGTAGATCTTTTTGGTCTCGGGATGAACGGAGAAATTGAGCATCTTGCCGTATTTTTGGAGGTAGGAGGAGAGGAACTGCTTGCCCGCCAGCGAGACGGCGGAGCCCTTGGTGAGATCGAACAGGTTCTTGAGCAGGGACACGGGCGGTGAGCGAGAAGGTAAGGGGTCTCCGTCAACCTGCAATCGCAAGGTTTGGTCCGACGGCCGGGCACCGACAGCCAGCCTGTCAGAAAGCGTGAAAACCCCTCGCCGCAGGCGGCGTCCCCTCGGGGAAGGACGGCTCTCCGAGCCGTCCCAAGACTGGCTTGGAAGATCACTGTGCGCACGCCGCGTCTCGCCGGGAATCATTGGGAGAGGTTTGGAGAGCCATCCCTCCCCGAGGGGACGCCGCCTGCGGCGAGGCTTACTTCTGCCCACCGATTAGCCGCGTGATCTCGACCGCCACCTCCAGCGCCGCCGCCGCCTGCGCACCGCCGACCTTGGGCTGCAAGCCGCCGCGCGCGCAGTCGAGGAACGACTGGAGTTCGCGCTTCATCGGCTCGCCCTTTTCGATCTCCACCGCCTCGCGCGCGATGCCGCCGGGGCCGCGCCGGTAGATCTCGCCGGATTGGTTCTGGTAATCGAGCGACAGGTAGCCGTCTTCCTGGAACACGCGGATCTTGCGCATCTTCTCGGGCGAGATGCGGCTGGCGGTGACGTTGGCCACGCAGCCGTCCTCGAAACGCAACCGGGCGTTGGCGATGTCCTCGCCGCGGCTCAAAACCGGCACGCCCACCGCGTCCACGCTGGCCAGCGGCGAGCGGACGAGGTGCAGGATGATCTCCAGATCGTGGATCATCAGGTCCAGCACGACGCCGATCTCCGTCGAGCGCATCGGGTAGGGCGAGAGCCGGTGCGCCTCAATGAACTTCGGCCGGGTGAGGAGGCTTTCCAACGCGCCGAAGGCCGGGTTGAAACGCTCGATGTGCCCTACCTGGAGCACGCAGCCGCGGGTGTGGGCGAGTTCGGACAGCGCGCGGGCGTCGGCGGTATTTTCGGTGATGGGCTTCTCGACGAGAAGATGCTTGCCCTTTTCGAGCAGGAGGCTGGCGACGGGGAAGTGCGTCGGCGTGGGCGTGGCGACGGTTGCCGCGTCCACGAGCGCGGCAAATTCTTCGAGCGAGGCGGTGGCCTGCGTGCCGTACTGCGCGGCGACCGCTTGCGCGCTGGCGGGATCGGCGTCGTGAACGGCGGCTAGGCGCACGCTGCCTCCGGAAGCGACGCCGAGTTCGGAGTAAACGCGGGCGTGGAGTTTGCCGATGTGGCCCGTGCCGACGACGCCGACGTTCAGGGGAATGCTCACGGGGGCAGCATGACGGGTGCGGGCGACCTGCGCAAGCGGCCGATCCGCTGAACCTAAGCGCGTTTTCTTACGCCCCTGCCGGGGCTAGGCTGCGGGGTCGTTTTCCCCGGGGCTCACGCCCCGGGCTAAATTCTGCCGCCCCTGCCGGGGCTAAAACAGGGTGAATCGGATCGGCACTAGTTCTCTCCCGCGCCGGTGTCCAGCATGCCGGTGCGCGAGACGAGCTGCGCCGCGAGCACCGTGCGGATCACGCCCGTGATGTTCTCGGTTGTGCTGCCGGCCGCGCCGTCGGCCCCGCCGGAGTTGATCGTCACCAGCTTCGCCTTGGCCAAGGCTTCCGCGATGGCCGGCGCGATCTGCGGCAGCATCTCGATCTGACGGTAACGCAGGTAGTTCTCCCCGCCCGCCTGCACGGCCTCGTTGATCTTGCGGATGCTCTCGGCGTTGGCCTCGCCCAGCGTGGTGATCCGCACGGCCTCCGCGCGCGCCTGCGCCTCGGCGGCGATGCGCACCTTCTCGGCGTCCGCGCCGGCCTGCGCGATCTCGGTGGCCTGGAGTTCCGCCACCCGCTGCAACCCGAGCGCCTCCTGTTTCTTGGCTTCGGCCTCGGCGACGAGCGCGGCGTTGGCGCGCAGGGTTTGCTCCAACTCGCGCTGCTTGTCGGAGATGGCGCGCTCGGCTTCGAGTTGCGCTTCCTTGGCGCGGCGCGCCTGCTGGGCGCTGACGATGTCGGCGTTGGCCTTGGCCTCGGACACCGCCTCGCGGCGCTTGGTCTCGGCGATTTCCTGGGCCTGGAGTTTCTTGATCTCGGCCTCCGCGACGAGCGCGGCGTTGGTGGAACGGGTTTGTTCGAGTTCGCGGTTGCTGTCGGAGACGCTGCGTTCGACGGCGATCTTGGCCTGCTGCGCGCGGTACGCCTGCTGCGCGGCGACGATCTCGGCGTTGGCGGTCGCCTCGGCGGCGGACATGCGGCGGCGCGCCTCGGCGACCTCGGATTGCACCACCTTGATGTTGAGCGAGTTGAAAATCAGCCCGAGGTCGGTCAACTCGCGCGAACACGCCTTGCGGATGATAATAGCAAGGGGGTCGTCGTCATCCTCGGCGGCGGCGGTGACTTCTGAAACCGGCGTCACGGGAACGGCCACCGGAGCCACCGCACCGGGGGCGGACACCGTCGGGCGCGGCGCGGTCTTGGCGGAGAAAAGCTGGTCGTGCGTGAGCAGGTTGATCGCGCGGCGGCCCGAGGACGAAAGCAGGTCGGTCAGCGTCGAGAGCTGTTCGTCCTCGCCCTTGGCAAAGTACCGGTTGGCGGCGGTGCGCGTGAGCACATCGGTGTCGCCGACGGACACGATGGCGCTGGCGAGCACGCGCACCTTGATGGGCTGCGGCACGCCGCCGGCGTCTACGTCGGCCGTCTGGTCGGTGATGTCCAAGTCGACGTTGATCGCCTTGCTGGAGAGCGTCGTGCCGTTGGTCAGGAGCGGCACCTCGAACGATTTGCCCGGGCCGCGGTAGATGCTCGTGCGCCCGCCCCAGAGCGTGACAATGCGGATCGTGCCCGCGTCGACGTTGCGCAGGAACATCCCCACGAGCGTGGGGAACAGCACGAAGACGGTGAACAGGAGGACGCCGGCGATGATGATGTACAGGACGAGGTGGTCCATAAACGGACAGGCTGCTTTCTACAGGTTGGGGTTGGTGGGGCGGGTTTTCTGCGTGCGGGAAAACGGTGCGAGGGTGCGGCGCGCCTGGCGGCGTGGCGGAAGCGGAGCCTCCGCGCGGGCGGGGGCGGGGGAGGGCGTCAGCAGCCGAGCCGGGACACGGTGCAGACGTTGCGCCGGTGGTCCACGGAGCGGATGAAAAGACGTTCGCCGGTACGGACGCGCGGGGCGTCGGGGGCGCGTTCCTCGGCCGCGAGCGTGCCGAGAATCTGGCGCACCTGGCCGTCGAGTTCCAGCAGCACGAGACCGTGTCCGGCGCTGTCAAAATCCGTCGCCGCTTTGCCGGCCTCGAACATGACGCTTTCCAAGGTTCGCGCCGGTTTGGACGCAAAGCCGAAAAGCAGGTTCCAGAACGGTCCGACGAGGAAGCGTTCAAAGCTCACCCCAGCGACGACCGCGAGAACCGCCAGGAGCACGGATGGAGGATGGACCAGCGCATCTAGCAGCAGTCCCGACGCGCCGAAGCCGAGCAGCACGCTGAAAAGGGTCCGCGGCGAGAACAAACCGAGCAGGAACAACGCCGCGTTCGTGCGGACGCCGTGCCGAGAACCGGCGTGCCGATGTTGCGCGGCTCCCTTGCCGACGCCGCCGCGCGCGGACGCGTGCGAATGGCCGTGCCCGGCGTGGCGATGGCCCAGGCCCGACAGCGCCATGAGCACCAGGCCGGCAAAGCTCAGGCACAGGCAAAACAGGTAAATTTCCATAGGATCAGACCGGTTGCCCGGTGCCCGACTGGGGAAGTTTGTAACAAACGGGGAACGGACGAAAGCCGGAGTTTTGCTTTTCCGTCGAAAATGCCGGCGTCAGACCGCCTGTGTATTCCCTAACTTGTGCCATAAGGCGCATGTCGGTACCACAATAACGCACAGCTTCTACTAAGATGCAAACAGGCCGCGAAGCGGTGTCGTCACACTTGGTAGGGATGGCTCTCCGAGCCGCTCCCTAGATTTCTCTGGAAAGGAACGTCAGTAGATAGGCACGCTTCTCCAAACTAAAATAGGGAGCGGCTCGGAGAGCCATCCCTACCAAGTGTGACGACGCCTGCGGCGAAGAACTTCTCACCCGCGTAATGAGTTTCAGCTGGATCAACTGTTTGGCTCCGTGCGTCCTTCCAGAAATGCCTTGATCAGTGCCGCGTGGGACAGCGGCCGGGTCAGGTCTTCAACGTCGGCGTTCGTTTCGTAGTCGAGCAACAGCAGCCGCCGGTGCGCAGCCAGCGCACGCAGTTCGGCCAGTTCCGTGCCGAGGCGGTTTTCCAAAACCCAGCGGTACGCCGGCAGATAGATTTGCCGCCGCGCTTCCCCGTAGGCGAGCAGCACTGAGGCGTCACCTTGCCCGAAACGGTGTCCCAACACCGCACCGCGCCGCCCGCCTGCCGGACGCTTGATGCCGCGCATCGTCGTGATCTCCCACTTGCCCGGGTCGATGTCCTCTTGTGCGAACACCTTCAAGCCCTGCCACAATCCTTCCACCGATTGCGCGCGGGTGCCTTCCGACCCCGGCACCGGGATGCCGCCGTGCGGATAAAACGGACTCAGCCGCCGCCACAGTTCCGGGCCGCGCGAGGTCACGTCGATCATCGCCGCTTCCGGCCAGCGGCGCAGGTGGGTGGCCGACGGCACGCGGCGGCTGGCAACGAGGATTTCCATTTGCTTGCGCGGCACGTGCAGGTGCCGGAAGACCGGGCGGTAGAACTCGACGTGGTACAGTTTGCCTCACATCCGCTCCGGCACGTCGATGCCCAACAAGCCCAGTCCGGTGCGTAGCACGCGCATCGTCACCCGGCAAAGGGTCAGGCGGGTTTCGCGCGGTGCGCCCTCCTCGGCTTTCAGCACCGGGCAAGCCTCGAAAAACGAGTGGAACGTCCCGGCCAGTTCGTAGAGATAGCTCGCCAGGAGGTTTGGCCGGAAGTCCTCCAGCACGGCCGGCAGGGTTTCGGCGAACTGCGCGAGTTTTTTGGCGAGGTCGCGTTCCGCTGGCTCGGTCAACGCGAGGGGAGGCCCCGTCGCACTCGATACCTCCGGGTCCAGTTCGCCTTTGCGGAAAATCGACCGGGTGCGCACATACGCGTTTTGCAGGTACGGCGCGGTGTTGCCCTGGAAGCTCAACATCCGATCCCAACTGAAAATGTAATCCGTCAGCCGGTGCTGCGACAGTTCGGCGTACTTGACTGCGCCCAGGCCGACGGCGCGGGCGATGGCGGCTTTTTCGGCGTCGGAGAGCGGTTCGGCGTCGGGGCGTTGGGCGAGCTTTTCCTCGACGATAGCAAAGGCGCGTTCCTCGGCTTCATCAAGGAGGTCTTTGAGCGCGACGTTGTCGCCCGAGCGCGTTCGCATGATCTTGCGGTCCTCGCCCAGGATGGAGCCGAATGGCACGTGCGTGATCGGCACCGTGTAACCCATCCGGCGCACGATGGCGTTGAGCTGCTCAAAGTGCAGCGCTTGTGGGGCGCCGACGACGACCCAGATCGCGTCGCGGCCGAGTTCGCCGACGCGCTGCTCGTAGGTGGCGATATCGGTCGTGGCGTAGTTGAACGCGCCGTCGCGCTTGCGGATGATCGCCGGTTTGTCGGCGAGCTTGGAATCGTCGGGGAAGAAAATCACCAGCGCGCCCTCGCTGATCTGCGCCGTGCCGCTTTTTTCGAGGTCGGCGACGATGCCGGGCAGTTGCGGGTTAAAATAACTCTCGCCGAAGGTGAAATCGAACGACACCCCGAGACGCGTGTAAATCCGGTCGAGTTCGGCGCGGGAGAGATCCACGCACCGCTGCCAGATGTCGAGATTTTCAGCGTCGCCGGCCTGGAGCTTGGCGAGTTCGGCGCGGCAGGCGTCGGCGACCTCGGGCGTCGTCTCGCCGAGCGTGTTGGCCTGCTGGTAGACGTTCACCAACTCCGCGAGCGGGTCGGCGGCCAGCGCGTTCTCGTCAAGAAAATGCTTCCAGCCGTAGATCACCTTGCCGAACTGCGTGCCCCAATCACCGAGGTGGTTGTCGGTGACGACATCGTGTCCCGCGAAGCGTGCCACGCGCGCCAGGCAGTCGCCGATGATCGTCGAACGCAGGTGGCCGACGTGCATCGGTTTGGCGACGTTGGGCGAGCTGAAGTCGATCACCATCTTCCGCTTTTGCTCCGGTTTCGGCAGCCCGAGGTACACGGGATCGGCGTCGAGCATGGTCAGGTGCGCGGCCAGAAACTCCGGCTTCAACCGGAAGTTGATGAACCCCGCGCCCGCGATCTCCGGCGGCGCGCTGATCGTTGCCAGTTCCGCATCTACTTCGAGCGCCTCGACGATCTGCGTCGCGAGCGCGCGGGGGTTGGTCCGGCGCACCTTGGCGAGGGTCATGGCGGCGTTGGCCTGATAATCGCCAAAACGCGTGTCAGCCGCCGGGGTCACGCCGGCGTCGAAGTCCGCCGGCATGTCGGGCAGCGTGACGAGAGCGCGTCGGAGGATGGTCTGGAGTTGGGATACGACGGTCGGCACGGGAAACGTTGCGGCCAAGGGCCGCGTTGCGGGGTGGCTTCGCCACGTTGCGGGTTGCGATGCGCCTGCGGCGCGTTGCGGTGTGCGCTGCGCGCACGTAAAAATCAAGGGGTTGTTGGAAAGTGTGAGGTGGAAACTACGAGCGTCCGGCGCAGCCATCAACCCGCAACGCAGCCGCAGGCCGCACCGCAACCCGCAACGTGGCGAAGCCACCCCGCAACGTCGCCGCAGGCGACCCCGCATCCCGTCAGCTCTTGCCCGGATTGCTGCGGCTTTTGAAGATGGCGAGGATTTCCTCCGCCGTCGCCGCCGAGCCGAGCGCCTCGCGCACCGCCCGGTCGTTGAGCAGCTTGGCAATCGCCGCCAGCGTGCGCAGGTGCATCTGGAACTGGTCGCGCGGCACCACGAAGAGCACGACGAACTTCACCGGCGCGTTGTCGAGCGAATCAAACTCGATCCCCCCCGACGACCGGCCGAACGCCGCCACCACCTCGGTCACCCGGTCGCTGGACGCGTGCGGGATCGCGATGCCGAAACCGATGCCGGTGCTCATCGTCTCCTCGCGCTGCTTGAGCGCGTTGAGGACGGTCTCGTGGTCGTCCGGCTTGACCTTGCCCACCTTCACGAGCAGGTCCACCAGTTCCGCGATGGTGCCCCACCGTTCACTCGACTGCATTTGGGGGAGGATTTGCTCGACGGTCAGAAGACTGGACAGGTCCATAGGCGGGCGCGGACGCGAACTAGCGGTTTGGCGACGTTAGCGGGTCCGGCTACTTTGACAAGGGAAGAAAGCGCCCGCGCGGCGCTCCCCCTCATGCCCGACGTTTTCCCCCTCTCCAGCCAGCCCTGGGAATTCCACGAACCGCGCGGCGGGCGGTGGCTCTCCGCCGAGGTGCCCGGCTGCATTCATCTCGATCTGCGCCGCCACGGGTTGATCCCCGATCCGTTCTACGGCTCCAACGAACTCGGCCTCCAGTGGATCGAGCGCGAGAACTGGACCTACCGCACCGCGTTTGACCTCGACGGCGCGTTCCTCGCACACGAAGCCGTCGAACTCGTCGCCGATGGCCTCGACACCCTGGCGACGCTCACCCTCAACGGCCAGGAGATCGCCCGCACGGAGAACATGTTTACCGGCTACCGCTTCGCCGTGCAGGATGCCCTGCGCGCCGGCCGCAACGAACTCGTCGTCGCCTTCGCTAACCCGCTAGACTACGTCACGCCCCGCCGCCGGCCCGACGACATCGAGTGGAACGACCCCGTCGGCGGCGCTTCGCACCTCCGCAAGCAGCAGTGTTCCTTCGGCTGGGACTGGGGGCCGCGTTTTGCCACCAGCGGCATTTACCGCGACATCCGCCTGGAAGCCTGGAGCGGCGGACGCATCGACGGCGCGGGGGTGCGCCAGACCCACAAGGCCGGCGAAAACGGCGGCGCGGTAACGCTCCACGTCTCGCCTGCTTGCCGGTTGGCGCGGCCCGTCGGGCGCAGCGGCGGCCACGAACATTCATCCACGCCCACGTTTGCGTGCCGGTTGCTCTTCCAGGGAGAAACCGTCGCGGCGAGCAGCGGGACCCAGTTGACCGTCGTCCAACCACGCCTCTGGTGGCCGCACGGCCACGGTGACCAGCCGCTCTACGACCTGGAGGTCGATCTGCTCGCCGCACCCGGCGGGGCGGTCCTCGATACCTGGAAGACCCGTGTCGGCCTGCGCACCGTCGCACTCGACCGCCACGCGGATGAGTGCGGCGAGAGTTTCCAGTTCGTCGTCAACGGTCGGCCGATCTTCGCCAAGGGGGCCAACTGGATTCCCGCGCACAGCTTCGTCTCGGCCGTGACCCGCGCCGATTACGACGAACTCCTCACCGACGCCGCCGACGTGGGCATGAACATGCTCCGCGTCTGGGGAGGGGGCATCTACGAGAGCACGGACTTCTACGACCTGTGCGACGAAAAGGGATTGCTTGTCTGGCAGGATTTCATGTTCGCCTGCGCGTTGTATCCGGGGGACGACGCCTTCCTGAAGCTCGTGCAGGCTGAGGCCGAGTACCAGGTCGCCCGGCTCGCGCCGCACGCGTGCCTCGCGCTCTGGTGCGGCAACAACGAGATCGAACAGATGGCCACGAACCTGGCCAAGAACCCGCAACGCGCGGCCGATTACCGTCGGATCTTCGATGAACTGTTGCCTGCCGTCGTGGCGCGGCTCGACGGGGTGACGCCGTACTGGCCGTGTTCGCCGCACGACCCGTCCGGCATCGAGGAAACCGCCCGGCGGCAGGTGGCGGGCGGGGTTCACGTCAACAACGAAGGCGCGGGCGACTCGCATTTCTGGGACGTGTGGCACGCGCGCAAGCCGGTCAAGACGTACGAGGAGAAGCGGTTTCGCTTCTGCTCGGAGTTCGGGATGCAGAGCTACAGTTCACCGGAAGTGGCGGCGACGTTCTGCCCGCCGGAAGAGTTCAACGTGTTCTCACCCGCGATGGAGAACCACCAGAAAAACGGCGCGGGCAACCAGACCATCCTCGACTATGTCTCGCGGCTCTACCGGATGCCGCGCGACTACGAGACGCTGAGCTACCTCTCACAGCTCAACCAGCTCTGGTGCATGAAGGTGGGCATCGAGCATTTCCGGCGCTCAATGCCGCGCACGATGGGGGCGCTTTACTGGCAGCTCAACGACTGCTGGCCGGTGTTCAGTTGGAGCAGCGTGGAGTTTGGCGGCAAGTGGAAGGCGCTGCACTACGGGGCGCGGCGGTTCTTCGCGCCGGCGCTGGTCAGCGCGCACGTGCCCGGCGACGAGACCGTTGGCGTCGGCAACCGGCTCAAGAGCACGATCCACGAGGTCCACCTGTACACGGTCTACGACGGCGTGGACCCGGAGGCGTCGGCACACCTGGCGTGGGAGCTGCGCCACCTCGACGGCCGGCGGCTGGAACACGGCGGCCGGGCGGTGACGCTGCGGTTCAACGAGAACGTCTGCCAGGAACGGCTGGATTTTGCCGGGGCGATGGCCGAGCACGGCGCGGGCAAGATTTACCTGCACGTCCTTCTGACCGTGGCAGGCCGGACGGTCTCGGAAGACACGGTGTTTTTCACCGCGCCGCGTTTCCTGAACCTGCCCCGCGCCCCCGTCGAAACGACCGTGACGCCGACGGGCGAGGGGGAGTTCGACCTGGAATTTCGCTCGGCAGTGTTCCAGCACCGGGTGAAGTTCGAGTTGGGCGGGCTGGCCTACCGCGCGAGCGACAACTTTTTTGACCTGCATCCCCACTGTCCGCATCAGGTGCGCGTGCGCTTGAAGGCCAACGGCGGCCCGGTGCCGACGGCGCAGGAACTGCGCGCGAAGATCACCACGCTGTCGCTCGCGGACAGCTATTGACTCCCGCCGGTATTTGGAAGCTCGGGGAACCGGGCGGATCACTGCGTTGGCGGATTGACCAGCGGCTCGTCCGGGCACAACGGCGCGGAATGAAACTCGTGGTGCCCGACCGTGACATACTGGTTGTGGTGGTCGAGCGGCAGGGCGTACTGCTGCATCTCCATGGTTCCCAGGGTGACCACCCAGTAATTCCGCGCCCGGTTCTCCCGCACGGTCGCCTGCTCCGTACTGTCCCAGGGCGCGACGTACTCCCCGTGGAGCGTTCCCGCGGGCAGGTCGTAGTGAAAGACGTAGCGGGCGGTCGAGGAGTCGACCACCAGTGGCTTGCCCGAGCGCAGTGCCTCCTCGCGCACGGAGCGCAGGCGCGCCGGATCGGGGAACCGGCGCATGGTCGCGCTCACGAGCCAGAGCGCCTGCGTCCACAGGTAGAAGCTCCCGAGGCAGAGCACGATCTTCCAACGGTGGGGCCGGAAGCGCCACTGGCTGACGACGGTGCACGCGGCGGCGAAAGCCACGAGCACGATCACGTCCAGCGCCCGCACCACGTACAGGGCAACACTGACCACCGCCGCGGCCACCGAAGCGGCCACCCACAGGCGCACGCGCGGCTCGGTGTGCCGCCAGCGCACCGCCACGTAACCCGCCGCGACGAGCAGCAGCAGGTTCGTCGGCAGGGAAAAAAACATTTCCTGGTAGCGCGTGAGGAACCCGAGGTAGTTGGGCAGCACTCCTCCCGGCTCGGCCCGCAGAAGACGATGCGCGTTCAGCACGGTCCAGAACGTCCGCAGTTCGCCATGGATCATCGCCAGGAACGCCCCCAGGACAATGGCCCCGGCCAACAGGATCGGCGGCAGCCACACACGCCACGCGGCGGATGCGGTGGTTCCCTCGGCGACTTGTAACCGCCACAGCGCGATCCCGAAAGGCACCGCCACGGCCACGGCCAGCGGATAGGTCAACCCCGCGAGGCCGAGCAGCACGAACGCCGCGGTTCTTTGCCAGAACGGCGCGGCGGCATCCAGCAAAGACAAACCCAGGAACATCAACCCGAACATCTCCGGCTCGGGGCGGAGGCCGCTGCCGATCAGCAGGTTCAGGTAGATCAACAGCAGCAGCAGGCGCATCCCCGCCGGCAGGCCGAAGCGGCGCAGCACCCGCCAGAGACCCCATCCGCCGACTCCGTACCAGAGCCAGGCGAACACGAGGAAACCCGCGTTGCTCACGCCGAACAGCAGGACCCAGAGCGCCAGCGTGTAGGCTCCGAACGGCGGTTGGACGTAGAACTTGTCCGTTCCGAAACCCGCCAGCCAGCCGTCCATCGCGTGGTTGGTCAACTGCCCGGTGCGTGCGAGGTCGATCCCCGCGCCGATCCACGCGCACCCCGGCCACCAGCCGAGCCGCACCCCGCCGAACAGCAGCACGATCGAGGGCATCGCGAAGATCACCGCATAGAGGTCGTTCAGCTCCCAATTGCCCGTGCGCGCGCGGTGGTGGCTGGCATGGAGGAACCAGCCGGGCCCGTGCATCACCCAGCGGTGCGCCGCATAGGCGACGCCCTCCATCATGGCGACGGTGGCGAGGAACAGGAGCATGCCCGGAAGCGGAGCCATCGCTCCTCCCTAGGTCAACCACAGGTAAAGCGCATCCGGATTTTGGACGCGGCACCCGTCACGCCCGGCATCCGCCTTTAACCCCGCTGCAAGGCCTGCCGGCGCAAGAGGGTCCATCGCTGTGGGGCTGGCTGGTGTGGCGGAAGCTGAGAACTTGAACGAGACGCGCAGGGCGAAGCGGCGTGACACCCGATCGGCGAGCACGCTGCGCGCCGACGGCGTGGTGCCGATCGACGTGATCGTGCTCGACGTCTCGGCGACCGGCGTGCGGATCGTCGCCGATGTCGATCTGCCCATCGGCTGCGAGGTGAGCATCGGCCTTGCGGGCATGGGTGCCACCCGCGCCTTCGTCGTGTGGAAGGACCGGCCGATGTACGGCTGCTCGTTCGAGAAAACCCTGCCGCCCGAGGTCGAGGCGCGCGCCTTCTCGAGCAGCCGGCCCGTGCCCCTGGGCCGCCAGCCCGCGCCGTCGGTGGCCCAGGAGAATGCTACCACGCTCCCGGACCTGTACGCGCAGCATCGCTTCTGGTCGCTCCCGGCGGACGCGATCGCGGCGATGATCGCCTTCGTCGGGCTTCTCGGCTCGCTGGCGTGGTGGGGGCTCGCGCGGTAGCGGCTGGCGTTCTGGCGGCTTAGCTCCCCCTATATAGCTCGCGTCGGTCGCCGAGCTCGTGCGCGACGTTCGTCCGCTATTGTTCGAGGCGCAACCGCTCTGCAATTGCCATCGACCGGATGGTCGAGAGGTTCTCC
>CAXTOX010000068.1:0-19895 GCA_964245885.1 uncultured Chthoniobacterales bacterium | reverse complement strand
TGTTGGACAGCGCGGAAGCAGAGACGTTCGAGGTGGCTAAACTCCAAAAACTTGGCGGCATGGGTTTGCAGATTCTCTTCGGCAGGAACGCTGAGGAAGCAGATTCGGCGTACGATCTGGCCGTGCTCAGCCCGGGCATCGACCCGAAATGCACCTTGGTTCATAACCTCCTCCTACGCGGTGTGCCGATCATCGCGGAAATCGAACTCGCCTACCAGAGTTCGTCCACGCCGGTCATCGGCATCACGGGCACCAACGGCAAGACGACGACCACCGAACTCGTCGCCGCCATGCTGACAAGCGCCGGGACCCGCACGGAAGCCGGCGGCAACATCGGCAAGCCGTACAGCGAGATCGTCAAGGAAGGTCATCCGCTTGATGTGATTACGCTGGAAGTCAGTTCATTCCAACTGGAACGCATCCAGAAGTTCCGCCCGGCGATCAGCGTGTGGCTGAACCTGACGCCCGATCATCTCGACCGGTACGACACGACCGACGAGTACCGTGCGGCCAAACTGCGCATCTTCGAGAATCAGCAAGCCGACGATTGGGCCGTGGTCAATTTCCGCGACACCCTTCCATCCCTGGCCGCCAAGAGAATCACTTTCAGCGCGTACGAGATCGGAGCGGACCTTCATCTGCGCAACGAGGTCATCCATTACAAGGATCAACCGCTGCTCGATCCGCGCGAGACGCATTTGCGCGGCACCCACAACACCGAGAACCTGATGGCGGCGCTCGGGGTCGGCCTCGCGCGCGGGTTGACCGCGGCCGAGATGGCCCCTTCGCTGCGCAACTACCGCCCGCAGCCGCACCGGTGCGAGTTGGTGCGCGAACTCGACGGGGTGACTTACATCAACGACAGCAAGGCGACCAACCTTGATGCTCTGGCGAAGGCGCTCGCCTCGGAAACTCAGCCGGTCATCCTCATCGCCGGCGGCAAGGATAAGGGCTTTGTGTTTGACACGATTGCGCAGACCGTCGGAGAGAAAGCGCGTTGGGTAGTGCTGATCGGCGAGATGGCCGAGCGGATCGCGGCCGCCTGGCAGGAACACGTTCCGTGTGAGCGGGTGGAAAGCCTCCACGAAGCGGTCCAAGTCGCGTGGTCTTTGGCGCGACCCGGAGAGGTGGTCCTGTTCTCTCCCGGCACCAGTTCTTTCGACATGTTCAAGAGCTACGCGGATCGCGGCAACCAGTTCCGCGCGCTCGTACAGGCGTTGCGTTCTGAAGCGTAAACCCGGACTTTCGGGGATAGAAACTTTTCGACTGATATCACCAACTTATGTCTGCCGTACCGCCCACTCCACGAGTCAAGCTGCGGACCGCCACACGGCGCGTTCCCCGGACCCGCCATGCTGAAGCGGATGCATCCCCGGTCCCGGACGCAGAGCCGAACATGCGGCTGTCCCGAGCCATCCTTGTCATGCTCCTGCTGCACGTTGTGGCAGTAGGTGGCATCTTGGCGTTTAGCCTCATCAAGGAACGGGGGCACAACCACGCCTCTACAAACCCTGCGAGCAATGCCGTGGAGGCGGAGGATTCGGACGCTCCACCCGCCAGAGTGGAAAACAGCGACACAGACCGACAGGAAAATGACGCGAGCGGAACACTGGCGAACACCCGTCCGGCTCATTCTACCGACACTCTCACGCGTGTTTCGAACGACCCGAGCGCATCCGTCGTTGCACCTGGTGGCGCGAACGACGCGGCCGCGCGCATCGCGGGTGGCCGCGCCAACGTGGCGAGTTCGCCCGCTACGACGAACGCGCCGGCCGGTGAGAAGAATCCGCACCTGCCGCCGGATTCTGGAAAAACTTACGTGGCACAAAAAGGCGAATCACCTTTCACCATTGCCGAAAAGTTGAAGGTGGACGCCTCCGCTCTCCTGAAGTTGAACGGCATCGACGATCCAAAGAGATTAAGGCCGGGACAAACTTTGCACGTGCCAGTGAGCAACCACGCCAAAACGAAGTAAGCAGGCGGCGAACTTCCAACCTCCGTAGCGGGCATGAGTAAAAACAGCGCGTTCATCCTGGCCGTCTGCGTTGCCGCTTTGGCTTGTCTCGGGATCGTGATGCTCTACAGCACGAGCGCGTACGTTCACGATGGTCACAACGACGCTTACTATTACATCAAGCGGCAGGCCGTGTACCTTGTGATCGGTTTCGTGGCCTGCGTGGTCGCCACGTTGATCGACTACCATCTTTGGGCCAAACTCTGGCTGCCGATGCTCGGCTTGGCGGTGGTCTTGCTCGGGCTTTGCTTCGTGCCGCACATCGGCATGAAGATCAACGGTTCGCCGCGTTGGGTCCACCTCGGGCCGGTCGTCTTTCAACCCAGCGAATTCGGCAAGTTTGCGACCATCGTGACGCTGGCTTGGTGGTTCACCAAGTTCGAAGCGGAGAGCTCCAGCTTCCTCCGTGGCTTTGTTTTGCCGATGGCCATTGTCAGTGTGCCGACCGTCCTCGTTTTGATGGAGCATGATCTCGGGACAACCATGCTCATCGGCGCGACATCGATCGCGATGATGTTCCTCGCCGGTGGAAACCTCTTCTACATGGCCGGGGCGGCGGCGGCCGGCTTCGCGGGCGTTCTCTACAAGGCCATGCACATCAGCGAGCGCAAGGCGCGGCTCATGGCGTTCATGGACCTCGAAGCGCACAAGGATGCCTCCGGCTATCAACAGTTAGAAGGCTTGAAGGCGCTCGGCTCGGGTGGATTATTTGGACGGGGCCTGGGTGAGAGCGTCGAGAAAATGTTGTATCTGCCTTATGCGCACACCGATTTCATTTTTCCGATCATCGGCGAGGAGTTAGGCCTGCGCGCCACGCTCCTGGTCGTCTGCGCGTTCCTCGCGTTCACGATGAGCGGCATCGTCATCGCACTTCAAGCGCGCGACCGTTTCGGAACCCTGCTCGGCTTCGGCTTGGTGATCAACGTTGGCCTGCAAGCTTGTGTGAACATCGGCATGACGACCGCCCTCCTGCCGAACAAGGGCATGCCTCTGCCGTTCATCAGTTACGGCGGATCGAACCTCTGCCTGTGCCTGCTGTTCACCGGAATCCTGTTGAACATCTACCGTCGCGGGCAATTGGCCGAGACAAGTCCGGTGACGCAAGCGACGGGCCTCCAGGCCCGGGTGACCCCCCGCATCTGATCCCGTCCCCACCCGGCCGCGATGGCGGTTGCAATTGGTGGCGAGGCCGTCGAAAGTCGGCGTCGAATCGATATGAACGTGGTCATCGCATGCGGCGGCACCGGCGGCCACCTCTTCCCCGGTTTGGCGGTGGCGGAGGTGCTCCGCGAACGCGGACACACGGCACTCGTCTTCATCTCTGAGAAAGAGATCGACGCGCTCGCGGTCCGCGACCACGCCGGGCTGTTTCGATTCGAGAAACTGCCGTCCATCGGGATGCCGCGCCTGCTCTCGCCCGCGATGCTGGGATTTGCCCGCGGTTTCGCCGCGAGCGTGCTGCGCTGCCGGGCGTACTACCACGAGTTCCAACCGAACGCCGTGCTCGGCATGGGGGGGTTTACCTCCACCGCGCCGATCTTTGCCGGACGGATGCGGAAGGTGCCGACCTTCATCCACGAGTCCAACGCGATCCCGGGTAAGGCGAACCGGCTGAACGCGCGGTTGGCCGGGACGGTCTTACTTGGCTTCGCGGAGTGCACGAAATTTTTTCCGAAGTCGCGCACCGCCGTCACCGGCACGCCCATCCGCGCCGGGTTGCGCGAGCGTGTGAACCAACACCAGGCGCAAGCCATCTTTGGGTTGCACGAAGGCGTGGAGAAAAAGACGTTGCTCGTGATGGGCGGCAGCCAGGGCGCGCACGGATTGAACGAAGCGGTTGTCCGCGCCTCGTCCGAATGGAGCACCACCTTGCAGATCATTCATTTCACCGGGCGCGACGACGAGGCGACGGTACGCGCGGCGTACGAGGCGGCGGGTGTCAACGCCTACGTGGCGGCGTTTCATCACCGAATGCAGGAAGCGTATTCGGCCGCCGATTTTGCGGTGGCGCGCTCGGGGGCGGCGAGCCTGAGCGAACTCGCGTACTTCGGGTTGCCGAGCCTCCTGATCCCCTACCCCTTCGCGGCGGAAGATCACCAGACGTTCAACGCGCAGATCTTCACCGAAGCCAAGGCGGCGGTGATGCTCAAAGAACGCGAAACCACCGGCGACTTCCTCGCCAAGATCGTGCTGGAGATTCTCCGCAGTCCCGCCAAACTCTCGTCCATGGCCGAGGAGGCGCAGCGTCTCGCCCCGGCGGATGCCGCCGCCCTCCTCGTCGAAACCATCGAGCAACAATGCCGACCGTGAACGATCCCGACGCCGTGCTGGCTCTCACCAGCGGGCCGCCCAAGCGGGTGCATCTCATCGGAGTGGCCGGCTCCGGGATGAGTGGTCTGGCGGCGCTGCTGCTTTCGCTCGGCCACGAGGTGAGCGGGTCGGACAAGGTGGATACCGCCGAGGTTCGCCGATTGCAAAGTCTCGGGCTGAAATTTTCGTGCCCGCACGCGGCGCACCATGTCCACGACGCGCGGGTGGTCATCTATTCCTCCGCCATCAAGGCGGGAAATCCGGCCTTCGACGAGGCCCGGCGCCTGGGCAAGTTTCTCGTGCGTCGCGCGGAAGCGTTGGCGGCACTGATGAAAGAACGCCGCGGCGTCATCGTCGCCGGAATGCACGGCAAAACGACGACCAGCGCGATGGCGGCGCACGTCCTGCGCGCGGGTGGTCTGCGGCCAAGTCATTACGTGGGTGCGGAAATCCCGATCCTGGGTACGAACGCCCACTGGGACACCGAGGGACAATATTTCGTCGCCGAGGGAGACGAGAGCGACGGCACCGTCGCGCTCTTCGAACCCGAGCACACCATCCTCCTGAACGTCGAGGAGGAACACCTGGACTACTACGCCGACCTTGCGGCCATCGAGGCCGTTTTTCGCCGCCTGCTCGACAGCACGCGCGGCAGCACGATCTACTGCATCGACGACGTGAACGCCGCACGCCTGTGCGTGGGCCGACCGGGAGGCGTATCGTTCGGTTCTAGTTGCCGTGCGGATTACCGTTTCGACAACCTGCGCACGCAGAACTTCCAGTCGCACTTTGACGTTTATCGGCGCGGCGAACTTCTCGGTGCGGCCACGCTGAACGTTCCCGGTCGCCACAACGTCAGCAACGCCGCGAGCGTGATCGCCCTGGCCATGGAACTCGGCGTGCCGTTTGCAGAGGTGACGCAAGCGTTGGAAAGTTTCCGTGGGGCGCGGCGGCGCTTTGAATTCAAGCATCGCGGCGAGCACTATACGGTCGTGGATGACTACGGCCACCATCCGAGCGAGATTGGGGCGACGCTCGCCACCGCACGCGCGGTTCACACCGGTCGGGTGATGGTGGTTTTCCAACCGCATCGCTACACGCGCACCCAGGCCTTGAGCGCGCAGTTCGGACAGGCCTTCCGACACGCGGACCACGTCGTCGTTTCCGAGGTGTACGCGGCGGGCGAACCGCCCATCGCCGGAGTCAGCGGGCAGTTGATTGTCGATGCGATGGTCCGCGAGGGCCACGGCGGGGGAGTGTTCGAGCCGGTGTTCAAACGACTGGCCTCCCGGATGGGTGCCGCGCTTGCGCCGGGCGATCTCTTGCTGAGCCTCGGGGCAGGCAACATTCACGAGGTCGGCGCACGGCTGGCGGAAGATGTCGCGCTGCTGGAAACCTTGCAGAAGCAACTCGGCTCCGGTGGAACCGCGCGGTTGTACGAACCGCTATCCAGGCATACGACGTTGCGGGTGGGCGGACCAGCCCGCTTGTGGGCTGAGCCAGCGACGGAGGCTGCCTTCGCGAGCGCATTGCGATTCGCGCGCGATCACGACCTGGAGGTTTTCGTCATCGGCCGCGGCTCCAATCTGCTGGTGCGCGACGGTGGGATCAATGGCTTGGTGATCCATCCGACTGGCGGCGACTTCGCGCGGGTCGAAGTTCAACCCGAGCGCCTGGAGATCAGCGCCGGCGCGGGCGTCAAGTTGAAGCATCTCAGCGGCACGGCGGCAAAGCATGACATCGGTGGGTTCGAGTGGATGGAAGGCATCCCTGGCGAAGTCGGCGGCAGCCTCCGGATGAACGCCGGAGCGATGGGCGTGGAGACTTTCGACCAGGTGCGTGCGGTGCGGTGCGTGGATGCCAATGGCGACATCACCGAGAAGACGCCGGCGGAACTGGAAGTGCATTACCGCGACGTGCCGTCGTTAAAGAAAATCTACGCGCTCGCGGCCGTCTTTCGTGGCAGCACGAGCACGCACGAAAGCATCCGCCGCTTGCTCGACCTTTCCTCCACCAAACGCAAGACGACGCAGCCGATCGCCGCCAGCGCAGGGTGCATCTTCAAGAATCCCTCAAAGGAGTGTCCGGCGGGCAAGCTCGTGCAGGAACTCGGATTGAAAGAAACGCGCGTCGGCGCGGCGCGGGTCTCCGACGTACACGGCAACTTCATCGTGAACGACGGGGGAGCCTCGGCGGCGGATGTGCTCGCGCTCATCGAGATCGTCAAACAAACGGCGCGCAACCAACGCGGCATCCGCTTGGACACGGAAGTACAGATCGTCGGTGAGGATTGAGTCGAGTTACCGGTCGCAGCAGCGAAGCAGCATCGGCATGATGATGGTTCAGGAAATATTCACTGCCGTCGAGCAGTTATTCACAACTTATTAGTCATCAAAACGTCGGTGGCGACTAACATCGGGAAGGAAGATAAGAATTGACGAAATTTCTGCGTCAAAAGCGAGTGGACGATTGACGGAAAGATCATTCGTCCGCACACTGCACGGTAGCGATATCGCTGGTCGGCAACCGGCTTCCGCGTTGAGGTCATTACCTTGTGTGGAACACTTTTGTAAGCCTCCACCGAGGAAAGTAGTTTCGTCGTTTATTCATCCTTATGGCCTTCGCATCTTCATCCAGCGGATCGCGTAAAAAAAACGCCCGCCGGACCAGCAGCGCGCAACGCCGCTACCAACATGTGCTCGACGTATCGGTGCGTTCGAGCCATTTCGGCAAGCAGCGTCAGCGTTGGCTCCTCGGATGGATGACGAAGTTCCTCATCGTCGCCGCGCTCGGCACCGGTCTCTACTTCAGTGTGCGCAAAACCATCTCGTGGGTGATCCTCAAAAATCCGGACTACAACGTCGCCGAACTCGACGTGCAAACCGACGGTCTCCTCGATTCTGAGCGCGTGCTGCAAACGGCCGATCTGCACAAGGGCAGCAATATTTTCCTGGTGAACCTCAACCGCGCCAAGACGCGGATCGAGAGCATCCCGGAAGTCGAACACGTGCAGGTCAGCCGGCAGTTGCCCAACCGCATCACGGTGGAAATCAACGAGCGCAAGCCGGTCGCGTGGTTGTCCACCGTGCGCGGTGCCGACAGCCGCGACGAGGTCGTGGCATCAAAGGATTCTTTCTTGATCGATGCGAATGGCGTGCTCCTCCTGCCGCGCAAACTCTCGCCGCAGGATCGCTACCTGCCCATCATCCGACATTACAACGGGGCCAACCTCGCGGAAGGCACCCAAACCGAAGGCGAGGAGATCAAGGCGGCGCTTGACCTGCTGCGGGCGCATCAGGATTCGCTCGTGGCTGCGCGGTTCCAGATCCAGGAGATCGATCTCGCCAAGCGCTACGGCCTCCAGGTGACCGACCGCAACGGCACCCAGGTCCTTTTCGCCTTGGAAGAGATGGATCGCCAGCTCAAGAGGCTCGACACCTATCTGCAATACACGGATCAGCATGGCCAACGGATCCAGACCATCAACCTGCTCGTACAGAAGAATGTTCCCGTGACGTACATGGTCGATGCGGTGACCACCGATAAACCGACAGACACTCCCGTTACCGCCGCTGGTCCAGAGGCTCCGGCCGCGCCCGCGAAAAACGTCGCGGCTGCCGGCAAGGAGAAGTCAGCGGACAAGGAGAAGAAAGACGGCGGTAAGGAGAAGAAGGCCAACTCGCCAGAAAAGAAGAGCGAGGCCAAACCGACGCACAAAGATCACGCTCCCCAACCGTTCCTGAAGCCGGCCACGCGCGTCACGCCGGCCGGCATCCAGTAGGACCGGTTGTGCGCGGTCGTGGTTTGACGGAAGCTCCGCCCCGGTGTTGATGAACCCATGAGCAAAGACAATATCTCCGTCGGCCTCGAGATCGGCACGTCGAAGGTTTGCGTGGTCGTGGCGGACGCGCGGCCGGACGGCTCGTTAAAGGTGCTCGGCGTCGGCCAATCTCCTTCCCTCGGCGTGCGCAAAGGCGAGATCGTGCATCTGGAGAGCGTCCATAAATGCGTGCGCGACGCCCTCGCCGACGCGGAGCAGAAAAGCGACGTGAGCATTCGCCGCGCCTACGTGGCGATCACGGGCGGGCACATTGCCAGTTTCAACAACCGCGGCGTGGTGGAGCTGCCCGAGGGGCGCGAGGAGATCGACGACGACGACCTCGAAGAGGTCAAGCGCAACGCGCGCGAGGTGAACATTCCTTCGCAGAACGCGTTCGTGCACGCCATCATCCAGCATTACTACGTCGACGGCCAGGACGGCGTGCTGACGCCGGTGGGCATGCTGGGCCACAAGCTCGAAGCCGACTACCACATCGTGCACGGCATCCGCACACGCATCCAGAACACCATCCGTTGCGTGAAGGACGTGCCGCTGGAAGTCCAGGACGTGGTCTTGAGTTCGCTGGCGAGCGCGCAGGTCGTCGTCAGCCAGAACCAGAAGAACCTCGGCGTGCTCGTCATCGACATGGGCGGCGGGACGTTGGATTACCTTTTGTACGTGGACGGTGCGATCAAGCAGAGCGGCGTGCTGGCCATCGGGGGCGACCATCTCACGAGCGACATCAGCCTGGGATTGAGAATCCCGCTCGGCCGCGCGGAACGGCTCAAGATCGACGAAGGCAGCGCGGTGCTGGGCAACTGTTTGCCGGGCGAGACCATCTACCTCCAGCCCGAACCCGGGTTTGCTGGACGCGAGATCGAGCGCGAGACGCTTAACAGCATCATTCATCACCGGCTGCGCGAGGCATTCGAGTTGCTCAAGCGCCAACTGGAATCCGAGCCGCATCTCCGTTACCTCGGTGCCGGCGCGGTGCTGACGGGCGGTTGCAGCCTGATGCACGGCATCAACCATCTCGCGGAAGAGGTGCTTGGACTGCCGGTCCAGCCCGCACAGCCGCCGCCCTTGCAGGGGATTACTTCCGCGCTCGCGAATCCGCAGCTTTCCACCGCGCTCGGGTTGATCAAATACGCGCAGTTCAGCCAGATGGAACAACCCGAACGCACGATGTGGTCGCGTCTCAGAGGCATGTTCGGCGGACGCAAGCGCAGCCGCTGACCTCGACCGGACGATCTTCAAACCCTTCCGCCATCCCAACCCATTCTCCACACCCATGAACGAGATCACCAGCCACCGCAGCCACGCCATGCAGGCGTCCGACACGAGTTTTCGCATCAAGGTGATCGGCGTCGGCGGTGCCGGTTCGAACGCCCTGGACCGGCTCGTCATGGAAGGCTCGGTCAACGTTGATCTCGTCGCCTGCAACACCGACGTGCAGGCGTTGGCGGGCTCCGTGGCCACGCAGAAAATCCAGCTCGGACGGCAGGTCACGCGCGGGCTGGGTGCCGGCGGAGACCCGGAGCTGGGTTACTCGGCGGCGGAAGAGGCGGCCGAGGAACTCCGCTCGGCGCTTGAGGGGGTGCCGCTGGTCATCGTGTGCACGGGCCTGGGCGGCGGCACGGGTTCGGGGGCGGCTCCGATGATCGTCAAAATGGCGCGCGAGCAGAATTCGCTCGTGCTGGTGTGCGCGACGCTGCCGTTTTCCTTCGAGGGGCGGCGGCGCGGACAGCAGGCGCAGGAAGCTCTTCGCGCGATCCAGCAGTACGCCGACGCGGTGATGTGTTTCGAGAACGACCGCATGGGCGAACTGATCCTGCCCGAGGCCGGCATCCACGAGGCTTTCGCCGGGGCGGACCAGATCATCGGGCAGAGCGTGCGCTCCGTGGTCGACCTGGTGAACCGCCGCGGCCTGATCCACCTGGGTTTCGATGATCTGCTCAGTGCCCTGCGCAGCCACGATTCGCGCTGCCTCTTCGGCTACGGCGAGGCCAGCGGTTCGACCCGCGGGCGCGACGCCCTATCGCAGGCGTTGCGAAATCCTCTCATGGACCGCGGCTCCCTCCTCGGGCAGACGGCGAACGTGTTGGTCAACATCGTCGGCGGGCAGGACCTGACGCTCGCGGAGGTGCAAAACGTCATGGAAGACCTCTCCGAGCATATCGGCGAGCAAACGCAGCTTCTTTTCGGCGCGGCGGTCGACCCCAAGCTCGGCGGCCGGCTGGGGGTCACGCTGATCAGTTCGCTCGGGACGCGTGCCGGTGCCGGCACGGCCACGGAGCAACCGAAAGCGGGTGCCGGCCCGGTTTATCCCCCGCTGGTGCGGACGCCGTCGAATCCCGTGCCTGCGGCGACGGGTTCGGTCGCCGGGTTGCCGCCGGCACCGGTCGAGCCTTCCAATGCTCCCGTAGCGGTGGCTGCAAAGGGCCGGAGTGGCGGTGAAGTGAGCATCACCGAGCACACCGTCCGGGGCCGTTTTGACAAGAGCGAGCCGACCATCGTGGACGGCGAGGATCTCGACGTGCCGACTTTCATGCGGAAAAACCTGAAGGTGAAATAGCCAAGCTGGCCAGTGTCGCCAAATCTGCGGCTTGCAGACGCAAGGGGCGCGGGGCAAAGAAGTCGGCTTTCATCTCGAATAAACGGCGGACCTGGGTCAAGGTGCCGTTTTTCCAAATCCAGGCCTCCGCTCGGTAGGGACCCACTTTCCGCGGGTCACTCCATGAGTGGATCGCAACCATCGGCCGACCTAATGCGGCGGCAAGATGGGCGGGCCCGCTATCGACGCTCACGACGAAGGACGCCCGGCGCGTCAACCAGATCAACTGATTGAGCGTGGTAAGATTGAGCAGGTTCAGGCAATCGATGTTGCCATCCAAAGCGACGGGTTCCCCGCGGCCTACCAGCACGATTTTATTTCTACGAATCTCGCGTAATAAGCTGTTTATCTCTGTGTGAGTCAACGATTTTCCTTTCCCGCGGGCGTAAGGATGGACCAGAACGTATCCATCGGCCAAATGGGATGCCGCATCCGGTCGTTGGCCTTCTGGTAGAGGGAAGCAGGTTTCGCGGTTGAGCAGCGTTTCAGCACAAGGATATTGATGCAACGTGGCCTCAGCGAGCGCGAGGTATCGCGCAACGGCGTGGACCGGTGGAGCGGGAGAATTGACCGTTCGATGGTAGAACCAGCACGCCCCTTCGCGCGCGTCGCTCAAACCCGCGAACATCCGCGCGCCACTTGCACGTCCAATCAACGCGGACCGCAGGAGCCCTTGGAAGTCCAGTGCCAAGTCTGGCTGACGCCCGGTCATCGTCGACCGCAGCCACTTCCACATCCGCCATCCCCCGCCCCAGCCCCGGAAGTCTCCGCGTGGATACTCGATGACCTCGTCCACGGCCGGGTTGCCGGCGAGCAACGGCATCCATTCCGTATTCACAACCCACGAGACCCGGCATATCGGCCAAGCTGCCTTCAGCCGCGACACCGCTGGCAAGGTGTGCACGATGTCGCCGAACGAACTCGGCTTGATGACGAGCAGCGAGCGCGGGGCTTCGATCTCCAAGCGGCTATTTCCCAATTGCCAGACGATCCGCCAGCCGCTTCGGCAAACCTGCGGCGAGGATCTTCTTCTGCGCGGTGTGAATGTCGTACTCCAGTCGTCGAAGTTCGATGAAATTTTTGTCGGTGTGGTAGATCACGTACGATGACCGCCAATCCCCGTCGCGCGGCTGGCCGACGCTGCCGATGTTGATGAAATACTTCTTGCCCATCTCGAACTTCAACTTGTCGAGCGGTATGCTCATCACCGGGCCGTCACGGATGTACGCCCGGGGCGCGTGCGTGTGACCGAAAAAACACACGCTCGTGTGTTGGTAACTGAAACTCGCGCTGGCATCGAGCTGGTTGAACACATAGCCCCATTTGTGCGGCGTATCAAGCGTGGCGTGCACAATGGTAAAATCGCGCACTTGGCGCACGAGGCGCAGGTCATTCAGGTATTGCTTGTCTTCGACCGTGAGATGTTCACGCGTCCAGTTGAGCGCTTCCTCCGCCAGCGGATTGAAGCCGTCCAAGGAGTCCGAGATCGCCGCCTGCTCGTCGTGGTTGCCCTTCACCACCGGACACTCCAGTCCGCGGACGATCTCCAGGCATTCATGAGGATTGGCGTTGTAACCGACGATGTCGCCCAGACAGACGAAAAGAGTGCAACCGTTCGCGCGTGCATCGGCAAGAACCGCCTCCAAGGCTTCGAGGTTTGCATGGATGTCGCCGAAGATCGCAAAGCGCATGGTGTTTTTTAATACAAAGGGAACTAGGTGGGTTTGTAAATCCTTTGTTCCGGCGGAATCTGAAGTTTCTCCTCCAGTTGGCGGAGGTCGGTTTCGAGGGTTGGAAGGTGTTCCTGCGGACCCATCTCGTAGAGGCCTCGCAGCCGCTGATAAGCCTCGCGTTCGTGGCCCGGGACCTTCGCAAGTTCATAAGCGGCCACCCTTTTTTCGTACCCGAAAGCATGCGGGCAGGCCGCAGCCTTCTCGAAAGCAGCCGACGCCGCGAGATGATTGCCTAGCTTTTCGGCGTAGATTTTGCCCAGCATCTGGTACAATTCGCGCGACTGCGGGTTGTTCGCGATCCCGTGTTCGATGTAGTCCTTACCCAAGTCGAAATACTCGCGCTGCCGCTTTTTCTTGATGGCAACTTTGGGTTCCTTGGGATCGTCCATCACCGCCACGCTCGCGTTGTAAGCCATGTGCCAGCCCGCCATGTCCCAGAACGTGACATTGTGCGGGACGAGCGTGGTGGCCGTGCCGAACTTCAAGTTCATCTTGCCGTACTCCACCTTTTCCCAATCCGTTTGGGCCTCGATCCAGAGTACGTCAGCCACCATCGAGCGAAACCCGCCGAGCGCGGCGATGAACTCGTTCTGAGTCACGCGTTCGCGCATGCTCACGTCGAGTCGGACCGAGTTCACCGAACCCGCCGTCCGCTGGTGGGCCAAAGCCCGCTCGAACGGCAGGCGCGCCAGCCCGAAAGCCAGAATCAGGACGATGCCAAGCAGGTAGCGGCGGCGAAACACCGTCAGAGGATTCGGTGGGAGCAGCAAAGCGTCCATCGCACTCAGATTTCGCGTTTGGCGAACATGAAGTAGCCGGCGAACAGGTAAACGAGCACGTACGTCACGCCCAGCCCGACTGTTTTCGCGACCAGCCAGGGGGCGATGTGCGCGCCCGCCACGATCTCCTCGACGAGGTTGAAAGCCTGCAGGTCAGGGAAGATGAGCACCACCGGCTTGAAAAGCGCGAGGTCCAGGAGGCTGTTGGGAGTCAGGGTGCCCGTGCTCTGCCAGTAGTCCCGCACGGTGCCCTGCAACTGGCCGATGAAGAACACTGCCACCGACACCATGATCGTGAAGATCGAAGAGGACGCGAAGGTGGACACGAACAGCGTCAGCGAAGCCAGCAGGGCTGCCTTCGCGTAGATGATCAGCCCGCCCGCCCAGAGCGCGGGATCATACGAGGTGGCGTAGAGTTCGCCGAGGCTTTGGCGGATCACCTCCGGCTGTTCACCGCCCGTCAGGATCTCACCGGCGACTTCGTGCGTCCGCCAAGCCAACACGGCGGCAAACATCCCTCCCATCAAAAGAATGCTGATCAACAGGAGCAGCAGCACCCCGAGCAGCTTCCCGGTCAGATACTCAAAGCGCGGTACCGGTTTGGCGAGGATCGTGTAGAGCGTCCGATCTTCCACGTCCTTGGGCAGGAGATTGGCCGTGGCGAGGATGGCGAGCATGCTCGTGAAAATCGACATCGCTCCCAGCGACGTGTCCTTGAGCATCTGGAACTGCCCCTGGAAGGTAAACCGGATGAACAACAGCGATGAACCAATCTGGAGCAGCGCGAAGATGAGCAGGAAGTAAAACACCTTCAGCCGCACGAGCTCCGTCAGCGTGTTGGTCGCCAGCGCCCAGACGCGCGCGGGCGAAAAGAAACGGTGCTTGACCGTGAGCGGTCGCGGGTTGACGCCGGTCGGCTGTACTTCGGTGACGGGCATAAACGCTAGTCTTTGCGGCCTTCCGCCCCGGCGGTCACTTCGAGGAAATAACGTTCCAAGGTCGTCTGCGGCTTGCGGGTGGCGACGAGGTTCGTCTGCGGGTAGGACTTACGAACCAGCGCCTGGATCTCTTCGAGCAGCGCGGGCGGAGCATCCCGGAAGATCACCTCCGTCTGATCCTCAATCGAAATCAGGTCGCCGAGGTGCCCTTCACGAACCAGGACGCCGCGCGCGAGGATGCCGATTCGATCGCAAATCTCCTGCACCTGGCCGAGAAGATGCGAGCACAGCAACACCGTGATCCCTCGTTCCTTGAAGCTGACGATGAGGTCGCGGATTTCGGCCGAACCTTGGGGATCAACCCCGGCGGTGGGTTCGTCGAGCACGAGCAGGCGCGGATCCTGGATCAACGCTTGAGCGAGGCCGATGCGTTGCAGCATTCCCTTGGAATACCCACCCAACCGGCGATCCCGGGCTTGCCCGAGGTCCACAAGGTGAAGAAGCGCGTCGGCCTTGTCGCGGAGGGTTGAACCCGAGAGACCACACAACTTGCCGTAGAATCGAAGTGTCTCGATCCCGGTAAGATACTTATAAAAATACGGGTTTTCCGGTAAAAATCCGACCTCCTCGTGGCTGTCCACGTCCTGGCTGTCTCGGCCGAATATTTCCGTCTTCCCGGCGCTCGGCGAGATCAAGCCGAGCACAATTTTCATCGTCGTGCTTTTGCCCGATCCGTTCGGGCCAAGGAGGCCGTAAACCTGTCCCGGAGCCACTTCCAACGAGAGGTCGCGCACCGCCACCAGACGTTCGCGTTTGAAGGGGATCGGAAAGACTTTCGAGAGATTGCGGATGGTAATGGCAGGCGTACTCATCGCGGGGAGGGCGGCGACCGATTCCACTACATTGCACAAAACGGCGGCGGCATCACGAGGGATTTTTCCGCGCCTGGCTGCCCTCCCCCGCTGCTAACGACGGATCTCGAACCCGCTACCCGTTCCCACGGCGGGGCCTAGATCCCGCTGCCGGGCTTCTTTGATGTACCTGGTGAGATGGCTCGCCTCAATCGCCGCCACGAAGGCATCGATCTCCGCAGGTTCGCCGTTGGCCTGCATCTCGACCGTGCCGTCCGGGAGGTTGCGCACCCAACCGGTCACCTCGAAGCCGGTGGCAAGTTGCTTGACCGAGTAACGAAAGCCGACCCCTTGCACACGTCCTGAATAGAGAACCTGCCGGGAAACGTTCACGGGTCAGAGAAGCGGATGCCGGGCGCGAACCGGTCGGTGAGCGCCGCCGAGAGACTTTCCTGCGCGTCGATGACGATGACCTCGTGGGTGGCCGTCAGGCAAAGCTCGACCTTGCGCCCCGGCGGACGCGCCGTCATCGAGGACAGGACGACGGAATCCGCGGCTTTGCCGTCGTGAGCCTGGTTCAACCGGTAGCGGGCCGAGTTCGAGTCGCGCGCCGCCTCGTAAAAGCGTTGCGCCGACGCGTGGTCCCGGCAGGCGGTTTTCCAGACGTAGCTCGCCGTCTTGTCCTGGCTGTAAACGAGGTACCGGTCGCCGCGCCACGCGCTGGCGGCTTCTTCGGTGCGTGCTTTGTCTTGGAGCCAGTTCATGAACAACTGCCGTGCGCCGAATTCCCCGAGCACATTATCCTCCCGCGGCTTCAATCCGCCGACTTCCAGGTCGCCGAACTCAATCGTCACCGGTTCCTCGCGTATTTTGGCTAGGTAAAGCTCCGGGTGCAGGACTTGCGACGAAGACGACGGCGGATGCCGGAACGCTTCCGCGAGCGCATCCCAACCCCCGTGGGCATAAAGCTCGGTGCAGAACTCCTGGCCTCGCAGGTAGGGAAACAGCAACGTTTCCCGGAGGTAGCGCGGTGCGGAAGCGAGTTGCCGGACATCGGTGGTCAACGTGCTGGCGAGCGCATCCCGTACCGAGGCAGCCGACAGGTCGCCGACCATGTACCGGTTCATGACAAGGGTCGCGTCCCCCTCGACCAACGCCGTGGCGGCGAGGACGCGGTCGTCGTTGCCCTTGGCTTCGATGGGGAGCTTCGAGAGATCGAAGTGCTGATCTTCCAGGGCATGGGTCAACTCGTGCGCCATGATCACGCGGTTCTGTGAGCCCGACAGCGGCTGCCCCGAAAAGGTGAAAAGCTGCTTCTCGTGCTGATCGTAGAACGCGCCGATCTGCTCGCCCAGCAGCGCCACGTACGTCTTTTTCAGATCGGTGCCCGCCGGCAGCACCCCCAACGCCGCCAGCGCCATGCTGGCGTCATCGAACTCCTGGTCGGGCACCTGCTGCGCGAGCTTCTGGCGCAGGATGGCGGGCAGTTCAGTGCGGGGAATCTCGCGGAAGTCGACCGGATGGAGAAAACGCAGCCCGCGCAGCCGTTCGACATCGCGCTCGATCTCCTGGCGTTTCAAGCGGTTGGCCGCCTGATCGTCGGCGTCCTGCCGGGCTTTGACCACGCCGCGCAACCGCTCCGCTTCCTCCTCCAGCAGCGCCATCCGGCGGCGCGCGAACTCCGCGTCGGCGCGCAGGCATTTGTTCTCGTCTTCGAGCTGCGACACGCGCCGGGCGGGGTCCGCGTCGGTGCTCGCCGCCTGCTCCGGAGCGGGCCACGCACGACCGGCCGCGAGCCCCAAGAGCAGCGTGAGCAGGACGATCCTTGACGCGCGCATTTGCGCTGCACTGTATCATTCCTCGCTTTCCTGGCGAGCCGTTTGCAATCCCGCCGGACCGCGCCACGGTCAGAGGCATGTGGCACCTCGCCGGCGGACGCACGCTTGATCTCTCCGCGCGGGGGGTCGTCATGGGAATCCTCAACGTCACGCCGGACTCCTTTTCCGACGGCGGCGCTTTTCTGAACTTCGACCGGGCCGTCGATCATGCCTTGGCGATGCTCGACGAAGGAGCCGCCGTCATCGACGTGGGCGGCGAATCCACCCGTCCCGGCGCCGCCCCCGTGCCCGCCGACGAGGAGACCCGGCGCGTGGTGCCCGTGGTGGCGGCGATCATGGCCCGCCGGCCCGACTGCCTGATCTCCGTCGACACCTCGAAGGCCGCCGTCGCCCGCGCCGCCCTCGAACAAGGCGCGGCCATCGTCAACGATGTCACCGCCCTGCGAGGCGATTCCGCCCTGGCTGGCGTCGTCGCGGAGCACGGGGCGGGCGTCGTCCTCATGCACATGCAAGGCGAACCCCGGACGATGCAGGTCCAGCCCACGTACGCGGACGTGGTCGCGGAAGTCCGGGCGTTTTTCATCGAACGGCTCGCCGCCGCCCACGCCGCGGGCATCCCCGCGGAACGCGTGGCGTTTGACCCCGGCATCGGCTTCGGAAAGATTGTCGCACACAATCTGACGCTCCTGCGCGAACTTTCCGCGCTGGCGGTCGAGGATCGTCCGCTGGTGCTGGGGGTCTCGCGCAAGTCGTTCCTGGCGAAGGTCTCCGGCGCGGAGACGATCCCTGAACGGCTCTGGCCGACGGTCGCGTTGACGGCGGTTCTGCGCGAACGTGGCGCGCGAATCTTGCGCGTGCATGAGGTTCGTCCGAATTTATTGGCGTTGCGCGCCGTCGAAGCCATGCTCGGGGACGGGTAGGTTTTGCCCCGCCTGCCAGCTTCTCCCCACCCCCTGACCCGTAACGACCCGACACCGTGATGTGGCAGTTCTTCCTCCAGTTCAGCCGACAGCAGTGGAACGCGCTCGCGCAGTGGAATTCGCTGGTAGAAATCGGTTTTCTGTCGGCGGGCATCTACTACATCTACATCTACTTTCGGGGCACCCGGGCGGCGCGCGTGCTGACCGGGATGATGCTGTTCCTGATCTCGCTGACCGTGCTCAGCGAGGCGCTCAATCTCGTCGTGATCCGCTGGCTCATCGGCCGGTATTCGATCTTCCTGGCGGTGGCCATCGTGGTCATGTTCCAACCGGAGTTGCGGCGTGTCTTCGCGGAACTTGGCAGCCGCTCGTTGTTCGCCGGCGGGAAGAAGGACCACCAGACGCTCGACCAGCTCTGCGACGCCGTGTTTGAACTGGCCGGCCGGCACTACGGCGCGTTGCTGGCCATCGAACGCGACATCGGCCTGCGCAACTACGCGGAATCCGGGGTGGAACTGGACGCGGCGTTTTCCAACGAATTACTGCTGACGATCTTCCATCCCAAGACAGCGCTCCATGACGGCGGCGTGATCCTGCGCGACAGCCGGGTCGTGGCGGCGGCGTGCATCTTCCCGGTGAGCCAGCGTGAGAGCCTGGACCGTTCGTACGGCCTGCGCCACCGCGCGGGGCTGGGGCTCAGCGAGGAGACCGACGCGCTCACGCTCGTGGTCAGCGAGGAGACGGGCAGCGTGTCGTTGTGCAACGGCCGCTCGATCCGGCGCGGCCTGTCGCGCACAGAGCTGCGTCGATTGCTCGGGCAGGCGCTCCTGTTCGAGAACGGCGGCGCGAGCGTGCCGGCCGTCGTCCCCGCCCCTCCCGCCGCGGAGGACCGCGACGCCGCCTGACCCAAATCACCGACGGATGAAACCCTGGCACTCCCTGCTGACCCACGAATGGCGCGCGAAGCTCATGGCGCTCGCGCTGGCGACGCTGTTGTGGTTGTTCATCCTGCACAGCATCAATTATTCACCCGCGATGCCGCCGCCTTTCCCGGTGCCGCCGCCTCCCGCGCACCTGCTGCCGCCGGGCAGCGGGAATCGGACTTGATTCCAGGCTCCCGCTCGCCAACACTGGGTCCCCCACCTTCCACCCGGTTATTACACGACGATGAGCCCCTCCTCCGCCCCGCAAGATCGCCCCGCCCGCAAGCGGATTTTCGGCACCGACGGCGTGCGCGGGGTTGCCAACGTCGAACCGGTCACAGCGGAGACCGCGCTCAAGCTGGGCCGTGCCGCCGCCCACGTCATCGCCCAATCCGGCCGCGGCCACGGGCGGGCCAACCCGCGGCCGACCGTGGCCCTGGGCAAGGACACCCGCCAGAGCGGCTACATGCTCGAAGACGCGCTTTGCGCCGGGCTAATGTCCTTGGGCGTCGACGTGCTTCAGCTCGGTCCGCTGCCGACGCCCGGCGTGGCCTACATCACCCGGTCGCTGCGCTGCGACGCCGGAATCGTTTTGACCGCCTCGCACAACTCGTACGAGGACAACGGGATCAAATTTTTCCGCCACGACGGCTACAAACTCGACGACGGGATCGAACGGCAGATCGAGGACCTTGTCTTCAGCGGCGAGATCGAGAACATCCGCCCGACCGCCGGCAAGATCGGCCGCGCCCAACGCATCGACGACGCCCTCGGGCGTTACGTGGAGTTCGTCAAGGCGAGCTTTCCGCGCAAGCTGACGCTCGACAAGCTGCGCATCGCCGTCGATGTCGCCAACGGCGCGGGCTACAAGTCGACGCCCTCCGTGCTGCGCGAACTCGGCGCGGATGTGCTGACCTTCCACAACACCCCGGACGGCACGAACATCAACCGCGACTGCGGCAGCACGTTCCCGCAGGAGATCCAACTCCTGGTGCGCCAGACCGGCGCGCAGGTCGGCATCACCCACGACGGCGACGCGGACCGCGTGCTGCTCTGCGACGAAAAGGGTGATCTCGTGGATGGCGACGAAGTCATGGCCATCGCCGCGCGCGAGTTTTTGCGGCAAGGGTGCCTCGCGGAGAACACGCTCGCGGC
>CAXTOX010000067.1:0-19938 GCA_964245885.1 uncultured Chthoniobacterales bacterium | reverse complement strand
CGCCACACCCGTTGTCGGCCGGAAGCTGCGCCAGCAACGCCGCCACGAGACGGTCCTCGCCGAAGTCGGCCACCGTGGACACGGCCGGAGGATCAACCTTGCGCGGAGCCACCGGCGAGCAGGGTGATGACAGTGATGGAGTTGAACATGGCGTGCATGGCCATCGGCACGAAAAGCGAACCCGTCCATTCGTAGGCCAGCGTCAGACACATTGCCAGCACGAACAGCCCCGCGAAACTCGGCGCGTGCACGTGGATGGCCGCGAACAGCAGCGAGACCAGCACCGCGCCGCCCGCAGGTCCGACGAAACGCCGCGCCACGCCGTACAGGTATCCCCGGAAGATCAGTTCCTCCTGGAAGGGAGCCATCACGACGGCGGAGAACGCCACGGCGAAGCGGGCGACCTGCGAACCGCTCCCGGCGAGGAAACGCACCATCTCCTGCGGTTCCGTGTTGAGGTAGCCCCTCCCGGCGAGCACGACGTGGGAAATTTCCAGCGACGCGGCGATGAGCGGGAACGCCACGAGCAGCAGCACGAACGCCGCTCCGAGCACGCCGCCGACCCCCAGCCGCGTCAGCCCGAACGTCTCGCGCAGGCTCAGGCCGCGCAGCTTGAGGGCGGCCAGCGGACCCGCCGCCATGCCGAGGAAGATCACCTCGCTGAAGATGATGCCAGCGATCATGTCGAGAGCGCCGGGAAGGTTCGTCTCCGTTTTCGTTTGGCCGGCGGGGACGGCCAACTGCATCAGGACGAAGCCCGTAAAGAGCAGGACGAGGATCAGCGCGATGAGCAGGTCGCCCGGCGCAAATCGTTCCGAGCACACCCGGCCCCCACCCTCGAACGCCGCTTTGTCCGCTAGGTAGCCGTAAAGCACCAGTCCCGGCAGGGTGAACAGCAGCAGCGCCGCCTTTTGCGAGAGCAGCGGGATCAGCGTTTCGGGCGAGAAGGTGTCCACGGCGGCGATGACAAACTTCGGGTCAGCCCGCCGTGCGAACTTCCTTGAACGCCGCGCCAAACTTTGCGAACAGGTCCGTGGGCAGCAGCGATTCTGCGGACGCGTTCCCCTCGCCCACGCACAGGTCAGCCGCCCGCCCGTGCAGCCAGACCGCGAACCGCGCGGCGTCGAATAACGACATCCTCTGCCCCGCTAGGCCGGCGCAAATCCCCGTCAACACGTCGCCCATGCCTCCGGTCGCCATCCCGGCGTTGCCGGTCGAGTTGAACGCCAGCGGACGATTCTTCTCGCCGATGAGCGTGCGCGCTCCTTTCAGCAGCAAGGTGATCGGGTAATGGTCCGTGAAGCCGCGCACGATCTCCGCGCGCGACGCGTGGTCGTTGAAAACTCCGCCGCTCGCGACGGCGTCACCCTTCAGAAGCCGCTTCATCTCGCCGGGGTGCGGGGTCAGCAGACGCGGACCGGCGGCGCACCGCAGCAGGCCCACGTCCTCGGACAGGGCGTTGAGGCCGTCCGCGTCCACGACCATCGGCTTGGGCCAGCGTTCGATGAGCGCGCGGACCTTGTCGGCTCCCTGTTTGCCCAGGCCGGGTCCGAGCGCGAGCACGTCGAAATCCATTTCCAACGCGTCCGTCGGAGAGGCCAGCGGCCGGACCATCACTTCGGACGAAGCCGCTGCCGCGACCACCGGGTAGATGTCGGGTTGCACCAACAGCGAGATCAACCCCGCCCCGGCGCGCGCGCAGGCGTGGGCGCACATCACGGCCGCCCCCGTCGCGCCGACGGAACCAGCCAGGATGCCCACGCGGCCGTACATGCCCTTGTTGGACTCGTGTTGACGCACCGGCAGCAAACCCGCCAGCGCACCGGCGGTCGTCACCGTGCCTCGCGCGGCGGCGTCGGGAGCCTGTTTACCGCCGTGGGCAAAATCCGGCAGTTCGATGACGTGCAGGCGCCCGACGAAGTTCGTGGCCTGGTCCGTGAGCAACCCGGTCTTGGGGAAGCCCACCGTGAGCGTTTCATCGGCGATCACCGCGTCCGGGTCGGCCGCGCCCGTCTCGGCGTCGAGTCCGGTCGGCGTGTCGATGGCGATGACGTACGCTCCGCGCGTGCGGCGCAGGGCGTTGATCTCGCGGGCGGCGCTCCGAATCGGGTCGCGCAGTTCGCCCTTTGCCCCGATGCCGAGCAGTCCGTCGAGAATGAACAAACGTCCGGCGGGCCGGCGGCCAGCGCGAATTTCGTCCGCGGTACGGCGTGGAAAGCCCTCGGTGAACAGGTCGTCCAGCTTTTTGCGGGCGAGTTCGCCGAGCGCCGCCGGGTCGTCCTGCGCCAGCCGCAAGCTGATCTCGAAGAACACGTCCGGCGGTCCCAAGGCTTTTGCCGCCACGAGAGCGTCGCCCGCGTTGTTGCCCTTGCCGGCGTAGACCAACAAGGTCGCGCCGAACGGCGGGACCATCTCGCGCAGGTGGTCTGCGATCCGCCGGCCAACCGCGTCCATCAAGGTCTCGGCGGCGGTGCCACCGGCGAACACCGCCTCCTCGATGCCTCGCATTTCCGCAGGGGTGACGATCATGGCTGCCAAAATGGTGCCCGCTCCCCTCCAACGCAACGGCTCATCAACGGTGGTGCTTCTTCGACGACGAATGGCCGCCGCTGCCTCGGCTGCTCTTCCCGTGGCTGCTCCGGCCATGGCTAACCCCGCTGCCCCGCCCATGCCGACCGGTCCCGCCGCTACGGCCATGGCGTCCCCCGCCTCGGCGGCTGATCCGCCCGCCGTGACGCGAACCCGACGAGTGGCCGCCCGCCCCGTGGTAATGCTGCGTCGTCACGGGCGGTTGGTACCCGAGAGTGGCGGGGTCGCCGCTGCGGCGCTGTTCGTAGAGCGCGCTGGCGATGTTCTGCGCCCAACGCTCGCGGTAGGAACTGCTCATGATCGTGCTGGCCTCCTGCGGGTTGGTCAAAAATCCTCCCTCGCAGAGCACGGCGGGGGTCGTCGGGTTGCGCAGGACGTAGAACGGATCGCGGCGCACGTGCCGGTCCTCGGTGTCGAGCGTGGAGAGCTGCGCGGCGTGCAGCCGGCTCGCCAACCCGAAACTGTCTGAGCGATAATAATAGGTCTCGTAACCGCGCGCATCGAGACGCGCTCCGCTGTTGTAGTGCACGCTGACGAACACGGCGTTGCGGTAGGACGAGCCGATGGCCACGCGGTCGCGCAGGGTGACGAACACGTCCTCGTTGCGCGTCATCACGGTTCGGAAGCCCCGCGCGCGGCAAGCCCGCTGGAGACGCCGGGCGGTGTCAAGCGTGTAGATGCTCTCGGAAATGCGCTGACCGGGTCCGCCGCCGTGATCGTAGCCACCGTGCCCGGCGTCGATGATCACCGTATCAAAACCTTGCGGGCCATACGCTTGTAGGGCTGGGGGAATCCCCAAGACGACCAACGCGAACACGAGCAAACAGGACAACGGGCGGCGGGGCGAGGCAGCTTGGCGCGACATTCGGCAGGAGAGTAGCCGAGGTGTGACAGACGTTCAATCGAATCAGGACGCCGACGGAGCGGTTTCATCCGAGATATGGTCACGGCGCTGCGTCGCCGTGTCTGGTTCTGGAAGGAACGCACCACCAACGCAGACACGGCGACGCAGCGCCGTGACCACCTGCCGGCACGCAGCCGTACGATGCCGTTACTGAGCGACAGGCTTTTTAGTTCCGGGCAAACTGGCCGGACGGTCCGAGAGCTTCGGTTCGCGCACGGGCGCGGTCGCCGCCCCGGGCGCTTGGGCAAGCTGGAGTTGCCCCCCGCGGATGCCGACGTTGCCGTCCACCGACTTTTCCAGCTTGGGCCGGTTCGTGCCCACTTTGTTGTACGCCTGCTGGTTCACGCGCTCACCGTCGACGTTGACCTGCGTGTAGAGAAACGCGCTTGGCAAAGCTTCCTGGAGCACGTGCAAGGTGTTTTGCCGGTCGAGCAACACCTGGGGCAGCACGCTGCTCGACAGGATGCGGCCGAGCGCCTGCGTCGAGTACATGTTCGTGCCGCTCTCGCCGTCGCGCACCCGGGCGTAGAGCATGAGACGGTCGGGCCGCTGAAAGGTCAGCAGCGAGATTTCCCGCACGTCCGTGCTGCCCGGCACCCCCACGTCCTGCCGCCACATCAACTGGCCTTCGGCGATGTCAAACGTCGCGTAGCTCGAAGCGAAAAACCGGTCGGCGTCGGCGAGGTAGACGTTGGCCCGCAGGCGGTGCGTGCCGAGTTCGCGCACGGGAAAGAGCGGGTTCAGGTCGATCTTGCGCTTGAGGGTTTGCCCGGCGGGCACGGTCAGCGGATGGAGCTGGTAGTTCGGGTCGTACGGCTGGATGACCTGGCCGTCGAACGTGGTCACCTCGACGTTGAACCACTGCTTGCCACCCACGTCCTCCAGCGTCACGTCGCGCCCCGCCTGGTTCGTCAACGTGATCGTGGCAACGAGCGGTTCGTAGAGCATGAACGTACGCCGGGGCAACGAGATCTCGATCTGGAGCTGCGCGGCGGCGCGATGCACGCCAGAAACCGCGGCGGCGCAGACCAGCCAAAGGCAAAGCCAGCCCGCGACACGGCGGGAACGGATGGAGGATCGTGCGAAGAAAGTTTCCATGACGGCGGGGAGGAACGGTTACCTGGCGGGGGGCGGCGTGTCGGACACGGTGCGGAAGCCGACGCGGTCGTTGAACTGGAGGTCGGCCAGTTCCTTGACGCGGTGGGTCACCGAGAAATCCTGGGAACTGAAGCTGCCGCCGCACACCACCGGGAAGTCCGCCCAGCCACGGTGTTCTACCGTCGCGGTCCATTCGGCAACGTTGCCGGCCATGTCCATCACCCCGTAGACGCTCCGGTCGCCGGTCATGGCGTCGACGGGCGACCAGCGGTTGTAGCCGTCGGTCATGCCTTTGGCACCAGGGTCGCGGTCGTTGTAGTCGGCGCTCGTGTTCACCTTCTGGATTTGCGTCGCGTCGTCGCCCCAGGGGAACCGCCGGCCGTCGGTGCTGCGCGCGGCTTTTTCCCATTCCTGTTCGGTGGGCAGGCGGTGACCCTTCCACTTCGCGTAGGCGTAGGCGTCGAACCAGTCCACCTGGACCGCCGGGCAGTTCAGGTCGAGCGAAGCGCGGTTGAGCGTACCGCCGTCCTTGGCGGCGGCGTAGACGTTGTCCCACTTGTCGTTTTCGTGGCGGTGGCCCTTGGGAACGTTCGGCGCTTCGTACTGGTCGGTCGGATGGGCCTTGAGCGCGTCGAGGAATTGCTTGTACTGGCCGATGGTCACTTCGTACTCGTCGATCCAGTAGGCTCCGGTGCTTTGCTTCGTCTTGTCGGGTCCGTAGAGGAACTCTCCGGCGGGAACGGCGATCATCTTGCCGAAATCCTTGGCGGCCGGTGCGCGGAAAAACTTCAGGTACACGACGATCCCCACCAGCCAGAGGAGTGCGAACATGCCGACCGTGGTCCACGCCAGCGCGCGCTTCTGGCGGCGCTTGGCCTCTTTGACCGCCGCGATGGCCGCCGCGTCCTGCGCGCTGAGTCTGAAGGCGTCCTCGGGCACGATCTTCGGTTCCAGCGTCTTGACGGCCTGGAGCAGCGCCCCCCAACTCGGAAAACCCATGGCTCCGTCCAGCAGCATCCGCCCGAGCAGCAAGCGCAAGCCCAGCGTCGAGGCACCCGCGCCCGGCAGACAATCGCTGACCATCCGCGAGAGCGCGTGGATGTCGTGCTGGGTGGGCGGGGTTCTCTCTTCGGGCAAGGCGGCGAGGTTGTTCAGGCGGGGGCGGTGGTCGCGGCCCAGGTACACGTCCTCGGGTTTGAGCGGCGGGTGCGGAATCTTCTGTTGGTTGAGAAAACTCAACACTTCGGCTGCAACCTTGACGCATTGCAAAGCGGTCGGATCGTCCAGCGTGCGCCCTTGCGCGTGGAGGTACGCGAGGTTGGAGCCGTCGACGAACTCACGCGTGTAGTAATCGATGCCCTCGTTGTGCCCGGCCTCGTAGACCGACAGGATGGAGGGATGCTGGACGTTTGCCTTCGCGCTAGCCTGGGCGAGGAACGTCTGCACGGCCCCGTCGTCCGCCTGGAACTCGGGTAGCAGGATCTTGAGCGCGACCACCCGGCCCATGGACGTTTGCATCGCCTCGAAGACCTCGCTGCGCTCGCCCTGGCCGATCTTGCGGCGCAGTTCGTACGGCCCGATGCTCTTGCCCGCGAGGTGGGGATCGGCAGCGTCGGCTGGCGCACCGCCCGCCTCGGCGTGGCGGCGCTCGTCGCGGCGGTGCCTGCCCTCCATGATGAGGCGCTCCCAGCCGCCCATGATGGTCTGCGTCTCGGGCTGCACGCCGTCCTCGAACGAGAACTGTCCCGAGGACCAGCCGACGATTTCGTACGCAGCCTCCTCGCCCTCCAGGTTCCCCGTGACGGCCTGGATGATCTGGCCGACGCGCAGGTACAGCACGCCGCGCTCGTCGCGCCGGGCGATGTGCAGGCGGCCGGTGCGTTTGCTCACGCAGCACATCTGGATGATGTCCACGAGGTCGAACTGGTCGAGCTTGCCCGTGAAGCCCTGTTTGCCCACCAGGTGCCGCAGCTTCGAGGATTGCGAACGCTGGTCGGCTGGCAGCTCGTCGGTCAGCGACGCGCTCTTGGTGCGGACGGCGCGGTCCGCGCCTGCCGACTCGTTCTCCGGTTGAGCGGGCACCGGGGTCAGGAGGGGGGCAGAGCGCGCTTCCGGTGATGCTCCCAGGGCCGCCGCGACCTCGCGTGGGTTGGCCGGTTTGCGGAAAACGGGCGTGCCTTTGATGTAGTCGGCGTACCGGGTCAGGTCGTGGCCGGTGACGTAGATCGTGCGCAGTTCCGGCCGGTCGGCGCGCAGGGATTCGTTGAGCGCGAAGCCGTCCACCTCTTCGAGCACGACCTCGGTGACGAGCACGTCGGGCGGTCCATCCTGTCGAGAAAGGTCCAGCGCCCGTTGACCGCCGACCGCCTCGACGATCTCGTGACCCGTCGCCTCGCGCAGTCCGTGGGCGAGCGCGCCGACGGCTTCGGCCTGATCGTCAACCACCAGGATTTTCATGTCAGTGGAGCACGGACGAATTATCCGACGGCTGGCTGCCGTCCGCCGGCAGGGTCAACGGTGCTTGGAACTGCTGGAGCAGGCGCACGGGCTCCGCCTGGACCTCTTGCAACTGGCCACCGTAGTACAGCCGCACCGAGTAGCCGAGGTACGTCCGAACGGGCGCGGCCGCCGCCTCGCCCGGCGAAGGCTGCGCTTCGGCGTCCGTCGCGGGCGGCGTCTTGCCTTTCCCATTGCGGCCGTTTCCGCGGCGCGCGCCAGCGCGGGTGTTGCCGAGCACCGGCGCGCCGGGCATGAGAGCGACCCCTTTGGGACGCACGTAGAGAGCTTCGAGGACCTCGGATTTGTCGTTGGCCCAGTTGATCGGCGGCGGCGTCAGCCAGGCATAATCGGTCTGCGCATCGGTCTGCACGATATCCTTGCCGTCGAGCAGATCGTAGAAATAGGCGTCGATGCGGACCTTGGTCGGGTCGATGACGATGCCGGGCCGGCTTTTGACGACGATCTTGAGCGCGACCTTCTTTTCCATCGCAGGATCGGGGATGTCTTCGGCGCTGAGATCGGTGATCTTGAGCATCGTGTTGTCCACGGAGGTGGAACTGCCGGCGCGCCGGGGGGCGGCATCACCCGCCGTGGAGGTGTTTCCCACGCTGTGCAGCTTCACGTCCGCGAGGTAGTAGGGAGCGCCAACGCTCTCGCCCATGTTGTAGATGCGCTGCCACTGTTCGGTGGCCTTGTCGCCGAGGTCGGGCATGGCCTCGTAGGTCAGGGCGAGTTCGGCGATGGCCTGCGCGTTATCAGGTTCGGCCACCAGCGCCTCGCGCAGGCGGCTGAGGGCCGCGCGCATGTCGCCGCGCTGGCGCAGGGCGCGGGCCTGTTCGAGCGCGTCGCCCGAGGAACCGCCGGGCAGCCGCTGGCCGGGCACCGGGGTGGGCTGCGGGAGGGCGGAATAGCCGCTCGACGGGTCTGTGGCGGCACCGGAAGGGTTTGGCTGAACCGACGCCAGGGCCGATGGCTCGTCGATGGCCGCCACGGTGGGCTGCATCGTTTCCGCGAAACGCGGGACGTTGGGAACCGCCGGGGCTTGCGCCATCGCCGCGGCCGTGCGCACGCCGCCCCGCGCGAAGTACCAGCCGAGAAAGCTCAACTGGAGCAGCGCGCACAAGCCGAGCAGAGACAAGGCGACGAAGAACGTGCGTCCGCTGCGCGTGGGCGGGAGAACCTGGAAAAGCGAGAGGGCCATGGACGAGGCGGGAAGGGAACATTATCCCGCCGTCAAGGATGGCGTCAACCTTCTGCGTTTGCCACCGGCCGCACATCCGGGACACCGATGGCTGCGATGTTTGGTAGCGCCAACGGGATTCGAACCCGTGCTCCAGCCTTGAGAGGGCCGTGACCTAACCACTAGTCGATGGCGCCGTGGTGTGGGCGTATGATGGCTTGGAGTCGGGCAGATGGCAAGTGACTTGTTGAGGAACGATGCCCCTACCTTCGGTCTCACTTCGACCGTGGGTCGAGCGCGTCGCGCAGGCCGTCGCCGAGGAAGTTCAGCGACAGCAGCGTCGCCGACATCACTGCTGCCGGGAACACCAGCAGCCACCAACTGCTCTTGATCGGGTTCACCGCCTGCGCGCCGTCGCTCAACAACGTCCCCCAACTCGCCTGGCTCGCATCGACGCCGAGCCCCAGGTAGCTGAGAAAACTCTCGTCCAAGATGACTGCCGGGATCGTCAGGGTCAGGTACACGGCGATGATCCCGGTCAGGTTCGGCAGCAGGTGATGCACGAGAATTTTGAGGTGGCTCTGCCCCAGGCTGCGCGCGGCCGTGACGAACTGGAGGTTTTTCAACACGAGCACCTGTCCGCGCACGATGCGCGCCATCGTCAGCCATTCAACCAGCCCGAGCGAGACGATCAGGATGAGCGTCTTGGAATACGCGGGCAGACCTTGCCACGAGGAACCGGCCAGCTTCGCTTGCAGCCACCGGTTGAACGGCGCGTTCACCACGTTGATGAGGATGATGATGAAGATGAGCCGGGGAATCGAGTAAACCACCTCCACGAGCCGCATCATCACGCCATCCACCCGCCCCCCGGCGTAGCCCGAGATCAACCCGTAAGACGTGCCGACGAAAAAAGCCACCAGCGCGCCCGTCAGCCCGACCACCAGCGAGATCCGCGCGCCCACGAACACCCGGTAAAGCTGGTCGCGTCCGTTCACGTCGGTGCCCAGCCAGTGCGTGGCGGAAGGTGCCGCGAGCTGAAGGGGGGTGGGTGCTCCGTACGCGCTCGGCATCAAAATCGGCCCCACGACCGCCGCCGACACCACGAGCGCGAGAATGGCCACCGAGACCCGCACCGCCGGGTTGCGCCAGAACCGCGCCAGCGGCGTGGTCGCCCGGACACGCAGGGGCGGCAGCGGAGCGTCGAGAGGAGCAACGGCAGCGGGCGGCATGGCGGGAAATGCAAAATGCAGAATGCAAAAGTCAGAAAACAGAAGTCAAAGGATCGAGATCAGACGCGTTCATCTGAATTTTTGCATTTTGCACTTTGCATTTTGCATTCTCAGGCTAGCTGCACCCTTGGATCGAGTGCCTTGTAGGCGAGGTCGGTCACGAAGTTGAGCACCACGAGCAGCGTGCAATAGACGATCACCACCCCGCCGAGCAGGAAGCCGTCGCGGTTGAGAATGGAGTTCACGAAAAAACCGCCCATTCCAGGGATATTGAAAACCGTTTCGACCACGATGGAGCCGGTCAGGAGGTTCGCTGCCAGCGGGCCGAGGTAGCTGACCACCGGCAAAATCGCCACTTTCAAGGCGTGCCGGTAGATCACCGCGCGGTTCGACAACCCCTTCGCCCGCGCCGTCCGCACGAAGTCCTGTCCAAGGGTCTCCAGCATGCTCGAGCGCATCAGCCGCGCAATGTAGGCCACGTACGGCGCGGCCAGCACGAGCGCGGGCAGCACGACGCTCGACACCGTCCCCCACCCGCCGACCGGCAGCACCCCGAGGTCCAGCGCGAACACCAGCACGCACAGCGGCCCGGTCACGAACGTCGGCACCGAGATCGCCAGCAACGCGCCGAACATTGCCCCGGCGTCGAAGACCCCGTTGTGCCGCACGGCGGCGAACGTTCCCAGCCAGACCCCCGCCACACTCGCCACCAGGAACGCGACCGCTCCGAGCGTCAACGAGACCGGCAGCGTCTGCGCAAGGATTCCGGCCACGGAACGGTTCAGATATTGCGTGGAGATGCGCAGGTCGCCCCGGAGGAGATCGCGCATGTACGAGCCGTATTGTTGCCCCAGCGAACCGGCCTCACCGAAACCGTGCCGCCCCTCCTCCCCGAGCCCCAAACGCGCGGCGAACGACTCGCCCCAGGCCCGGCCTTCAGGACCTTCCAGATTGTACTTGAGCTCGAGTTCACGCTCGATGCGCTCGGGGATTTTCCGTTCCCGGTCGAACGGCCCGCCCGGAGCGAGCCGGAGCATGAAAAACGTGATCGTCACCACCGTGAAGAGCACGAGCACCAGCGCCAGAAAGCGGCGAAGAAGGAAGGCAGCCATCACGAAGCAACACGTACGATGGCCGGTCCGGGAACAAAGCGAAAGACCAAAGTGCCGCAGGGCTCTCGTCTGTTCGCGAGTACGGTCAAATCGCCCTGCGCGTTTTGTCTTTTGCCTTTCGGTTTTTGCCTCTAGGTTGCCTCGCTTTATGAATACCCCACCAACTGCTCCCGGCAACAATCCCGACAACACGGTTCTCCAAAAAATCAGCACCGCGAAGACCCAGGTCACCTACGCCAACTTCTGCCGCGGCACACTGACGCCCGAGGAAATCATCCTCGACATCGGTTTTAACACGAACTCCTTCGGTGTGAAGGTCCTCGAAGAAGACCTCGAAATTTCCAACCGTATCGTGATGAGTCCGGCAACCGCCAAGCGTCTGGCGATGCTGCTCGGTGATATGCTGCGCCGCCACGAGGCGAATTTCGGTGAGGTGGAAGTCGACTTCCGCAAGCTGCTAAAGAACCAGCCGCCTACCAGCCCGACGGTCGGCTAGTCGTCGCATCGGCAATGAAAAAGGCAGGGAAGGGCCATACTTCGCCTGCCTTTTCAAACGATCGCTTACGATGCGCTAAGTCACAGCACAATGTTGATGCTGGTACCACCTGGGGAGAGAAAATACCCGCCGTCTTCGTACCAATAGCGACGGCCATGACGATACCTCCAGCGCCCGTTGCGGTGCCGGTCGCCGTAGTAACCATGCCGATAGCCGCGACCCCCGTAATATCCACCACCACGGTACGTGTGTCGATCCCCGCCGCCACGGTAGGCGCGTTGCGCCCGACCACGGCCACCGCGTCCGCGGTCATGGTGATCATCTGCCAGCGCGGAGGGAGCGGTAAAGCCGACCGCTAAAAGAATCGGCAGGACGAACAAGAGAAGTTTGCGTCCGATGTTCTGCTTAAATTTGTTCATTTGCATGTTAGTTGTCTCTTTTAAGCCTTCGCTTGACTTCAACCAACATATCGAGGCACAAGCCGCCGCCGGTCGTACCCCGCCCCTCATGCCTGGAGCGCCCGCGTCGTGACCTCGGCCGTTTGCGCCATGTCATCGTCGGTGTGCGCAGTGGACAAAAACCCTGCCTCGAACTGCGAAGGCGCGAAGTACACGCCGCCGTCCAGACAGGCATGGAAGAAGCGCGCGAACGCCTGCCTATCACTACGTTGCGCCGTGGCGAGATCGTGCACCTCGCCGTCCGTGAAGAACAGGCAAAACATCGAACCGATCCGATTGAAAACGTACGGTTTGCCCGTTCTCCGCAGGGTGTCGCGGACGACCCTCTCGAACTGCGCGCCGACTTCCTCCAGCCGCGCCCAGGCGTTTGTGCGTTCCAGTTCGCGCAACTGCGCCAGCCCGGCTGCCATGGCGAGCGGGTTGCCCGACAACGTCCCGGCCTGGTACACCGGGCCGTCGGGCGAGAGCTGATCCATGATTTCCGCCCGTCCGCCGAACGCCCCGACCGGCAACCCGCCGCCGATGACTTTGCCCAGCGCGGTCAGGTCCGGGGTGATGCCGTAGATTTCCTGTGCCCCGCCCCGCGCCACGCGGAAGCCGGTCATCACCTCGTCGAAGATCAGGACGGCTCCATGTTGGGTGCAGAGTTCGCGCAAGGTTTCGAGGAAACCTTCGCGCGCGAAGTACAACCCGGCATTGGCCGGGATCGGTTCCAGGATCACCGCCGCGATCTGGCCGCCCTCGCGCGCGAACACCGCCCGCACCGCCGCCTCGTCGTTGAAGGGCAGCGTGATCGTCAGGTCCGCCAGCGCGGCGGGAACCCCGGCGCTGTCCGGCCGGCCGTGGGTGAGCGCGCCGCTGCCCGCCTTGACCAGCAGCGAATCGACGTGCCCGTGGTAGCAGCCCTCGAACTTGATGATGCGGTCCCGCCCCGTGAACCCGCGCGCCAGCCGGACGCAGCTCATCGTCGCCTCGGTGCCGCTGTTGACCAGGCGGACTTTTTTGATCGAGGGAACCCACGCGCAGATCGTGCGCGCCATCTCGACCTCGTCCGGGTTGGGGATACCGAACGACAATCCCCGCCCTGCCGCCGCCCGGACCGCCTCGACGACCACGGCCGGCGCGTGGCCGAGGATGGCAGGCCCCCAGGTACCCACGAAATCGACGTACTCGCGCCCGTCGAGATCGTAGATGTGCGCCTTCTCCGCGCGGACGACGAAGAACGGTTCGCCGCCAACGCCGCGGAACGCCCGTACCGGCGAGTTGACGCCACCCGGGATCAGTTCCTTCGCGCGGGCGAAAAGTTCGGCGGACTGCGGTCGGAGGGTAGATTCAGAAGTGGTCATCGAGGTTCAACTGTTGGGGCGGATACGAAGATAGCGGATGATGGCGCGATTGTAGGTCTCGGCGTAAACGGTCGCTTCCGCGGCATGCGGTACAGTGCGACCCGTCGGCAGGCTGTGATCCTGGGGCAAATGCTCGACGAGATGGTGGTCCCCGGGTGTGACACCCACCTCGAACGCCGCATCCTCCCCGGCCAGATAGACCTTCATGTGACCGGAGGCAATGTCGCGTCCGGCTTCCCGTTTTGCTGCCTGCGGCGAGTAGCGGCCGACGAGCGATGCGGAATTGCACGACATGCACGGGATAGCAAGCAGGATCGCCAGGCGTTTCATCTGCCAGGACTATCTACCCATGGCTCCCCGCCCACAACCCACCGCTCGTCGCCCCTCGCCTCCCATTCATCCCTGTCTCGCCTCGAACTCGCGCATCATCCGCCGGTAATCAGGATCGGCTTTGACCTCGTCCCACCTCGCCTTGAAGATCGCGGCGGCCTCGGCCTTTTCCGGGTCAGGTTGGTCGGTGCGCGGCAGTTCGGCGCGGCCGTGGGCACCGCTCCGGCCCTTCTTGTCGGCGGGCACGGGGCCGTCGTACTTTTTTCCGCCGATGTGGTTCGCGTACCGCCGGGCGCGCGTGTACCCCATTTGCAGGAACTTGCGCGCCATGTCCATCCCGACGAAATCTCCCTTCTCTTTGTAAGCCCCGTACATGGCAAAAATCCTCTCGGACGATTCCCGCGCCGCCGCCGGATCGCGGAACTTCCAGTGAGGCAAAATCTCGCCCTTGTATGGTTGGACCAGCAGCACGCCCTGCTCGCCTACGCCTACCCGGTACAACTCCGGGTTCGCACGCAGGTCGAGCGAGCGGTAGTCCAGCGAATAGTCGAACTTCTTCACACCGGCCCACTTTTGGCCAAGTCTGCCAGCGCGCCGAGGACCCGCTCGACTTCCTCGGGCGTGTTGTAGTGCGCGAAACCGATGCGGACCAATCCACCATGGCTCCCCAGCCCGAGTCGGTCCACCACGTCGACGGCATAGAAATGCCCGTCCCAGACAAAAAATCCCCGCTCCCCGAGACGCGCGGCCAAGGGAGCGGCGTTCCACCCTTGCAACGTGACGCCGAAGGTCGGCGTGCGTTCCTCCACCCGCGCGGGGTCGGTGATCCCGTAGACCTTCAGGCCGGAAACGTCGCGTGCTCCTTCGAGGAACGCGCGGTTCAGGCCGAGTTCGTATTCGCGGATTCGGCGCATGGCGTCGCGCACGTCCACGCCTTCACCGCCGACGCTGGCGAGGTACGCCAACGCCGCCCGCAGACCCGAGATGCTCTCAAAGCTCTGCGTGCCGGTCTCCCATTTACCCGGCGGCTTGGCGTACGAGGGCCGGACCTTGTACGCTTCCAGGCGGTCGAGGTGCTCGTACTTGCCGTAGAGGATGCCGAGGTGCGGCCCACAAAATTTGTAAGCCGAGCAGCCGAGGAAGTCGCAGTCGAGCGCCTGGACATCGACGAGGTTGTGCGGCGTGTAATGCACCGCGTCGATGAACACCGTGGCGCGGGGCGACTTCGCGCGGACGCGCCGGATCGCGCCGGCCACGTCTGGGATCGTGCCGACGGCGTTGGAGGCGTGCGTGAAGGCGACGTGGACCGTGCGTTCGGTCAACAGGGCTTCGAGGTCTTCGACACGCAGGGTGCAGTCTTCCTTGCGAAACTCCCACGTTCGTACCGTGACCCCGGCGTCGCGGGCGGCGAGGGTCCACGGCGAGATGTTCGCGTCGTGGTCGAGCGAGGTGACGATGATCTCGTCGCCCGCCTGCCACGTGCGTCCCAGCGCGCGGCTGAGGGCGAAGACCAGGCTCGTCATGTTTTGCCCGAAGACGATCTCCTCCACGCGGCGGGCGTTGAGGAAGTGGGCGGTCTCCGCCCGCGCGTTGGCCACCGCTAGGTCGGTGCGCTGGCTGGTGACGAACGACCCGCCCGTGTTGGCGTTGTCGCGGCTCAGGTAGCCCGACATCGCTTGCATCACGCTCAGCGGAACCTGCGTGCCGCCGGGTCCATCGAGGAACACGGCCGCGTGCCCGTGGACCTGCTGGGAAAGCGAGGGGAAAAGAGCGCGCAGCTCCCCGTGCGGCACGGGAAGCGCGGCAACCGGTGACAAAGTGGTCATCGGCGCGAGCTTCAGGCGGTGAGAACGAACACGTCGCGCACGCCGGCCTTTTCGCCCGTGGGCGCGACGGCGCTGGCGTAGTGGTAGAGCGTGCGGTCGTTGACCATCACGAACTCGCCCGGCTGGAGAATCTTGTCGAAGATCGGCGGTTGATCCTTCTCGCGGTACAGGTGCGTTTCGCCGCCCGAGACACCGTCGCGGTTGATGCAGAAGATGCCGACGTAATCAAACCCGTCTTTGTGAATGCCCTCCGGCGCAGGTTCGCCCTGTTCGTCCTTGCTGGCGACCACGCGAATCTGGTGGACGCCCATCTCCGTGACCATGGGGTCGATTTTGGAGAAGTCGATGAAGGACGCGACGACCGTCTGGAACTCGGGCGTCTCCATCAGGGAATCTTCCAGTTCGGGGAAGTCGCGCTTGATGCCGCCGGCGAGTTGATTCACGGCGCTGCTCTGGATGAAATACTTGTGCTCCAAACGCTGGAGGTTTTCCGGCGGGCCGGTGAAGCGCGAGAACCGGCGGCGGCGGAAGCTGCCTTTGATGTAAGGATCAACAGGCAGGTTGTCGAAATAAGGGGCGAACCGCTCCGGGTGGAGCGCCGATAGCATCTGGAGTTTGTAATCGAAGGCGGCCGACGTGGGGGAACTGGTAGGCATGGTTCCAAATTAGCTTGGCGGTGTGAGGTTTCAAGCGCGCGGAAGAAGAGGGCCTCTCGCAAAAGCCGCGAAGGACGCAAAGGAAAAGGAATTAAAACCCTTTTGTTTTCCTCTCCTCCTTTGCGTCCTTCGCGTCCTTTGCGAGAGGCTTTTCAACGCGGAACATCGGACGGACGGTCGAGCCAGAACGCGTTCGCCACCCCTTGCCGGTATGCCTTCAGCGCGGTCGGCGACGAGTTCACGCGCAGGTTGCTCCAGCTTTCGTCTTTGTTTTGCCAACGTTCGTGCCAGAACACCGCCGCCTTCATACGCGGATACTTGCCGCCGTTCAGCCCGGCGAACGCGTCCCCGATCCACCGGGCCTTGCTCCCGGGATCATCGAACTCCCCCACGCCCCATTCCGCCAACATCACCGGCTTGTCAGGGTTCAACGCGCAAAGACGCCCGTACGCCTGATCCATGTCTTCCGCCCATTCGTCCCAACTGTCTTTGCCCGGGGTGATTTGTCCGTAGACGCTCATCCCCAGCCAATCCACGTAGTCCGCGCCCGGGTAATATTCAGCCAGTACGTTCCACGGCCGGTCGGGATGCGAACCGCTGTTGGCATGGAACACCCAGGCGACGTTCACGGCTCCCGCCGCGCGCACGCGGTCCACGGCGTGGCGGTAAGCGCGTTTGTACAGGTCCGGTCCGATGGTCGCGCCGCCGTTTTCGATCCCGCTCCACGGAAACCAATCGGAGTTCGGCTCGCAGGCGAACGACACGAGCAACGGTTGGCCGAAGTCTCGCGCGCCCGCCGCCCATTGGTCGATGTACGCGTCGCAGTCGCCCGCCACGATGTGCCGCAGGCTCCACGGGCCGGGGTCGACGTGCCGGCCCTGTTCGTACGGCGGCCCCCATGGCGACCAGTAAAGGAGTGGGGTCGCGCCGTATTCCGAGATGACCCGGACGTTCTCCGCCGGGAAGCCGCCCCGCCCCCAGAAACTCGAACTCGCCACGATGGCTTGGTGCTTGCCGACGAGCTTTTCAAAGGCCTGGATCGCCCCGGCGGTGACGTGGTCTTCGGTTTCGCCGAAATCGACGTACGCGCCGGTGTAGGCACCGTTCGGCGGCGCGGGCAGCGAGGGAGCGGCGTGGACGGAGGCAAAATGCGAAATGCAAAACGCCACGGTCCAGAGGAAGGTCCTCCGATGCCGACAACTTTCCCGACGCCACCTCCCCGCGCCCTGATTCTCGACTTTGATGGGCTGATGCTCGACACCGAGACGGGGGTGTTCGAGTCGTGGCGGGAACTTTACGAGGAGGAAGGGCAACATCTGGACGTGTCCGACTGGCTCAACGCGGTCGGGTACGTTAACGGCTTCGATCCCCGTGCGCACCTTGAAAAACTCACCGGGCGCGGCTTCCACTGGCCCGACCACGATTCGCGGCTCTCGCGCCGCGTCCTCGAAATGGTCGAATCGCTGCCGCCGTTCCCCGGCGTACAAGCCCTGCTCGAAAACGGCGCGCGGCTCGGCTACCGCTTGGGCGTCGCCAGCAACTCCACCGCCGACTGGGTCGTGCCCGGCCTCGAACGGCTCGGTCTGCGGAAGCACTTTTCGGTGGTGCGAACCCGCGAGACGGTGGCCCACTACAAACCGGCACCGGATGTTTACCTCGCCGCGCTGGCGGACCTCGGAGTGTCGCTGCCGCCGGCGGGCAGCATCGCGTTCGAGGATTCCGAGCCGGGCGTGCGCGCGGCGAAGGCGGCGGGGCTGTACGTGGTCGCCGTGCCCAACGACCTGACGCGTCACCAGGACCTCTCGCTGGCCGACGAAGTGCATGACACGCTGGAGGGCTACGAACTGCCCACGTGAAGAACGGAATTTAGCCGCAGATCACGCGGATTTCCGCAGATTAAGAGAAGCGAAAGGATGGGGAAAACCTCTCTTGTCATTCCCCAAATCGCTGTGAGGGTCGCAACCTAGCGGTGCCACGAACTCAACTCACTTCAACGAAATGGCACGTTGATTTGTGAGACGAGTTCTTGGCACACTTCTACACCGTCGCCACCCTTTTCTTGCCAAAGGGAGTTACCTCGGGTCAGATATCGGAGGGTTGTTGGAGCCGATCTCCTAACACGATCCAATCATCTCAGATCGTATGATGGCATGCGAGTGCCAGGTTTGAAGCCAGCTTGACCTGGAGCTCACGTCAGTTTGTGCAGGGTTCTGTTTGCCAGGAGAACGGTGCCGTTTGTACGCTCGGTCATCGCGGTTGCCGGCAACTTGCGGCACACATCCCCTACGTAGGACTACTTAGAAAAATACGTAGGTCTACGGATACCGCTGGCAGTTTCGCTTGGGGTAATCTCCTTGGCGATCCACGTTCGTCGTCGCTTCCTGCCATGAAAAAACTTGCCTCCCGTCGGCTCTCCGCGCCCTTTGTCTTCGGTTTGCTCCTTCGGGGCGCCACCGCCGCCGTGGCGGGCCAGCTTGGCTCCTCTTGGTCCCTGCGCCCACGCCGCCGGGGGCGGGCGTCTCGCGCCGGGTGGACGCTGGCGCTGCTCACGTTCGCCGCCCTGGCCGGCTCTGCCCGGACTGCCCGCGCCCAAAACCCGAGTTACCCAGACCTCTTCATCGACGCCGACCGTTACCACAACAGCCCCTACACCTACAGCGATGCGAGTGGCACCCAGACTTTCGGCAACATCTATGTCGGCCTCTCCTCTACCGGCACCCTCACCCAAACCGGCGGCACCCTCAACGCGGCTGGTGGCCTGACCGTTGCCAATGACTCAGGCTCCACCGGCACTTACAACCTCCTCGGCGGCAGCCTCAACGTGGCAGAACTAATCGTCGGCGGTAACGGCACCGGTACGGTCAGCCAGACTGGCGGCGCAATTACCATCCAGAGTAACCCTTACACCCAGGGCGAACTCGTCGTCGGCTATGCTGACAATGGCCACGGCACCTACAATCTCGGCGCCGGCAGTATTTCCGCCCAGATCATCGACATCGGCTTGGCGGGCGTTGGCATCTTCAACCAGACCGGGGGCACCGCCACCAGCAGCGCCAGTCTCCTCGTGGGCGACCTCGCAGGCAGCAACGGCACCTACAACCTCAGCGGCGGCACCCTAAGCACGGGCGCCCCCAACACCAACGGCATCGGCAACGACGGCACGGGCACCTTCAACCAGACCGGGGGCACCTTCACCACCAACGGCAACGCGATCCTCGTCGGCAACAAAGCCGACGGCATCGGGATCTACAAACTCAGCGCCGGCAGTGTCATCTCGGGTTACCTCTCCGTTGGTTACCGCGGCACCGGCACCTTTACCCAGACGGGGGGCAGCATCACCACCATCCCGGCCTCGTCCCAGCTCGTTAACATCATCGGGACGATGACCGTTGGCGAATTGGCGGGCTCCACCGGCACCTACAATCTCAGCGACAGCGGCCAGGGCAGCAGTCTTTCCACGCGCACAGCCTTCGTCGGTCTCAAAGGCACGGGCACCTTCAACCAGAGCGGGGGCACCTTCACGACCAACGGCAACCTCCTCTACGTCGGCGATGATGCTGGCAGCACCGGCACCTTTAATCTCGGCGGCACGGGCAGCCTCTCGACGGGCGAAACCGTCGTCGGCAACGACGGCACGGGAGTCTTCAACCAAACCGGGGGTACCTTCACCACCAACGGTAACTTCCTCACCCTTGGCAGTTCCGCCAACGCCGGCGGCACCTACAACCTAGGCGGCACAGGCAACCTCTCCACGGGCACAGCCTACGTCGGCAATGCTGGCACGGGAGTCTTCAACCAAACCGGGGGTACCTTCACCACCAACGGTAACACCCTCTTCCTCGGCTACCGCACCGGCGGCAACGGCACCTACAACCTCAACGGGGGCGTCCTGACGGCCGGCAACATCTCCGGCGTCAACACGAGCACGTTCAACTTCAACGGCGGCACTTTGCAGGCGGGCGGGAGTAGCACGGGCTTCTTCACGAGCCTGACGGCGGCCAACGTGCGCAACGGTGGGGCGCTCATCGACACCAACAACTTCGACGTCACCGTGGCCCAGCCCCTGGTTCACTCGACGGTCACGGGCGACAATGGCACCGACGGCGGCCTGACCAAGCTTGGCCAAGGCACGCTGACCCTCACCGGGGCGAACACGTACACCGGCCAGACGCTCGTCAGCCAGGGCACGCTGGCGGTGACTGGCGGCGGCAT
>CAXTOX010000066.1:14983-20114 GCA_964245885.1 uncultured Chthoniobacterales bacterium | reverse complement strand
CGCCTGCGCGTGGTCGCTGATGCCCACGCAGCCATCCGCGGCGCGCAGCCATTCATGGGTCGGGGCGAATTTGAGGTCGTCGGGAACGTTCATGGGGAGCGAGGATGGTGCAAAATGAGGCGGCGCGAAAGGCAAAATTCACCGGAAGCTCACGCCGCGTCGCCGGCGGGCCTGGGACGGTCCTCGCGGCGTTTGTAGAGCGGTTTCTTTTCCACCACGGCGGCGTAGCGCTTGCCGCGGATGTCGATGTCGATGGCCGTGCCCGCCTTCGCCAGCGCCGCCGGCAGGTACGCCATGCCGATGCCCGCGCCGTCCAGGCTCGGCGCAAACCCGCCGCTGGTCGTCTCGCCCGCCCGCTCCTCGCCACCCCGCGCGAAGACGGCGTAGTGCGAACGCGTCGGCGGGCTTTTGTCGGTCATGCGAAAGGCGGCGAGACGTTCGGTGGGACCGCCGGCTTCCTTCAATTTGAGCAAGGCGTTGCGCCCGATGAAATCCGACTTTTCCTTGAGATCGACAAAAATCCCGAGTCCCGCCTCCAGCGGGGTGCGCTGCGGCGAGAGGTCCGAGCCATTTAGCGGGTAACACACCTCCAGCCGCAGGCTGTCGCGCGAGCCGAGTCCGCAGGGGATCAGGCCGAACGGCGCGCCCTTGGCCAGGAGTTCATCCCAGACCACTTCCGCCGCCCGGGCGGGGATGAACCACTCGAAGCCGTCCTCTCCCGTATAGCCGGTGCGCGCGACCACGAAGGTCAACCCTTTGTGGTCGATCACCTGCACGCCGAAGCGTTCCGGCAGCGGCACGGTCGGCCCGAAGAACGCCGCGAAAATCTCCGGCGTGCGCGGTCCCTGCACGGCGAGCGCGGCAAAACGGTCGCTGCGGTTGCTCAGTTCCAACTCCTCGCCCGTGGGCAGGTGCGTGGTCAGCCACGCGAGGTCCTCGTCGATCTTGGACGCGTTGACCACCAGCAGGAACTCCCCTTCGGCGTACTCGTAGATGATCAGGTCGTCGATGACGCCGCCGGCCTCGTTGAGCAGGAACCCATACTGGCTCTGCCCCGCGCCGATGCGGGCGAGGTTGTTGCTAAAAACGGAGTTGAGCCAGCTTTTCGCGCCGGGTCCGCTGGCGATGAACTGGCCCATGTGGCTGATGTCGAAGACGCCCGCCGTCGTGCGAACCGCGCGATGCTCCGCCAGGATGCCGCTGGGATATTGAACGGGCATCGACCAGCCGCCGAAGGGAACCATCTTGCCGCCGAGCCGGACGTGCGCGGCGTGCAGCGGGGTTTGTTTGAGCGAATCAGGCGCGGAATCCACGTTCCACGAATAGACCGCACGCCGGGGGGCTGTCAAAGGCGGGATGCGGGATGCGGACACCTCGCCCCCGTGCCTTGCACCTCGCTCCGCCCGTCCATTCACCGGTCGTGAGCCGTTTCGTGTGTGTCATGCGCTGGATCAACGCCCTCGAACGCCGCTTTGGGCAACTCGCCATTCCCGGGCTGATGCGCATCATCGTCGCGTTTAATGCCCTGGTGTTCCTCCTCGCGACGGTCAGCCCCCCGTTGGTGAACATGCTGGAACTGCAACCGGACCGGGTGCTGCACGGCGAGGTGTGGCGGCTGTTCAGCTACATCTTCATCCCGCAGATCAGCATTGGCCGCCAGTTGAGCGTGTTGTGGGTGTTCCTTTACCTCAACTTCCTCTGGCTGCTCGGCGAGGGTCTCGAACAGGCCTGGGGCAGCTTCAAGCTCAACCTGTACTATCTCACGGGCATGCTGGGCACGACGGTCGCGGTGTTTTTCTTCCACGCCCCCAACCCTAACGGAGTGTACCTGAACATGTCGCTGTTCTACGCCTTCGCGACGTTGTTTCCCAACTACCCGATCCTGTTGTTTTTCATCGTGCCGGTGCGCGTGAAATGGGTCGCCTTGTTCACCTTGGCCCTGGTGTCGCTGCAACTCGTCGTCGGCGGTTCCACGGAGCGCCTCGCCATCGTCGCGGCGCTGGTCAACTACCTCCTGTTCTTCGGGCCGACGTGGCTGACCTACTGGCGCGAGCAGGGGCGAACGGTCACGCGGCGGCAGGAATTCCAGGTCGCGCAGCACCGCGAAACGGAAGAAACGCTGCACCACTGCAAGGCGTGCGGACGCACCGAGGTCAGTTCGCCCGAGTTGGAGTTCCGGGTGGCGAGTGACGGCGAGGAATACTGCGTCGCGCACCTGCCCTCGCGCCGGGATGCCTCCGCCGACCTGCCCCCGCCGCTGCCGCAGGAGGCAAAAGGCAAGAGCTAGGTCCCCCCTCGCCTCACGGACCGGTTTGCATCCGCTCCAACACCCGCCGCGCCTTGCCGCTGGCGATGGCCCCACGCGCCCGCTCCGTGCCCGCGCCGAGGTCGGTGGACAAGCCGGCAACCACGAAGCCGGCGGCGGCGTTGAGCAGGACGATGTCCAACCGGGGACCGGCGATTTCCCCGCGCAGGATGCCGACCAGCGTACGCGCGTTTTCCTCGGACGACCCGCCGCGCAACGCGTCGAGATTTTCCACCCGTCCCAACCCGGCGGTCTCGGGAGTGGCTGTCCAGGTCCCTACCCCGGCGGCACCGCCGTCATCGAAACCGCTGACCTGCGTTGGCCCCAAGGTGGAAAGCTCGTCCATTCCCCCCGCCCCATGCACCGCCCACGCGCGGCGGCGTCCGAGTTGGCGGAGCACTTCGGCGAACGTTCCCGTCAGAGCCGGGTCGAACACGCCGACCAACTGGTGCGCCGGCCGCGCCGGGTTCAGCAGCGGGCCGAGCAGGTTGAAAATCGTGCTCGTTCCCTCCGCCGCGAGTTGACGCCGCACCGCCGCCACCGCCGCGAACGCCGGGTGGTACCGCGGCGCGAAGAGAAAACCGATCCCGGTCGTCTCCAGTCGCCGCCGCAGGTCCGCCGGGGGCGGGTCGAGCGGCACGCCCAGAGCCGCCAGCACGTCGGACCCGCCGCTCTTGGAGGTGACGGCCCGGTTGCCGTGCTTGACCACCGTCACGCCGCCCGCCGCCAACACGAAGCTGGCGGTCGTCGAGACGTTGAAGAGGTGCAATCGGTCGCCCCCGGTGCCGCACACGTCCAGGGTCGGCCCCGGCAGCCGCGCCGGGTCGATCTCCGGGTCCACCGCGCGAGCTAGGAGCGCGGTGGCGAAGCCGGCGATCTCGGCCGGCGTCTCGCCCTTGGCTCGCAACGCCCGCAGGAACGCCGCTTTGGCCGTGTCAGGCTCGCGCGGGTCGGTCAATGCGGCGATGGCGGCGTTGATCTCGGCCGTGGTGAGGTCCGCGCTGGGCGTGTGGAGAGAGGGAAAGGCCATTCTATCCGCAGATTACGCAGATTTCCGCCGAGGAGAGAAGAATGAAACCGCTTTCCATTCCTCATTCCTTTTCTAATCTGCGGAAATCTGCGTAATCTGCGAATTACCAAGATGCCCACCTTCGACATCGTTTCCGAGATCGACCGGCAGGAAGTGGACAACGCCCTCAACCAAGCGCGCAAGGAACTCGTCACGCGCTTCGACTTCAAGGGCAGCGCCGCCACCATCGAAACGCCCGCGCGTGACAAGATCGCCCTTTCCGCCGAGGACGCCACCCGGCTCAAGGCCCTGCACGAAATCGTCATCGGCAAGCTCGCCAAGCGCAACGTGGACCTGCGCAACGTCGAGCACGGCACCCCGGCGCTGTCGTCCATCGGGCATGCCCGGCAGGAATTGACGATCAAGCAGGGGATCGAAGGCACGCGGGCCAAGGAGATCATCGCGGCCATCAAGGTGAACGGATTCAAGGTGCAATCCTCCCTGCAAGGCACGGAAATCCGCGTCAACGGCAAGAAGCGTGACGATCTCCAAGCGGTCATCGCCTTTTTGCGCGGCAAAGACTTCGGAGTCTCGTTGGCCTACAAAAACTTCCGGGATTGAGACGACTTCCGCACGGAAGACCGTCCTGTCTCAAAGCAAGGCTTCGAGCTTGTTGAGCAGAGTTTTTTTGTTCGTCGCACCGAGCATCTGGTCTTTGACCTCGCCATCCTTGAAGAACAGCAGCAGGGGAATGCTTTGCACCTTGAACCGCCGGGTCAGTTCCGGGTTGTCGTCCACGTTGATTTTCACCACCTTTGCCGCTCCCATTTTCTCGGTCGCGATCTCGTCCACCACCGGGGAGAGCATCCGGCAAGGAGGGCACCACTGCGCCCAGAAATCCACGAGTACGGGGACGGCCGATTGCAAGACTTCGGATTCGAAATTCGCGTCCGTGACGGTCACGGTCTGTTGACTCAACATAAAGGGGCAAGCGGGAACGGCGGGGGCAGGACAGACCGCGGGCGGGAAGCGCCCGGCAACCCGTCAGTTGGTGAGGTACGTCCAGAGTTGCATGCCAAAGCTCGCGGCAGCGAACACCAGCACTCCGGCCGAGACGAAGGTCATCGTCGAGTCCTCGTGGGCGGGTGCCTCCGCCTCGTCGTCGGCGACGGTCGTGGTGGAGGTGACGAGGGCCGGGACCGTGCGAATTTGCGCTTCCGGCAGCCTCTGCGGAGCCGGCGCGGGCTGGATCTTGACCGTTGCCTGCGGCACGACCTTGGCGGCGGTCGGCACCTCGATGCGAACGGTCTCTTTCTTGATGGTCGGCTTGACCGACGGCGCGCCTTCGGGAGCAGCCGGCTTGAGCACCGACATCGCCGGGGCGGAGGATGGGGCCGGAGCCAGAGGCCTCGGCGCAATGGGTGCGACGGGTGCAGCGGGTGCTCTGGGTGGCCCGCCCACCGGTGCGGCGGGAGCGACCGGGCGCAGCGCGACCGGCAGCTTCGGAGCAGCGGGAGCCGTCGACGTAGGAGGAACCGGCGCGGCCGGCGGCTCGGGCGCGGCCGGCACCGAAGGGACGGAAGCAACGGGAACCGGCACGACGGGCCTCGGAGCCGGAGGCACGGGCGGAGTGGATGCAGCGGGTTTCGGAAGAACCACCGGCACGGGGGCGGACGGACGGGGGACTGCCGGAACCGGGGCGGCGGGAGCCGGCGCGACGGACTTCGGAACCGAAGGCGCGGAGGGAACCGCCGGGCGCGGAGCGGTCGGCACCGATGGTGCACGAGGCGCTGGACGCATGGCGGCAGGAGGAACCA
>CAXTOX010000066.1:14469-14973 GCA_964245885.1 uncultured Chthoniobacterales bacterium | reverse complement strand
CCGGTGTGGCCGGCGGCCGGAACACGACGGGCGACGCCGGAGCCGGGGCAACGGATTCGGCGGGCTTGGGCACCGTCGGCGGCGCTTCTTCGGTCGGCTTGGAGGAGACGGGAGCCGGAGCAGCGGGCGGCACCACGGTCGTCGGCCGCGGCACCGCGGGAACGGAAGGAGCCGCCGGAGTCGGCATCGCGGGAGGAGCGGGCCTCGCGGCAACGGGAGCGGGCGGCGTCACAGACGGAACCGGTGTCGCGGGAGTGGAAGGAGCCGTCGGCACGCCGGGCGCGGGCGGAGCGGACAGCACCGGACTCGTGGCCGGCGGTGCGGGCGGCGTGATGCTCGCTGGCCGTAGAGTCGGGGGCACCTGGGGTGTCGTCGGCGGCGTGAAGACAGGCGGCCTCGGAGCCGGCGGCACGGGCGGCGTCACCGCCGCAGGCGGCGGGGCCGACGGAGCAGGTGCGGCCGGGGGGGTCGGAGGAGCCGGACGAGGAACCACCGGGACCGGCA
>CAXTOX010000066.1:0-14459 GCA_964245885.1 uncultured Chthoniobacterales bacterium | reverse complement strand
CGCGGCGCGGGCGGTGCGCTCGGCGCGGGCGCGGGTGCCGCCGATGGCTCGGCGAGAACCTTTGCTTCCACCGGCGCGGGCGGTGCGGGCGGCGGGGTCGATGCGGCTGGAAACGAAGGAGCGGGACGGCTGATGGGACGTGGCGCGACCGGGATCTGTGGAGGCGCGGGAGGTGCCGGACGCATCACCACGGGACGCACGCCTGGCGCGCTGGGTAGCGGGGCGCTCACGGGCCGCGGCGTCGGCACCGGCGGTTTAGACAAGTTCGACAACTTGGTGGACTCCCTCTTCGCCTCCACCGTCGCGGTGGAAGCTCCGAGCGTGGGCCGGGCGGGCAGATTGATCCGGACCGTTTCCTTTTTCACCGGCGTTCCCACCGATTCGCCGACCGTCGGCCGCGGCGGGAGCGTGATGCGAACGGTTTCCTTCTTGGGTTCGCTGTCGCTCGGCATAGAGGAACAAATGGGGAAAAGCTGGGCGGAAGAACTACCCTCGGGAATTTGTAGAGTTACGTGTCACGCACTTTCTTGTCAACGCCTTTGCACGGGTCGTTTCGCAAAAAGTGCGCAGGCTCTCGCAACCTTTATCGGCGGAGTAATTCCCAGGTAAATACTTCGTATCTACCGTGCCAATTTTTCCCGCGGCTACTTCGCCGAACTGGCGGCCTCGAGGGCGAACCGCCGCGCGAAAAACGCCCGCATCTCGCCGTACGCCGCCTCGGCCGCTTGCGGGTTGTAAGCGGTTGGCTTCGAGAGATCATTGCCCGCCTCCGGGTTGGTGAAGGCATGCACCGCCCCCGGGTAAGCGATGAACTTGTACGTCACCCCGGCGTCATCCATCTCCTGCTTGAAGGTGGCCACCTCCGCCGGCGGCACGAGTGGGTCGTTCGCTCCATGGAGGATCAGAAGTTCCTTGGCCTTGATCGCTCCCGGCAGGGCCGGCCGCGAGGTTTTCAGACTGCCGTGGAACGTGACCACCGCGCGAAGATCCGCCCCCGAGCGGGCAAGCTCCAGCACGGTCGCCCCGCCGAAGCAGAACCCGATCGCACCGATGCGCCCGGGGTCAACGCCGGGTTGCTTGAGCAGTTGGGCCAGGGCCGCCTGCGCGCGGGTGCGGAACAAAGCGGGGTCCTTGTAGAACGGAGCGGCCAGCTTGCCCGCTTCCTCGGGGTTCTTGGCGTGGATACCCTGGCCATACATGTCGAGGGCGAGGGCGACGTAGCCCAGCCTGGCGAGTTGCTCGGCGCGCGCCTGCGGGAACGGACCGAAGCCGGTCCAGTCGTGCGCCACCAAGATCCCGGGCACCTTGCCTTCCAATTTCACGGGGCGGGAGACGCAGCCCTCGTAGGATTGATCCCCGATCTGGTAAGTGACGGGTTCGGTCTGGATCTCGGTCTCAGCCATGGCGACAAAGGGCAGGCAAACCACGGTGAGGAGGACGGCAAGAAGTCGGCGGGCGGGCATGGGAAAGGCTAAATGCAAAATGCAAAATGCAAAATGCAGAATGCAAAAGTCCGGAGGGGAGCATGGGAACGTTCGAGAGAGCCATTGCGCGGTTGGTCTATTTGCCTGACCCTTTCTGAACTTCTGCATTCTGCATTCTGCATTTTCCTGTGCTCGCCATCGCCGCCATGACCCGCCTCGGCCGCGTGATTGGACGCGCGGGCAGGACCCCCTGGCACCTGCCGGCGGAGCTCCGCTGGTTCAAGCAGGCCACGCTGGGGTCGGTGGTGTTGATGGGCCGCAAGACGTTCGAGGCGGTGGGTCGCCCACTGCCGGGCCGGTTGAACCTCGTGGCGACGCGCCGTCCCCTGCCGCCGGGCGTCGGCGGACCGGACGTGCAGGCGGTCGCGGACCTCGCCGCGTTCCGGCCGGAAGATTACGCCCCGCGCGAGGTGTGGGTCATCGGCGGGGCGGAGATTTTTGCGGAAACCCTTCCGCGCTGCGAAGCGGTCTACCTGTCCCTCGTCGATCAGGAAGTGGCTGGCGGCGACACTTTTTTTCCGGCTTTTGAGGCGGATTTTCCGGTGGCCGAGACCCTGCGGCGTGAATCCGGCTTTGAAGTAGTGCGATTCCGCCGCCAGCCGATGGGGCTTGCATCCAGCGCCATAAACTTTCAGATTTGAGATCGCAAATCCGAATATGCGCTCCGGTTTTTGTGCTCCCCTCTTCTTTCTAGCCGTCGTGGCCGCTCTGGCGCTGCCCCGCGGCGTCCGCGCCGTCGATCCGCTGTCGGATGCCGCGGTCACGGCGCTCTCGCAGTTGACCGACCCGCGGCGGCTGGAAATCCTCTCCGACGACGCCTTCCGCGCGCAACTCGGCCCGGCGCTCGGCTGGCTGCACGTCGCCCGCCGCCGCGACGTGGCCCCAGAGGCGGTCATCGCACGGGCGTTTGCCCTCAACGGACTCGCCGGCGAACGCGCCTGGCTCACGCGCGCGTCGCTGCTGCGCAACCTCGCCCGCGCCGACTCCTGGGAATTGTTCACCCACGACGACACGGCGCTCGCGCTCTCGGTTGGCCGCCCGGCGCAGATCCCGACCGGCATTCACCGCGGCCACCTGGCACAGGCGGCCGTGGTCGTACCCGACGGGTTGACGACGGCGCAGAGCCGCCGGGAATTTGCCTGCCTCGTGTTGCGTGCCGACGACGAGATGCCCTACGTGCCGCCGCCGCGCCGCCGCCAGCCCGGCGACATGCTCGCCCGCCACGCCGTGGGCCACCGGTCCTCCCCGCTCGCTACGCGTCCGGCCGCGCGCCCGTCGAGGCCCGCCGAGACTTCCGCCGCCCCGGCGCTGAACACCGTGCCGATTTCCTACGACGATCCCCTGCCCTCTTTATGATTGGCGGAAGGACCCGGTCCCCTCCGCGACCGGGGAGTCATCAGAAGGTTCGCCGTCCAAGTGCCGGGATTCCAAGTCATCGCGCTGCTGCCGCTCTTGCCAGCGCTGGCGAATGACGAAGGCCAGGCATCCCGCCAGCAGCAGGCAAAGCCCTTTCAACAAGGTCGGATGCCACCACCCCGCGCCCGGCAAGGTGATCACGTTCACGAGCGGCGATGGCGGGGCCAACCGTCCAGCCGTGTCGACCGACACCACCCGCATCGACACCCATTCGTCCCGGGTGAACCCACGCAAGGTGGCCGTGACCTGGTCCGTCCGCACGCGAAAATCGACGCGCTCGTACGGCAGCCAGTCGATGCGCACGCCGCCCTCCGCCCGGTCGTCGCGCGCGAAGGAGCGTCGCTCGATCCGGTAGGAACGCGGCAGCGGCACCGGCGGCTTCCAGGCCAGTTCCACGGTGGAGGAGCCGACCGCGAGCACCTTGATCTCCGTCACGCGCGCCTCGTTGGTGAAAACCGTCCCGGTCCCCGCGGCCGCCGGGGCGGCGTGGACCGGCGAGGCTGCACTTCCGGCGACCGTTGGAGCGGCGGACGGTGCCGGCGGAGGCGAGGCGCTGACCACGGCGACGGGCATCACGACGGGGGCGGGCGTCGGGAGCGTCAGGAGTTGGCGCGCGGTCGCCGGCAAGCCCGTGCCAACCAGGCGCACGACGCACCCCGACGTACCGTTGCCGTCGCCCACGTCCACGTGGAGGGTTTCCGCGAACGCTCCCTCCGCACGGGGGCGGAACACGAGCCGGAACGTCTGCTGCGCCCCCTTGCCGAGGCGGTAGGAGGCGTCGCCGTCCACCGCCCAGGGCAGCGGGAGGTCAAGCAGGCCGCTGGCCAGGCCGCTGCCCCGGTTTTCCACCGTCAGCGTCACCGCGGAGGAACTCCCGTCCTCCACCGCGCCGAAGTCCAATTCCGATGGCCGGACCCCCAGGTCGGGCGTACCGGCCGGGGCCGCGGCGTCGGGTGACGGGTCGGCCACCTCGATCTCCACGGTCTCGGCCGCCGATACCGCCGTGCCCGGAGCCTGCGTGGCGAAGGTGAACGCATCGTGCCCGGGACCGTCGGCCGCGCGGTGGACGTACGTGACCGCCACGGAGTCGCGGCTCACCCGGCGCGGCGCGCCCTCGAACACTCCGTGAGCCGGCGAAGTGCGCAGCAGAAAACCGATCGGCTTGCCCAGCGCGCCGTTCGCCTGGAGAACGATCTCGACGCTGCCGCCCGGCTGGAGGCGAACCTGCGTGGTCACCGGCGTCGGGGGCAGGGGGACACGCTTCTGGAGCTGGCGTTCGCCGCGGGAACTCGTCTTGGGCGGCACCTGGATGTCGGCGCGCAACGGAGAAAGGCAAAAGGCAAAAGGCAAAAGGCAAAAGGCAAAAGTCGGAAGAGGAAAAGCCACCCTCGACCGTTGTTTTGCTCTCAACTCCATCGCCCGCTCGCAAAGAGGCAGAGGTTCACCGCACGACCATTTCCAGCTCTGGACTTTTGCATTTTGCATTTTGCATTTTGCATTTTGCCCGTCGCCTCCCGATGAGCATTGAGTTGATTATCGGCCGACCGTTACTATCATGGCTGCTGCGTAGACCACAAGTCCACCTCCGCCGTTCATCCATGCGAGCTTCCGCTTTCCCCTCCCGCCACGCTGCCATCCGTCTGTCCGCCGCGTTGGTGATTTTGCTGCTCGTGGGTGGTGGTTTCGGGGGAACGCGGGCGTTCGCGCAGTACCGCTCCGCCCTGCCCGCGCCGCTGCCCACGCCCACGCCCGCCAAGCCGCGCGGATTTTTCCTCTTCCGCCAGTCGCAGCAGCCGGCAAACAACCTCATCAATCCTACGCAGTCCCCCGCCGTCATCAACCGGGCGGTGTACGACGGGATGACGCCGGACAGCGCGCACGTCATCGTCTCGTTGAGCCGGCAGCGCGCCTACCTGATGGCCGGGGACGAGGTTGCCATCGACTCGCCAGTTTCCAGCGGGCGCGCCGGGCACACGACGCCGAGCGGGACCTTCCACATCCAGGAAAAGGACCGCAGCCACATGTCAAACATCTACGGCAACTACGTGGACCGCACCGGCCGGGTGGTGCGCAGCGGCATCTCCTCCAAGATCGACGCCGCCCCCGCAGGCACGCACTACGTCGGCGCGCCGATGTTGTGGTTCATGCGTCTGACCGGCGAGGGCGTCGGCATGCACGTGGGGATTTTGCCCGGTTACGCGGCCAGCCATGGGTGTGTCCGGATGCCGTCCGACATCGCGCCGCTGTTTTACGACAAGGTGCGGCTCGGCACGACGGTCGTAGTGCGCGGGGAGTAGGCGGGCGCGGCGAGTTCAGACCCGGTAGGAAAAGCGGACGCCCGGGTCGCCGACAGGAAAGTCCTTGGTGTTGCGCGTGACCAGCAGGCACGCTTCTGCCTGCGCGCTGGCCCAGATGATGGCGTCGGGCAGTTTGAGCCGGTGCGTCACACGCAGGCGAACGGCGCGTTCCGCCACTGCCTGCGAGATGGGCAGCAGGCGAAAGCTTGCTAGAAAGCGACGGCAAGCCTGCTCCTCGAACGCGTTGTTTTTCGCGCCTACCATCACCTCTACCCAAGAGATTAGGCTGATGCAGCAATCCGCATAGCGCGCCAGTTCATCGGCAGCCTCCGGGAGTCCTTGCAGATGATCTACCAACACATCACTGTCTACCACTGCTTGCATCTACGGTCACTTCTCCCATTCTTCGCGGAGCGCCTCAACGTAACCCCGGCCATCCGGTTGCCTTCCCCGCCATAACCCAAAGGCTGCCTGCCGGGCCTGCGCTCTCTCGTCCGCCGCACCGTTGGCAACAAGCTGCTCCACCGCCCGGCGGATGGCTTCCGCCTGCGAGACGCCCTCGCGCTGGCAGAAACGCTCAAGAGCTTCGACCTGCGCGTCAGGAAGTTCTATGGTGGTGCACATCACAGGATGATCACGCGCCATGATGCCACGCGTCAAGCACGCGCCGCCTACAATAACTTATCCGGGGTGATGGGCAGATCGCGCACGCGCCTGCCGGTGGCGTGATAGACGGCGTTCGCCAACGCCGCCGCGCTGCCCACCATGCCCAGTTCGCCCAGACCCCGCGCGCCGAGTTCGCCGCCGAAATGTAGATCGGGCGCGTTGACGAACCGGATGTCCAACGCTCCCGTCGGCAGGTCCGCGCAGGTCGGGACGTGGTATTCGGCGAGGTTGGCGTTGACCGTCCGGCCCGTGCGCGGGTCGGGCGCGCTCGCCTCCAGAAACGCCATCCCCAGCCCGAACGTCAACCCGCTGAGCATCTGGCTGCGGGCGAGTTGCGGATTGATCACCCGACCCGGGTCGAACACTCCCACGTACCGCCGCAGCCGCACCTCGCCCAGGTCGGGATCGACCGTCACCTCCGCGAAATGCGCGCCGAAGGACACCGTGGCATATTTCTCGTCCTCTTCCGTCGGCTTGGCGTCGGCTTCCGCCTCGATGAGCGGCAGGCGGGCGGCGTTGAGGATCGTGGTGAAGTCGGCCGAGCAATTCGGATCGAACTTCGCCGTGACGGCGTCTTCCGTGAAGACGAGATCGTCGGGTTTCGCGTTGAACATCGGCAGGCCCGGTGTGGCGACGGCGGTTTCAAGGAGACGTTTTTTCAACGCCGCGCACGCCGCGAGCAGCGCCGGGCCGACGCTGGAGGTTAGCCACGAGCCGCCGTTGACCGGAGCCTGCGGCATCCTGGAATCGCCCAACTTGAAGCGCACCCGCTCCGTCGGCAGGCCGAGCGCCCCGGCGAGGAGTTGGGTCATGCCGGTGTAGGTGCCCGTGCCGAGTTCGTGCGTGGCCGAACGCCCGGTCGCCGTGCCGTCCGCGTGGAGCGTCACCCGCGCCGCGCAGGGCATCTGCTTGGCGGGGTACGCCGCCGTGGACATGCCCCAACCGACCAAAAGTTTGCCGTCGTCGGTGCGCATCGAACGCGGCTCGGGGTTGCGTTTTGACCAACCGAACAGGTCCGCGCCCTGTCCATAGCATTCCTTGAGGTGCTTGCTGGAATACGGCTTGCGCTCGTACTCGTCGGAGTCGGCGTGGTTGCGCAGGCGCAGCGCCAGCGGATCGAGCCCGAGGGCGCAGGCGAGTTCGTTCAGGGCGCATTCGAGCGCGAAGGAACCGGGGGCCTCGCCCGGCGCGCGCATCGGGCAGGGGCTAGGCTCGTGGATTTTGGCGAGCCGGTGCGTGACCTCGACGTGCGGAACGGTGTAGAGGTTGCGGCTGAGGTTGCCGGCGGGTTCGGTGTAATCGACGACGGGCGAGGTGGCCGTGAGCGTTTCATGCGTGAGAGCATGGAGGAAGCCCTGGTGTGTCGCGCCGAGGGCAAAGTTTTGCACGGTGCGGGCACGGCGTCCGGCGGCGGTGAACATCTCCGCCCGGGTGAACTCCAGCCGCACCGGACGGCCGACCAGGCGCGCGGCGGCGGCGACCATCATCGGATGCTGCCACTGGAAACCCTTCGATCCGAACGCCCCGCCGACGAACGGCGCGAGCACACGCACGTCTTCCACGGCGAGGCTGAAGGCGTTGGCCAGCACGCGCTGGAGCTGCTTGATACCGCGCGTCGTCTCGTGGACGACGAGTTGACCCGGGGTTTCCCAGTGCGCGGTGGTGCTGACGAGTTCGATGGGATTATGGTGGTGGACCGGCGTCTCGTACGTGGCGCGGGTGACGGTTTCGGCCTTGAGGAGCGCGGCCGGGGCGTCGCCGCGGCGGGTCTGGAGTTTTTCGCGCCCGACCCAGAATTCGGGTTCGATGGCGTCGGCGAGGGAGTCTTCGAGGCGCAGGGCGGGATGCTCGTCTTCCTCGTAGCGGGCGCGGACGAGGCTGGCGGCGTGGCGGGCCTGCTCGGAGGTTTCGGCGACGACGAGCGCGAGGTGCTGGCCACTCCAGTGGACCCGGTCGTCCTGGAGCGGAACATAAGGTTCGCCCGGCTGGCCCTTGCCGACGAGGTCGGCGGGCGGCGGGGCGAGGCGCGGCATGTTGCGCGCGGAGAGGATGCCGACGACGCCGGGGGCGCGTTCGGCGGCGGCGAAGTCGAGTTCGACCAGACGACCGGCGGCGACCGTGCTCTGGACCAGCGCGGCGTGCGTGAGGCCGGTCAGCGGGACCTCGGCGGCGTACTGCGCACGGCCGGTGACTTTCAGGCGACCATCCACGCGCGGATGCTCTTGGCCGGTGGGGATCGTGGTCGGGGCGAAGTTGCTCATGGTGTCGGTCTGAATCGTCGCACGGGGGGGGCCGGGGGCGTTGCGAGTTGCGGGTTGCGGGTTGCGAGTTGCGAGTTGAATGCAAGGATACGCGAACGCCCGCTGGCTCACCCGGGATAAAACGTGCCGCTGGCCATTGCACCCCCGGCTCGCAACCCACAACCCACAACCCGCAACCCGTTCCATGACCCCGAATCCTTCCCCTCTCGCCAACCAGGTAGCCGTTGTGACCGGCGCGGGCCGCGGCATCGGCCAGGCCATCGCCCAGCGCCTCGCCAGCGCGGGCGCGCGTGTGGCGGTCGTCAGCCGCACCGAAGCGAACGCCAAACGCACGGCGGACGAGATCAACGCTATTACTCCCGACGCCGCCAAGGCCTACGCCGCCGACGTGAGCGACCCGGCGGGCATCAGCGCGGTCAGCAAGCAGATTTTGGAGGATTTCGAGAAGGTCGATATTCTCGTCAACAACGCCGGGGTCACGCGCGACGGGCTGAGCATGCGCATGTCTGAGGCGGACTGGGACGTGGTGATGGACACCAACCTCAAGGGCGCGTTTTTCTTCATGCAGGCGTTCCAGCGCGGGATGCTGCGCCAGCGCAAGGGCCGGATCATCAACATTTCCAGCGTCAGCGGCTTGACCGGCAACGCGGGCCAGTCCAACTACTCCGCGAGCAAGGCGGGCCTCATCGGCCTGACCAAGTCGCTCGCACGCGAACTGGCCAGCCGCAACATCACCGTCAACGCCGTCGCGCCGGGGTTCATCGTCACCGACATGACCGACAGCTTGCCCGACGACGTGAAGAAGAAAGTCACCGAGAACATCCCGCTGGCGCGCTTCGGGCAGCCGGATGACATCGCCGCCGCCGTGCTCTATCTCGCGGGACCCGACGCCGGGTACATCACCGGGCAGGTGCTCACGGTGGACGGCGGCATGGTGATGTGAGTTTTCCTCCCGCCGACCGCCATGCTGCTCTATCTCCTGCGCCACGCCGACGCCGAGGGCGTGCGGACCACCGACCAGGCCCGCGAACTCACCCCCGAGGGCAAACGGCAGGCCGAGGCGGTCGGAGCGTATTGCCACCGGCAGGGATTGGGTCCCGAATTGGTCCTCGCCAGTCCGTACCGGCGCACCGTGCAAACGGCCGAAGCGGTGGCGCGGGCGTTGGGAGGCGTGACGTTGCAGAGCGAGCCATTCCTGGCGAGCGGCATGGACCCGCAGACGGCGTTCGACGGGTTGCAGGCGTACGGTTGGGCGGGCAGCCTGCTGCTCGTCGGCCACCAGCCCGACATCGGGCAACTGGCGGCGACGCTGCTGGGGATCAACGACGCGGGCGGCATCCCTATCGGCAAGGCGACGCTCATGGGCTTGGAGGTCGACCGCCTCGCGCCCTACGGCGGGAGCTTGCGGTTCTTTTTGCCGGTGGAGATGATGTGAGGACAGGCGGCGGCACGCATTTCCAAACCGCCTTGCTCGGTTAAACAACACCGTCGAATGCCGCATTCCATTTTCATCGAGACCACCATCCCGAGCTACTGCGTCGCCCGACCATCGCGTGACATCTTACAGTTCGCCCGACAGGAACGCACCCGCGAGTGGTGGGACACGCAGCGGCAGCAGTTCGACCTGCGCACCTCGCAACTCGTGCTCGACGAAGCCGTCGGCGGAGAAGCGACCAAGGCAGCCGAACGCCTGCAATTGCTCGCTGGCATCCCTCTGCTCGACATTAACGAGGAAGTCGAAGCTGTGGCGACAAAGTTGCTGACGGACGGCATCTTGCCGGCCGTTGCGGGCCGCGACGCTTACCACCTCGCGGCGGCGGGTGTTCACGGGACCGACTTCCTGCTGACTTGGAATTGCAAACACATTGCCAATCCGTTCATCGCGGATCGTCTCTCGTCTTGCTTTCCGGGATGCGGGTTCACCTTCCGGTGATCTGCACACCCAAAGTGTTCTTTCCCTATGACGAAAACAAACTTGAAAATCAGTGACTCGATCCAAACTCCTGATCCGGTCTTGGCCGAAGTTCGTCGCACCAAGGTCGCCCTGTTAGAGAAGTTCAACTACGACATGGTTGCAATGGCGCGGGACGCGCGTGCCCGCCAAGGCCAATCGGGGCATCCGGTCATTATCAAGCGCCAACAGCAGCACAACTCCGCCTTTCAGTAAATCTCCACCGGCGAGCGTTTCCCGTCCTCCGGTGAGCGCTGTCCGGCGGATTCCTCGCCCATCACCTCCACGCGCAGGTTCCACACCTCAGCGTCAATCTGGCGAAACGCCTCCTCGCGGAACGCCGGCTCCGGCGGCGAGAGCCGCGCTTTTGCCGCGGCCACGGCAGCCAAGGCACGTTCGAGGTCGCTGCTGGGGGCGTTTTCCACGAAACGTCGCGCGTTCTCCAGTTGGTCGACCCGGTGGCAGATCATCGCCAGGTCCGCCCCGGCGGCGAGCGCGAGGTGGAGCGTTTCCTCCAACCCGTACGTGTTGAGGATCGCGCCCATGTCGAGGTCGTCGGTCATCACGAGGCCGCGGAAATCGAGTTCCTCGCGCAACAGACCGTTGATCACCTTGCCGGACAGCGACGCCGGCCGCGCGCCGTCGAGGTCGAGGCAGGGATAGTACGCGTGGCAGACCATCACGCTGTCGAGCACGTTGACCATCTCGCGGAAGGGGCCGAGTTCCACGGCGTCGAGTTCGTCGCGGGTGCGTTCGATGACGGGCAGCAAGTGGTGCGCGTCCTCGCGGGCGCAGGTGTAGCCAGGGAAATGCTTGCCGCACGACAGGACTCCGCCCGCGCGAAGCTCGGAGTTGAACGCGCCCGCCAGCCGCACGACCTGTTCGACAGTCTCGCCGTAGCAGCGGCCGCGCAGCGAATTATCCACGGTTTCGTCGCCGTGCAGGCACAGGTCGAGCACGGGGCAAAGGTCGAGGTTGAACCCGAACAGCCGCAGCAGACGCGCGGTCAAGGCGGCGTGGCGGCGCACCAGCGCGGGGTCGTTGCGCAGGCGGAGCTGGGTCGCGCCGGGAGGTTCGTTGCCGATGGCCTTCAGGCGCGACACCCGGCCGCCTTCCTGGTCAATGGTGATGATCGGCTCGACGCGGCTGAGGTCGCGCAGGTCGTCGGTGAGTTTTCGCAGGCCGGCCACCGAGGTGATGTTGCGGGTGAAGAGGATGTAGCCGCCCGGCTGGACGCGCCGCAGGGTCGCGGCGGTGGCGGGGTCGAGTTCGGGGCCAGGAAGGCCAACGAGGAGCACTTGGCCGGGATCGGATACAGCGTCGGTCATGGGGAAGGCAGAAGGCAGAAGGCAAAAGGTAGAAGGAGCAGGGCAGAAGGAAAGCCGGAAAAAGTCGGGCTTGGATTTTACCGTAAATCCGCGCAAGATGGACATTTTCTATGCGCTACCCTCTTGTGCAGCGGCTCCTGCGTTTTTCTCTTCTCCTTCTACCTTCTGCCTTCTGCCTTCTGCCTTCTGCCTCGGCCCAGGTCCGGCTCGGCATCGACGTGCTGCGCGACTCGGGCTACGAAGCGGTCAAGGGCAAGCGCATCGGCCTCGTCACCAACCAGACCGGCACCGATGACGCCCGCGAGCTGGACCGCGTGCTCCTGCACCGCGCGCCGGGCGTGCAGCTCGCCACCTTGTTCACCCCCGAACACGGCCTCGAAGGCACCGAAACCGCCGGCAAGTACGTCGCCTCGCGCAAGGACCCGGTCACCGGCCTGACCGCGTACTCGCTCTACGGGGCCACGCGCAAGCCAACGGTCATCATGCTCCGGAACATCGACGCGCTCGTCTTCGACCTCCAGGACATCGGCGCGCGCTCGTACACCTACCTTTCCACGATGGGCAAGTGCATGCAGGCGTGCGCGGAGAACAAGGTCGAGTTCATCGTGCTCGACCGACCCAACCCTCTCGGGGGTGAGCGCGTGGAAGGTCCGGGCGTCGGGGCGGGCGGGATCAATTTCGTCGCGCAGTTCCCGGTTCCCTACGTTTACGGCATGACCGCGGGCGAACTGGCGAAGATGATCAACGCCAAGGGCTGGGCAGGCGGCCCGTGCAAGCTGACGGTCGTGCCGATGAAGGGCTGGAAGCGCGGCATGCTCTGGGCCGACACGGGCCTGCCGTGGGTGCGCAGCTCGCCCAACATCCCGCGCGGCGACTCGCCCCTGTACTACGTCGCGACCGGGTTGGTCGGCGACATCACCGGCCCGGAACTGGGCATCGGCACGGACGTACCCTTCCAACGGATGTCGGCCCCGTACCTCGACGCGGATGGGTTCACCAACTCCCTGCGCGGCGCGGGGCTGGCGGGGATGACGTTCTCGCCGTACCGCGGCGGCGGCAACGAAGGCGCGAACGTCCACCTCGACGACCACGCGGCCGGCAACCTGACGGCGCTCAACGTCTACATGATCGCCGCGATGTACAAGGCGAGCGGCGGCAAGCTGTTTTCCAAGTTGTCCGGCGGGGTTAACGCCGACCTACGTTCCACCTACGGCAGCGCGTCGTTGCAACGCATGACCGAGGCCGGCGTGCCTCCCGCCAAGATCGTGGAAGGCTGGGCGGCAGAGGTGGAATCCTTCCGGCGCGAGCGGCAACCGTATCTTTTGTATTGAAGTGCCGGCGTGAAGCGGCGTTGCGGGGTGGCTGCGCCACGTTGCGTGTGCGTTGCACGCACGTTGCGAGTTGCGGTGTGCCTGCGGCACGTTGGGGGGAGAGGAAGCCGTAATCGGCCGCTTTTTCCCGCAACGTGGCGCAGCCACCCCGCAACGTCGCCGCAGGCGACACCGCAACCCTTCACCGCGCAGCCGTCGGCGCGCCGGGTTTGCTGCCGCTCCCTGTCAGCACGTCGATCACGTGCTGGGGGCTGACGAATTTGCCGTTCTCGAAATTGTCCGCCAGTTTCCGGCCGCTGCCGTCGATGAGCACCAGGCGTGGAAGGCCATCTTTGCCCAGCGCGGCGAGGTCCGGCTGCTTCGCCAACTGCTCCCAGGCCAGCGCGGGCCACGGCATCGCCGCGAACTGCATGGCTCGCTCCATGTCCGCCGCCGAACGATCCGCGGACAACAACACGATCTCGAACTCCGGGTGCGCGGGAGCAAACTTCTTGTAGAACTCCGCCAACTGCGGGGTCACCTGGCGCGACGCCTTGTCCGAGGCGGCGGCCGTGTAGAACAGGAAAATCTTCTTGTTCGCCAGCGCCGCGTCGTTGTACGGCCCCAAGCGGCCGTCCGTGCAGACCAGCAATTTGTCGTGCAAACCGTTGGCCACCTGCCGGAGTTCATCCTCGCGGCGGGCGGCAAATTTCGTTTGTACGGCCTGCCGGCCGGCCTCCGCGCGCCGGGCCTGGTCGGCTTCCCAACTCTCCAGCCGGTGCTGTTCGACGGCGGCCTGGCGTTGTTGCGTGTCCGCGGCTTCCGTCACCGAGGCCACCCGGCGGCCGTCGCGCAGGGCGGTCACGGTGCGGGCGTCGGCCCCGGCATCGAGCAGGGCATGTTCGGCGGCGGCGTCGATGGGCGCGAGCAGCGGCCGGCCGGCGGTTTCCTTGAGCACCTCGTCGCCGGTGTAGCCGCTGCGCAAGAGGAGCGAAAGTTCCTGGATACTGACCGGCCGTGACGCGGTGTTCTCCTCGCACCGCGCGAGGGATGGGCAAACGAGGAACAGCGCGGCGGCGGCCAGAAGGAGGAAGCGTTTGGGCATGGCGAGAGGTTTTTCACAGCCACTTCCGTGCCCGCAGGCCGTGGGTTGACGCCCCGGGCGGCGGCGGGGATGGTGTCATTCAACCAACGTGACCACGGCGCGCATCGGCATCTACGGCGGGACGTTCGATCCGGTGCATCACGGACACCTGATCCTCGCGCGCGACGCCGTCGAACAACTCGGCCTCGCGCGCATGGTCTTCGTGCCCGCCGCGCGTTCCCCGCACAAGCTTGACCGCGCACCGGGTGCACCGGGTAAAGTCCGGCTGGAGATGCTGCGCGCCGCCATCGCGGGCGAAGGGGAAATCTTCGAGGTCGACCCGTGCGAACTCGGCCGCGCTGGCCCGTCGTACACCGTCGACACGGCCCGCGCCCTGCGCGCGCGGCTGCCGGAGGCGGAACTGAACTACCTCATCGGCGCGGACAACGTGCGAGAACTCCACACCTGGCACCGCATCGACGAACTGCGCACGCTGGTGACGTTCGTCGTTTTCCGCCGCCGCCTGCCCGACGCGCCCGCGCCGGGGGAGGAAAAATCCTTCCCCGCGCTGGACCGGGTGCTGGAGGACAGCATCTCGGTGCATCAGCGCTCGGACGTGCCCTACGTGCTGTTCCTGTCCGGCGGCATCGATTCCACCGTCA
>CAXTOX010000065.1:0-20850 GCA_964245885.1 uncultured Chthoniobacterales bacterium | reverse complement strand
ACTGCCCTTACTGCCGCCTGCATCTCCTCTCTAACCAACTAACGGAGTAGTATTAGAACGCGCGGGCGTGCAGTCGCTCGGAGCGGACCACATCGTCACTCCCTCGATGGACCCGCAGCTCGCGGACGTGGACAATTACGCCAGTTCCCTGAGTTTTGTGCTGCCTGCCCGCTGAACCGGATTTCCTTGGCCACTGTGCCCGTTTGGCCAACCGCTACAGCCAGAGGGGAACAGCGCGTCGGCTTCGCGCGGGCTATCGTCGCCAAGCCGGAAATTCGGTGGTGGTACAGTTTGGTGTGTTGGCAGCCCCGGCAGGGGCGCAAGAAATTAGCCTACGGCGTGAGCCGTGGGAAAGGAACAAAAAACGGGTCAGCCCCGGCAGGGGCGGCAGAAAGGATGCCCTCGTTCCAGGACCACCCGGCCGGTTTTCTGCCGCCCCTGCCGGGGCTAGGCTCACGGACGATCGTTTTCCCACGGCTCACGCCGTGGGCTAATTTCTTGCGCCCCTGCCGGGGCTGGGAACTTGCCAGACTGTACCACTACCCGGGAGCCGGCACGGGCGAGGCGCTGGTAACCGATGACCGAGACACCCGCGCCGCCGCCCTGCTGGGGGGTTTGTATCCAACCGAAGCAAACCATCCGGCAACTTTGATCTTCCGCCGAATCAGGCAGCCAGGTCGCCTAGAAAAGAAGCGTCCGGCAAGCTGAATAGTTCGTCGAAGACCAGCGCAGCTCCGCCTAACGCCGAAGAATCCCTGCCGAATGACGAGACCTCGATTTCCAACTTTTCCATCGTCGGGAACTTTCTTTCTTCCAATCGCCGATGTACTTCTGGTCCGACGAGCGGAAAAAGCTCGGACAGCGGGCCGGCCAGGACGATCAATCTCGGGTTGAACAGGTCAGCGAGATTGCTGATGGCAAGCGCAAGCCACCGGCCCCAAGCCTCGACCGCCTTCTTCCCGACGGCCCTGTTCTTGAGGTCGCCGATCAACCCCGGAAGGTCTTTGGCTTTTCCGCCCGCCCGGTGGTAATCGGCCAGTAGCTTCCTTCCGCCGAGGCAGCTTTCCAGCGATCCAAACTCCTCGTCGCGTCGGTCTCTGCCCGGGTCGAGGCAAAGGTGTCCGATCTCACCAGCGAGCCCCGACGACCCGCGAATCAGCTTGCGATCACAAATGATTCCAGCGCCCACTCCGAGGTCCAGACGCAACGTGCAAAGATCGCCGTGGCCTATCCATCCCCCAAAAGATAATTCAGCTAAGGCAGCCGCGTTGGCATCGTTCTCGGCGAATGCCGGCAGCGGGAGTTTTGACAGAAGCTCTTCTTTCAAATCAACGTCGTGCCAGCCCAAGGTCGGAGCTTTGCGGATCACGCCCTGATTGTTCAGCAAAGCCGAAATGGCGATGCCGACCCCGCGCAAGCGATCCGAGTTCTTGAGCTGCTCGGACCAAACTCGTTGCACGAGATCGAGCACATGCTGACAAACCGCCTTCGGCTTCGTGCTGCGGTGGGGCACGGTTTCCCGGTGGATGATCGAGCCAACCAGATTGATCAGCACCAAATGGATCTCTTTGGCACCTAACTCGACCCCGAGAAAAAAGGCGCCCTGCGGTTCCAGTTTCACGGCGGCGCCGGGGCGGCCGGTCAGTTGCGTGACAAAAGCTTCGCCGGTGGAGGTGACAAGCTCCATTTCCATCAATTCGTTACTGACCAGAGAAATTGTCGAGCGCGTCAACCCGAGATAACGAGCCAGTTCGGCCCGGGACAAAACTCCCTTTTCTTTGAGCAGCCTCAGAACACGAGCTTGATTGATTTCGCGGAGAAAAGCGGGGCCGAGCATTGGTCGTTTCGTGAGGCGATTCCCGGGGGAAGGCTCGCTTTTCTAAGACAGGTGGAGAGTTGGTCTGGGAGTTGGTTCACTTGTAGTTTAAGGAGGGTAGTTTGTCCAGTTTTCGGTAGTGGTACAGTTTGGCAAGTTCCCAGCCCCGGCAGGGCGCAAGAAATTAGCCCACGGCGTGAGCCGTGGGAGAACGATCATCCGTGAGCCTAGCCCCGGCAGGGGCGGAAGAATGAAGCCCGCGGCGTGAGCCGTGGGAGAACGATCGTCCGTGAGCCTAGCCCCGGCAGGGGCTGACCCGTTTTTTGTTCTTTTCCCACGGCTCACGCCGTGGGCTAATTTCTGACGCCCCTGCCGGGGCTGCCAAAACATCAAACTGTACCACCACCCAGTTTTCACGAGGAAAGCTGGAATGGGTCGCGGAAGTCGGGCGACGAGGCGCGCGGAATTTTGGTGGTCGAATTTGCCGGGCTGGCGGCGTTCGTCGTGCCCGCAACGGAAGTCCTCGGATGACGCCCGCGACTCGGTCAGCGTCCAAAGCCGCTCGCGGTTGGAGCCGCAGGGTCGGGGGGCTGTAGAAGCTCTCCATGGAGCCACTTTCCACCTCTTAATACAACTCTTGAGCAAGTAGCCGCACGGTCTCACGCACACGGACGTAGCGTGCGTATTCCTGTCGGTACACCTCCTGCAAGTCTTTGTGAGGTTCGCTCCTGCTCCAGTCCCCGCGAGTCATCTGCAAAGCTTCTTCCAGGGAGCCGTATGTTCGCGCGGCCAAGCCAGCCAAGACCGCCGCTCCACGCGCGGCCAAGTCGGGTTGCTCCGCGACACGGAGTGGCACGCTGTTGATGTTGGCTTTGATTCCTTGGAAAAGCCCGGTTTGAAAAGCCTTCCCTACGCACCAGATCTCCTTCGCCGGTTCCGCTCCGGCCATCGAGATGAGGTGATCGAGGATGTACTTGGACTCGAACGCGATTCCTTCGAGTACGGCCCTGAAAAGCTCTCCCGCCGAGGTTTCGATGGTCAGCCCAAAGAACGCACCCCGGCCGTTTTTGTGAGGAGTCGGACCGGAAACAAACCTCAGATGAGGGACGAAAAGCGTTCTGCCGGGTTCGCAAAGACTCGCGGGCTTACTCAGGGACGCGATGTCTGTGTCACCTTGGAGCAACTTGAGGAACCATTCGACGGACTCCCCCGCCGATGGCATCCCGCCGATCGCGTAGTACGTGGGAGATTGTGCGCCCACCAGAACGACCCCTTGGCAGAACGATGCCTTGAGATATTGGACACCTGTTTTCGGTCCACTGATCGGGACAAAAAGAGCTTCGGAAGTTCCGATGCTGTCGAGCACGACGCCCGGCCGGACGGCTCCTGCCGCGATGGCACCGCAGACATGGTCGTGGCCGCCAACCGCCACCACGGTGTGCTCGGGCAAACCGCAGCGCGCGGCGATTTCCGGGATCACTTTTCCGATGGAAGCACCGCTCGGGAGCACTTCGGCAAAGGCCGCAGGGTTTAGACCCGCAGCTTGCAGGAGTTCGCCGGACCAGGTCAGCTTCGAAAGGTCGAAGGCCGAGGTGCGGGACGCCAAACTGGTGCTGGCGGCCATCTCTCCCGAGAGACAAAACGCGATCCAGTCGGCGACGCACAGCCACCGGACTGCGCGGTTGAACTGTTCAGGCCGGTTCCCTTTCAGCCACAACAATTTGAACAGGGAAAACGTGGCGTCCAGAGGGGACCCGGTGATGGCGTAGATGTCTTCTTCCGAAATCTGCGAACGCAACCACTCCGCTTCCGTCTCGCTGCGGCGGTCGTGCCAAGCGATGATCGGACCAACAGGCTGGCCTTGGTGGTCGATGCCGACGACCGACTCCGCGACGCTTGCCACGCTGATGCCCACCGGGACGTGCCCGGAAGGCAGTTGTTGCAGCAATCCCTGGATGAGCTTGAAGACCGCGCCCAAGATCGTGGACGGGTTCCATTCCGTCCAGTTCTCTCGTGGGTGATATCGCGGGGTCGGCACTTCCACTCGCGCCAACGATTGACCGGTCGCGGTAAAGCAGACGCCTTTGAGGTTCGTCGTGCCAACGTCCAGACCGATTAGAACGGGTGTGCTCACAGCCACGAAATTGAACTAAATCGCCGGGCGGCTTTCACGAAGCCATCCAAGGTTCCCCTCGAACTTTCGCGGATGAAAAATTCTCCCTCTTCCCGGAAGCAGTCAGCGGCGGGATCTACGCCTGGCTACCGCTGCACTCGCCCGGTCAAGTCCTCTTTAGCCTCCACGAGCTTGGCGAGCAGCTTTTTGCCATGACCGGACGCTCCGAAGGAAGAAATGCGGCCTTGCGCGATGCCGCGCAGCTTTGCGCCGACGTGCCGCAAGATTTGCTGGTGCCGCGGCTCGTGGTCGGGAGGCAAAGCCGCCGCCTCGTCCAAACCCGCCACGAACCCTTGGATCAGGGCGGCTCCGATGTTGATTTTGTAAACGTTGTGTTGCGTGGCGGCGGCCTTCGTGTCCTCAGGATGAATCCCGCTGCCGCCGTGCAGAACCAACGGAATGCCGGTGCTCTTTGCGATTTCACCGAGCAGGTTTAGATCGAGACGTGTCGATTGACCGTGCACAGACCCTACCGAGACGGCCAAGGTATCGGTTCCACTTTTTTGTACCATCTCGGCCGTGTCGCGGGTGGCGGCTCTCACGGCTTCCCCCCCTTGGTATTCACCTCCGAACAACCCGATTTCGGATTCGAGGATTGCCCCCGACTCGTGGGCCGACTCGGCGAAACGGATCGTGCCGGCGATGTTCTCGGCCAACGGGAGCGCCCCACCGTCGTACATCACCGAGTAGTAGCCCCGGCGTAAGCTGCGGAAAATGTTGCTGTCTTTCCCGGGATGGTCTTGGTGCATGAGGATCGGCACGGGAGCCTTTTCGGCGAGGCTGCGGATCATGACGGAGAGTTCGTCCATTCCGCCGTAGTCGAAATTGATGAAATCGGTTTGAACCATGACGGGCGCGTCTTCGAGTTCAGCGGCCTCGATGACCGCTCGCGCCATCTCAAGGTTGCTGACGTTGAAAGAGGGCACGGCGAACTTGTTTTCGAAGACGTAGTTGAGGAACAACCGCGGTTTTGTGACAAACATAATTAAACTTTGTTGTGTGGGTGAGGGTGGAAGGAGCCGTTGCAACCGGCTTGGTGAACTGGAAACTTTGCAGGGATTTCTAAATCTGGTGTTGTTGGGTTTGACGGTTCATCGGTCCTGGCAGGTCCGCCGCGAAAAGCTGGCGTCCCCACGCGGCGCTACCAGCAGGTGTAGCCTCCATCGACCACCAGGTTGCTCCCGGTGAAAAAGCTGCTCGCATCCGAGGCGAGAAAGACCACGGCCGGGGCGACCTCTCGGGCCTCACCGATTCGGCCCATCGGAGTGAACTCCATCCACCGCTCGTACCACTCGCTCCTGACACGGTCCTTCGGGGTCATCGGAGTGTTGATGTACCCTGGCGAGACACAGTTTACGCGAGCCCCTCGCTTAGCCCATTCGCAGGCCAGTGACTTCGTGCACATGATGACGCCAGCCTTCGATACGTTGTAGGCGGCTTGCGGTTGCGGGGTGTTGGCAATCATCCCCGACATTGAGGCGGTGTTGATGATGCTGCCCTTTCCTTGGGCCAGCATCGCTTTGCCGAACTCACGGCAACAATAGAAGACGGCGTTCAGATTGCAGTTGATAATTCTCAGCCAGTCTTCGTCGGTGCATTCTTCCGAAGGTACGCTGGTGGTGATGCCGGCATTGTTGAAAGCGATGTCGATCCGCCCATGCCGATCCAGCGCGTATTGGGCGAGGTCGCGAACCTCTCCCGTTTTAGTGACATCGGCCGCGAAAAACTCGGTGCCAAGCTCCCGGGCAACCTCTTGTCCCCTGGCTGCATTGAGGTCCGACATGACGACGGTGGCACCACTTTCTTTGAGAGCCTTGACGGCTTCGAGACCTATCCCACCAACGCCTCCCGTGACGATGGCCACCCGGTCTTGCAGGGGGTAAGCGGAACTGTAGTTCATCTGTTGAAATCGTACTTCGTCGGTATTTCTATCCTCCCATGGGGAAGGGCCGCCTTGGCGAGGAGTCGTCTCATAAATGCCTTCCGCCGCCCTTACTTTCCTACTCTCCTACCCCAGGATGAGGAACAGCAAAGGGTTTGGTCGGCATTTATGAGACGACTCCTCATCATTGTGCCTGGCGAGGAGTCGTCTCATCATACCTTCCGCTGCTTGCAGCGTCCCTCGTTCCCCCGGAAGGATGGGAGCAAGAGGGATGGTCGGCATTGATGACACGGCCTCTGTTCATTGGGACTGGCTGGCATGGCGGCCTCTTGGCCTGACGTGACACGGCTCATCAACTCAGGACGTTGCCGCCGTCGACGTTGAGCGTCTGGCCGATGATGTACTCGGCGTCGTCGGAGGCGAGAAAAGCGGCGGCGGCGGCGATTTCGCGCGGACTGGCAAGCCGGCCGAACGGGATGCCCGAACGAATCTTCTCGGTCCACTCACCGGCGCGCATTCCTTTTTGGACGAAGGTTGCGTCCACCTTTGCCCACATCGGGGTATCGACCACACCCGGAGCGATGGCATTGACGCGGATTCCATGATTGACCAGCGCGAGCGCAGCCGACTGCGACAGGCTGATCGTGGTTGCCTTGGTAGCGGCATAGATGGAGGACGGGGCCTCGCCGCGACGCCCGGCCTGCGAAGCCGTGTTGACGATCACGCCGCGCCGCCCGGCTTCGACCATGTGCCGCGCGACGGCTTGCAGCATGAAGAAAAAGCCTCGGACGTTCACGGCGAAAAGGTGGTCGTACTGTCCTTCCGTCACTTCCAAGAGCGGTTCCATGTCCCACACCCCGGCGTTGTTGATCAGGATATCAATGGGACCGAGCCGCGCCTCGGTGTCGGTGACGAGCGCATGGATGGATGCGTTGTCCGTGACATCGACTCCAAAGCCCGCGGCCCGCTCTCCCAGCTCGGACGCGACCTCCGCTGCCCTTTTCTGTGAAACGTCGGCGATAGCCACCCGGGCCCCCTCGGCCACGAAACGTTCTGCAATCGCTCTGCCGATGCCGCCGGTCCCGCCCGTGACTAGGACGGTCTTGTTCTCAAAACGCATGGTTTCCTCCAAGTAAAAATGCTGAATAATTCCGGGTTGATGTCGCTCAGGAGATGGGTGCTGGGAGACAAATCGAGGCTAGGACTCGTTTGTTTGGATTGCAAACAAAAACAAATTCTTGACTTCGCATTGGGTGTTTGTATCAAGAACGAACAAATTGCGAAGGTTCGGTTTGAGGGCAATTCCTTCAACGGCCTGACTCTTCCAAGTTGGTTCTTCATCACCCCCCAAAACCCATGATTAAACGCCTATCCGCGTTCCTCGCCATCACCGCCGCTTGTCTCTGCTCCGCCTTGGCTCAGCAGAAGTCGATCACGATTGCGGTCGTCAACAACCCGGACATGATCCGGTTACAGAAGCTCTCGCATAAGTTCGAAGAGCAAAACCCCGACATCAAACTCAACTGGGTCGTGCTGGAGGAGAACATCCTCAGACAACGGGTCACCGTCGACGTTTCGCAAGGTGCCGGCGCATTCGACCTGGTCTACCTCGGTTTGTACGAGGCTCCCATCTTCGCAAAGCGTGGCTGGGTGAGGCCGATGGATAACATCGACGCCAGCTACGACCTCGACGACGTGTTTAAACCACTCCGCGATGGGTTATCGTACAACGGGAAACTGTACGCTCTGCCGTTCAACGCCGAGAGCTGCATGACGATCTACCGGAAGGACCTCTTCGACGCAAAAGGTCTGACGATGCCGGAACAGCCGACCTGGGAGGACGCCAAAAAGTTCGCCGATGCTCTCAACGATAAGGACAACGGTATCTACGGCATCACCCTGCGCGGCAAGCCGGGCTGGGGTGAAAACATGGGGCTGATCGACACCATCTTAAACACCTTCGGGGCCGTCTGGTTCGACATGAGCTGGAAGCCGCAGCTCACTTCCGAGGAATGGAAAAAAGCCATCACGTTCTACGTGGACCTGCTCAAGAAAGACGGCCCTCCCGGCGCAAGTTCGAATGGGTTCAACGAGAACCTGACGTTGTTCGCCAGCGGAAAAGCTGCGATGTGGGTCGATGCGACCTCGGCCTGCGGTCCTTTGTACGATCGGACCCAGTCCAAAGTCGCCGACAAAACGGCGTTTGCACAAGCACCCGTGGCGGTGACCCCGAACGGATCGCATTGGCTCTGGTCCTGGGCCTTGGCCATTCCTAAGTCAGCCAAACAGCCGGAGGCCGCGTTGAAGTATGCCGAGTGGGCAACCTCGAAGGAATACATCAAGCTGGCCGCGGAAGACGGCGGCTGGGCCACGGTCCCGCCGGGCACCCGCAAGTCCCTCTACGACAACCAGGAATACCTGTCGGCAGCGCCTTTCGCTTCGGTCACCCTGCAAGCGATGCAGACTGCTGATCCGACGAAACAGGCGATCAAGCCCGTTCCTTATGTCGGGGTCCAATTCATCGGCATCCCTGAGTTCCAATCGTTCGGGAGCGTGGTTGGACAAAACATTTCCTCGGCTTTGGCCGGGCAGGAAACCGTCGAACAGGCGTTGAAAAAGAGTCAGCAACAGGTGGAAAACGCCATGAAGCAGGGCGGCTATCTGAAGTAACGATCAGGGTGGCAGCAGAGAAGCCGGTAACCGGAGGGCGGTTACCGGCTTCTTGCGTAGACAGACGGCTCGCACGGTTAGCCTCGGTGAGCACCCGATCCGAGGAAGCGGATTATTTTCAGGCAGACACCATCCATCGCCACCATGTGCCGATGAAAACTCACATCCGGGCGGCCGTGACCTGCAAAAAATGCGGCAAGTTCTGGCATGCGCACGATGAAGACGATGAAGGGCTTTGTCATTCGATGACCCACACGTTTATCGAGTGCGCCGAGCCCTGCGACGCCGCTGAACAAACTTCGAAGAGTCTGCTGATCCAGAACGCTTGAAGGACTGCGACTGCCAGTGTATGCCGTCCGAGTAGTCGACCCGCCTCGACCAACTGTTGCCATTCGTTGCCGAATTTTGGTATTTAATCTTACATCACCGTGCGAAACCATGCACGATAAGAACATCCGATATAATCTTTGTAAGTGGTTAACTTCTGGCACTTAAGCCTATGAAATCTTTGCGCTCCCGGCGGGGCTCGAACCCACACTCTACGGTTTAGAAGACCGTTGCTTTATCCATTAAGCTACGGGAGCTTTCCAAAGGAGAATGCCTCAATTCCGGCGACTCGCAATGTTTTGCTGCGTGCCCGGTCCTACGCTGGCCAACAAAGACGGCCGCCGCCGGCTTCCACGCTCTGTCGTTGCGCGGACCGCTTCGCGCACCGCCGCCGGTTCCCGGAGACCAACCCAACCATTGATCAGCCGCCCAGTTCGGAGAAACGAACCCCATGCCATACCCCAAGGGAATCAAGACGCCGGCGATGCGGGCTGCCTGGCTGGGGCAGAGGCGCGCGGGTGCAGGTATACGACCGGCTGGTGGCCCAGGGTCTGGCGCGCTACAAGGCGGCCCGGGCTTTGGGCTGCGACGTGTCGAGCCTGGAGGCCATGCGCCGCTCGGTCGAGCAACTCGAGGTAGGCGGCCACGCGGGCCGCGCGGGCAACAGCTACATCGACCTGGGTCTGGGCCTGCTCGCCTGCTTGCGCAAGCCGGGCGAGATCCTGACGGTCCACGACATCGCCGCCTGTGCGGATGCTCGCGCGCGGCCATCCAGGCCATCGAGGAGCATGCCCTGCGCAAGGTGCGCCGGTGCCTGGTCCAGGCCGCCACCGACCAGGAACTCGCCGAGGAACTGCGCGGGATGCTCGCGCGCCACCGCACCCCGGCCTAAACCCGCCGCCTCCCACCAAGGCCGGCATCCGCGACACCGCGGGTGAAAAAAGGCGAAGGGACAAGGCGCGGCCCTGCGCTTACTGCCTCGACTGCTTCTTCATCTCGAACGTCTTCGCCACGGACAGGAATTCGTAGAACCCGTGCAGCCGCGCGAAATAATATCCTTCCTTTCCGTCCAGGAACGCCCGTTGCCATACGTACACGTAGAGGAAACGCAGCAGCGGCCGGAACGGCAGCCGCGCGGATAGTTCCTTGAGCCGCCGACGCGCGCCGACGCGTTCGCTCTGGAGTTCTTGCCCGCTCGCGCGCAGGTAGCGATCCAGCGCGACGCGCGCCTCCCAGTTCGAGTACCGGTTGTGCTTTTCCACGAACGTTTCCACCGACGGAAACGCATAATGGTCCATCTCGCTCCGCAGATGCCCCGTGTGTCCTTGGACGATGACGTGTTCGTGCACCTCGTTGTCGCCGCTTTTCGTGTCGGCGTCGGTGAGCTTCTCGTAACGACCCAGCCGGTGACGAAACAGGCGCAGGTTCCAATTCGGGTAATACGCGTGCTGGAGCCAGCGCCCCATGAACATGAACCGCCGGTTAATCCAGTAACCGTCCGCGCCCGGATCGGGTCCCGCGCCGTTGACCACCGCGCGAAACTCCTCCTCCGTGCCCGGCGGCAAGACCTCGTCAGCGTCGAGGATGAAGACCCATTCGTGGGCAAACGGCAGGTTTTCGAGCGACCAGTTCTTCTTCTTGGGCCAGGTGCCGCTGAACTGGAACTGCATGACCCGCGCGCCGAGTTTTTCGGCGAGTTCGATGGACCCGTCGGTGCTCTGTGAATCAACGACGAACACTTCATCGGCCCACGCGACGGATTCCAGACACCGGGCGAGGTTGGCGGCCTCGTTCTTGATGGGCACAAGGATCGAAACGGACACTTTGTCGTTCATGGCGTGGAAGGCGGCCGGGGACGCAGGACCTTGCAGGGATTTCCCACCGCGAACACGTCCGGCGGCACGTCGCGCGTGACCACGGAACACGCCCCGACGACCGCGCGCGCCCCGACCGTCACCCCCGGCATGACGAACGCCCGCGCTCCGATGAACGCATCCTCGCCCACGCGCACCGGGGCGGTCTGGAGCGGCAGGGCGGCCGAGGCGAAATCGTGCGTGCCCGCGCAGAGATACGCTTCCTGCGCGACGGTGGCGCGGGCACCGATTTCGATGGGGCCGAGGCTGTAGGCGTGCGCGCGGTCGCCGAGCGCGGCGCGGTCGTGCATGGTCAGGTTCCAGGGAATTTGGATGCGGGCGCGCTGGTGGACGAAGGGACTTCCGTAGAGCCGTGCGCCGAACAGGCGGAGGATGAAAAGCCGCCACGGGTTCGCCGGCTTGGGCGTCCAGACACAAAAGGCATCCCAAACATATTCCCATGCCAGGATGCGCACCCGCTGGCCGAGCGTCCAGGGCGAGTCGAACGGCGTGGCCTGTGCGTGGGTATGGACCGGAGCGGGCATGGAATTGGGCAGAAACAAGAGAACAGAAAGCAGGTTCCTCGCCTAGGGTGTATTCGCACCCGAATCGATCTCAACAGAGATGTGGGAAGAAAATGCCTACCCTCCCGGCAGGTCAACGACGAACCCGGTCGTAAAAACCACCGAGGCTGTGTGAAAACTCGGCGCGCGAGTTTCAAACCCTCGAAATTCGCCCGAAAAACGCTGTAAATCGGGGGCTCGACTAGCGGTTATCGATCAGTTTTGACCCGAGGGAACGCCCTCGTGGAAAGCGGGCGTTCCGAAACGCCGAGTTGTCGCAAAACTCGTCTTGAAATCAACGCCTCAAAACCCGGGTTGTGCAGATGAGTTCTGACACATCATTCAGCGTGTCCCGCTGAGCAGCGCCTCAAAATCCTCCAGATACATCTGCGCCACCCGTTCGCGGGTGAACTCCCGCGCTTTCGCGTAACCCTCGCGCGCGAACTGCCTTCCCAACGCCGGGTCGCGCGCCAGCCGCAGCAATTGCACGCTCAATGCCGCCGCCGGGTTCACCGCGCGATGATCGAACACCAGCCCCGTGCGCCCGTCCTCCAGAAAATCGCCGAAACACGCCAGGTCCGACACAATCGCGGGGCAGCCCTGGGCCATCGCTTCCAACGGCGCGAGGCCGAAGGATTCGCCCTTCTCGGCCAGCGACGGATAGACGAACACCGCCGCGCGCCGGCAGGTGGCGTTGAGTTCGTCGTCGCTGACGAAACCCATCCAGTCCACGCGGTCGCGGAACGGCGCGCTGATCGCGTCGAGCCTGGCCTTGTATTCGCCGCCGCCGCCGCCCATCTTCGCGGCCACCGGGCCGATGATCTTCAAGCGCCAGAGGGTTTCGGACGTTTTCACAATGAAATCGCCGAACGCGCGCATCAACAGGTCCAAACCCTTTTCCGGGTGGACACGGCCGAGGTAGAGCACCCAGGGCTCGCGCGGCGCGTCGAGCGCGTCGGCGTCCAGCGGTGGCGGGTCGCTGCTGAGATAGGGCGGGATGACTTTGACCTTGCCGGCGACGGCGGGCAGTTCGGCGGCGATGGCCTGCTCGACGGCCCGGGAGACGGTTTGCAGCCGATCGGCGTGGCGGTACAGGCGCATCTGGCCCTTGGGAAAACGCGCGACGTGCACGCACAGCCTGCCCACGCGCGGGCTGCGGACCAACAGCGGCAGGAAGATCGTGTTCGTGATAACGATGTCCGCCTCCGGCAGCGCCCGCCGCGCGCACAGGGCGTAGACGAGGTCGCAGGCGCGATAGAGGAGTTTGTTCTTCGGCGCGTCGAACCCCGCGACGCGGACGTGGCGCACGCCGTCGCGCGTTTCCTCGTCGGGCAGGGATTCGTAACGGCGCGAGACGTACGTGACCTCGTGCCCCGCGCGCACGAACCCCGGCGCGAGGCCGAACCACATCTTTTCCACTCCGCCGCCAAGCAGAGGCGGCACGGGCAGAAAAGCTCCCTGGACGATGGTGATGCGCATGGAAGGGTTCAAGAGGCAGAAATCATACCACCGTCCGGGCGCGGTCAACTTTCGTTGCGGGCGTTCCCAACAGCAGGTCCTGACGCGTCCCCGATGAATCCGGGTACTCCCGGTGAGGTGCGTCGTGCGCGGCGGGGTTGCCCCGCGCCAGGCAGAACGCTAAACTGCCGCCATGACCGCCACCGCTACCCTGAGCGACCCGCAACGGGCGCGCGCCTACGTGGAATTCCTGCGTCCGGAGTCCACCAAGGAAGGTCTCGAACCGGAGAGCCGGGTCGTGCATTGCGGCGTGTCGTGGGAGAACTATTTGGCTTTCGACAAGGCGCTCGGTGACGATCGGCCCGGCCCGCGTTTTTATTATCTAGATGGGGACCTCGAGATTATGACCACATCGTCGGAGCACGAACGCATCAAGAAATGGCTGGCCGACTTGATGGCCGATTATTTCTTTGAGACTGGCATTGAGGTCGTTCCACGAGGTCAAGCCACGATGCGCGAGGAACTCGCCAAAGCCGGAGCTGAACCGGACGAGAGTTGGTGCCTCCACGAAGAGAAAATATATCCGGATCTCGTCTTGGAAATCGCCTTGACCAGCGGCGGAGTCCGCAAGCTCGAACTCTACCGCCAATTTCCCGTGCCCGAGGTGTGGTTCTGGCGCAGGAGCAAACTGGAGGCCTTCGCGTTGCGGGAGGACGGCAGCGGCTACGATCCGGTGGAGGCTGGCCGCAGCCGCCTGCTGCCCGGGTTGGACCTGCGTCTGCTGGAACGTTGCGCGGTGATCCGTTCGTGGCAGGAGGCGCGGCGCACCTTCCGGGCGGGATTGATGGCCAGCAAGTAACACCACCGTCCCCCGTGCACGGCACGCTCGACCGTTTCGACCGCACGGGTCTGACGGAGCTTCTGCGCGTGCGCTTTTAAAGCCCGGGTCCCACCCGAAGCCGCGAAGCCGCCGTGGCAGCATGGCGCTTCCACGGCATCGATGCTGCTGTTTACGAGGAACCCGCCGTGGCCGACCCGTCCTGGATTGCGCCCGGCTGCCCCACCCGTTAAACTCCAGCCATGCGTCCTCGAAACACCTTGTTCCTCACCCTCCTGCTCGCTGTGCTCAGCCTGTACGCCGCACCGTTGCGCGCGCAGTCCGTTTCGCCGGGGCCGTTCTTCGACGACGAAACCTTCCTCGGCTACGATGCCAACGGCTACGAGGTCTATTACCTGGAATACTTTCGGGACTTCACGTACTACCCCGCAAACACCACCTACGTCTACAAGTACAACTTCGGCTGGCTCTGCTACCTGAACGGTTCAACGCCGACCGCCCGCGACGCGTATTTTTACGACTGCACCAGCGGCGATTATTTCTGGACGGACTCGGGCGACTATCCTTATTTCTACAGCTTCAATCTCGGCACCTTCCTGTATTATTACGAAAACAGTTCGCCGCGCGTGTTCTACGACTTCGCGGCTGGGTCGATCGTCCGTTACTGAGGACTTTTTTTCCTCGCTCCCGGCAGGGCGGCGAGACGGGGCAGGCGCAAATTAACGCTTTGCATTTGCCGCGCTTTGGCGTTGTTTGCTCGCGTTGGAAACAATGCGTCTCCGTCTTTTTCTCTCCCTCCTGGCCGGAGTGTGCGGGCTGGCCCCGGCTCCCGTTCGCGCCCAGGATTCGCCGCCGGTCATCACCATCACCAAAAGCGCCGGCCAGATCGGCCTGACGCTCAACCCGCTTTCCGGCGGCGACGGTGCCCAGGCCACCAAGATCCTCGCGGACGACCTGAACAACGCGGGGGCCTTCGCGCTGACCGTGGGGCAAAATCCCGCCACGTACACCGCGCGCGGCCAAGCGGGCGGCGGCAGCCTCCAGGGAAATCTCGTCAACCGCGACGGCGCGACGCTGCTCGACAAAACGTACCCCGGCCCGACGCGCGCGGCGGCGCACCAGTTTGCCGACGACATCGTGCTGGCGCTGACCAAGGTCAAAGGCATCGCGGGCGGGAAGGTGGCCTTCATCGGCACGCGCACCGGCCACAAGGAAGTCTACGTCTGCGACACCGACGGCGGCAACCTCCAGCAGCTCACCAACGACGCGAACATCTCCGTCGGCCCCGCGCTGAGTCCCGACGGTCGACGGCTGGCGTATACGGGATATAAGAGCGGCTACGCGGACATCTACGTCATCAACCTGGCCAGCGGCGCGCGCGACCGCGTGGTGAAGTTCCCCGGCACGAACACGGGCGCGGCGTTCTCGCCCGACGGCCGCGAGCTGGCGATGAGTTGCAGCAAGGACGGTAACCCGGAACTGTACGTGACCGACGTGGGCGGCGGCGGCGCGCGGCGGTTGACGCACACGCCCGGGGTGGAGAGTTCGCCGACGTGGTCGCCGGATGGCGGGGAGTTGATCTACGTTTCCGACGCGGGCGGCAACCCGCAGCTCTACCGCATCAGCAGCGGCGGCGGCACGGGGCGACGGATCAGCACGGGCTACGGATACTGCACGGAGCCAGACTGGTCGCCGGACGGCAGGAAGGTGACGTTTTGCGTGCGGGAAGGCGGGTTCTCCGTGGCGGTGTTGGACCTGGAAAGCGGCTCGGCGAAGGTCGTGGCCGCCGACGCGCAGGACCCGGTGTGGGGAGCGGATTCGCGCCACCTGATCTACAGCAACGGCGAGGCCGTCATGATGCTCGACGTGCCCACGGGCAAAAAGACGCGCGTCATCGGCGGCGTCGGCAAGGTGTCCGAGCCGGCGTGGAGCCGCTGAGTGCCTCCGCAAGTTTTCTCGTTATCCTCCGTTTCTTGCACCGCTCATGAAAATTCGTTTCCTTCTTTTCGCCGCCCTGCTCGCCACCTTGTTGTCCGCCTGCAAGAGCAACAAAAACCAGAACGGCGCGAACGGTGCCACCAACCTGCCCGACAGCGACTACGTCAACGGCACGCCGCTGCCGCAGCGCGATGAAGGCGTGTCGTTCATGGGACCCAACGTGGACCGCAACCGGTTCCAGCCGGTACACTTCGCCTTTGACAGCTACACGGTCAGCGGCGAGGAATCCGGCCGGGTGCAGGAGGTCGCGGGCTTTCTCCAGAACAGCAACAAACGGGTGATCGTCGCCGGCTTCTGCGACGAGCGCGGCACGGCCGAATACAACCGGGCGCTGGGCGAAAAGCGCGCCGAGTCGGTGCGTGATTCATTGATCGCCGATGGAGTCGCGCCGGAGCGCGTGCAGACGGTGAGCTTCGGCGCGGAGATGCCGGTCGATCCGTCGTCCAACGAAAACGCGTGGGCGCGCAACCGCCGGGCGGAGTTCGGGATCACGCGGTAGACGAAAAGGCTTGCTTCGCGTTGGCTTCGGTCTGGTCCGAGCTTTGTTGCTCCTGCGCTGTATATATTCCGCCGAAGCACGCCAGGAATTCTCTATCTATCGCCAAAACACCTCTAAGCTGGAACAAATCTTCGGTCTGATCGGCGCGGTGTTCGGCTTCGCTCTGCTAGGGCTCATTGCGTTCGGCATGTGTGAAAGCATCGTCGTGTTCTATCACCTTGCGACCACTGGCGAGGCCGCTCCCTGAGAAGCTGGGCGTGAGACTGCCGCCGCAAGGACCGTTGCGTTGCGGGTCGAAAGCCGCTGGCTTGGGCGGGAAAACTTTGTAGTTTCCTTTCCCCGCCATGCACTCCTTCCACTACCACGCTGGCCAACTCCGCTGCGAGGGGGTCGACCTCGCCGATCTCGCCGCCGCGCACGGCACGCCCCTCTACGTCTACAGCGCGGAGACGATCCGCGGCCATTTCCGGCGGCTCGACGCGGCGCTCTCCGGCGTCGACCACCTCATCTGCTACGCCGTCAAGGCCAACAGCAACCTCGCCGTGCTCGACCTGCTCGTCCGCGAGCGCGCCGGGTTCGACATCGTCTCGGCGGGCGAGTTGTTCCGCGTCCTGAAGGCCGGCGGCAAACCCGAGTGCTGCACGTTCGCCGGGGTCGGAAAAACCCGTTCCGAGATCGAGTACGCGTTGCGCCAGGGCATCCTCTCCTTCAACGTCGAGAGCGAGGCAGAGTTGGAACTGATCAACGCCGTCGCCGCCGACCTCCAGCGCCGCGCGCCGGTGGCCCTGCGCGTCAACCCCGACGTGGCCGCCGGCGGGCACAAGTACATCTCCACCGGCCAGAGCGAGAACAAGTTCGGCGTCGGCCTGGACCGGGCGTTCGCGGTGTACAAGGCCGCCTCGCAGATGCCGCACATCCGCGTGCGCGGCTTGCAGATGCACATCGGCTCGCAGATCACCGAGGCCGGGCCGTTCGCGGCGGCAGTGAAGAAGGTCGCGCCGGTCGCGGCCGAGTTGAAGCGGGAATACGGCATCGAATTTTTCAGCGTCGGCGGCGGGCTGGGGATCGTCTATCAATCCTCGCTCCAGAGCGGCCAGGAAGCGTGGTGGAATCAGGCAGGGGGCGAGCCGGCCCCTTCGCTGACCGTCGAGCAATACGCCGAGGCCATCGTGCCGACGCTCGCACCGTTGGGATTGCGGATCTTGCTGGAGCCGGGCCGGTTCATGGTCGGCAACGCTGGCGTGCTGCTGAGCACCGTGCAGTACCTCAAGACGAGCGACAGCGGTAAAAAGTTCGTGATCGTGGACGCGGGCATGAACGACCTGATCCGCCCGGCGCTCTACCAGGGTTACCACGAGGTGGTGCCCGTGCGCGAACCGGCCGCCGCCGACCGGCGGGAAGCTGCCGACGTGGTGGGTCCGGTGTGCGAGAGCGGGGATTTCTTCGCGCAGGCGCGCGACCTGCCGCCGTTGCGCCAGGGCGAACTGGTCGCGCTGATGAGCGCGGGCGCGTACGGCTTCACGATGGCGTCGAACTACAATTCCCGCCCGCTGGCCGCCGAGGTGATGGTCCAGGGCGACCAGGCACAAGTCGTCCGCGAACGCCAGAGCCTGGGTGACCTGATCCACGGCGAGCGGGTGCTGGCGCATTGGTAGTGGTACAGTTTGCTGTCTTGGCAGCCCCGGCAGGGGCGCAAGAAATCAGCCCACGGCGTGAGCCGTGGGAAAAGAACAAAAAAGCGTTAGCCCCGGCAGGGGCGGCAGAAAACCGGCCGGGTGGTCCCGGAGCGAGGGCGCCCTTTCTTGCGCCCCTGCCGGGGTTAGGCTCACGAAGCATCATCTCCCCACGGCTCACGCCGTGGGCTGCACTCTTCCGCCCCTGCCGGGGCTGGGAACTTGCCAAACTGTACCACCGCCGGCGTATTGACTCCGGCACGGATTCCGCTACAGGTAGCTATCTTGCCGCCGTCCGCCATGAAGAACGCCCTTTTCGTCCTCCTCGCCGTCCTCTCGCTACCCGGAACCGCCGTTTTTGCCCAGGGCACGCCCAACTCGGCCAACCCGCACTACCAGAACGTCGCCAACGTTTCCACGCAACCCGCGGCCAACCAGCCCGCGCCGGCCGTCGTCAACCCCGGCCCGCCGCGCGAATACATCCTCCTCACCGGCGGCCCTTCGCTGACGGTCTGGGAAAAGTACAAGGCCAACCCGCACGACCAGTTCTGGGGCAGCTTCACCCGCGCTACGCGCACCCGCTTCCAGCAACTCCAGCAGCAGATCGGCAACGACCCGAACGCCCTCTACACCTGGCTGGTTTTCGTGGACGGCTACCGGACCCGCGGCGTCCAAGACCACGAGGACTACGTCAGCGACCTCAACTCCGTGCGCGACAAGTACCATCTCCACATGGTCCCCGTGAAGGACGGCTTGCAGGTCATCGACTACCTCAACCACGGTCAGGACCGCAGCCGTTTGAAAATCGCCGACTTCGAGTATTTCGGCCATTCGAACCGCTGCTGCTTCATGTTCGACTACAGCAGCAACATCGACAGCGCCTCGAAGAACTTCCTGCACCAGGACCAGCTTCAACTGATCCATCGCAACCTGTTCATGCGCAATGCCTTCGTGAAAAGCTGGGGCTGCCACACCGGCGAGGAGATGAGTGAGAAGTGGAAGGCTGCCACCGGCACCCCGATGATCGGGGCCATCGGGCGCACGGATTATTCCGCGCGCGACGAGGCGCTCAACGGGATCATCCCCGTGCTGAGTTCGAGCGACGGCAAGTGGGTGCAGTGAGGGCGGCAGAGCCGCCGAGGCGGGTTGCGGTGCTCCCTGCGGGAGCGTTGCGGTGGTGCCTGCGGTGCCGTTGCGGGTTGCGGTGTGGCTTCGCCACGTTGGGAGGAGTGACTACCCGCCGCACGACACTGATGCTTTGCGCTTGCTCACCGGTAGATCGGCAGGCAAACTCCCGCAACGTGCCCGCAGGGCACCCCGCAACGTGGCGAAGCCACCCCGCAACGTCGCCGCAGGCGACTCCGCAACGCAGGCGCAGCCTGCACCGCAACCCTCTTCCATGACTTTCGAGCAGCTTGCAGCCATCTACCGCCAGCCGTTTTTCGACCTTCTCCAGCAGGCCCGCCGCGTCTACGAGGCTCATTGGCCCGAGCAAAAAGACGAGATGCAGCTCTGCACGCTGCTGAGCATCAAGACCGGCGGTTGCAGCGAGAACTGCGGCTACTGCGCACAGAGCGCCCACTACTCGACGGGCGTCCCGTCCGAACGCCTCATGGCCACCGACGAGGTGCTCGCCGTGGCCCGGCGCGCGCAGGCCAACGGCTCGACGCGCTTTTGCATGGGCGCGGCGTGGCGCGGGGTGCGCGCGGGGGAAAAGAAGTTCGCGCAGGTGCTCGACATCGTGCGGGAGGTTTCCCAACTGGGCATGGAGGTGTGCGTCACCCTCGGCCAGCTTTCGTCCACCGAGGCCGCGCTGCTCAAGGAAGCGGGCGTGACCGCGTACAACCACAACATCGACACGTCACCCGAGCACTACCCGGAGATCGTCACCACGCACACCTTCCAGGACCGCCTCGACACGATCCATGCTGTTCAGGGCAGCGGCATGGCCCTGTGCTGCGGCGGCATCGTCGGTCTGGGCGAAACGCCGGAGGACCGCTTGAAGATGCTCGCCGTCCTCGCCAACCTCGACCCCGCCCCGGAGAGCGTGCCCATCAACTGCCTGATGGCTATGCCAGGCACGCCGCTGGAGGACCAGCCACCGGTAGACATCTTCGACCTCGTGCGGCTGATCGCCACCGCGCGGGTCGCCCTGCCGCGCGCCCGCGTGCGGCTTTCCGCCGGGCGGACCCGCCTCAGCCCGGAGGGACAGGCGCTCTGCTTCTTCGCCGGTGCCAACTCCGTATTCTACGGGGATAAATTGCTCACCGCCGCCAACCCCGCCACCCGCGCCGACCTAGCACTGCTGCGCGCGCTCGACCTGCATCCGAGCACCCTGCCGACGGCAGGGGTCCCCATACCGGAAAACCTGGCCGTGGCGGCCGAAACTCGTTGACACCCGCGAGCCGCATTCGACAAAGTGTTCCCGCGCATGAAAAAAGTTCTCCCCATCCTTCTCTGCTACGTGCTGATGACCACCCAGGTCTACGCCATCAGCGGCGGTCCGGTGTACGGCGGCTCCGGGGTCAACCCCATCGGCACCTACTCCGGGGTGATCACCGTGAACACGGTCAAAGATTTCGTCCTCGATCCCGACACGCGTGCCACTGTCACCGATCCGAATGGCCAGGCGGTGACCACCGTGGACGAGAGCACAGTTTCTCTCGGGTTGTTCAGCCTCGGGGTGCCGACGACGAGCGTGGCCACTGGTGCATTCATCCAGTTCGTGAACGGCGATGTTTTCATCGGCAACATCGTTGCCTCGGTGGAGCCCGACAGTGGAGCCCTTTCGGGCATCGTGCAAGGCACGAGCAGCTACAGCGTGACGACCAGCAACGCGACCGGCACGACAACCACGACCGACACGATCGTCATTGAAAACCGAGCGGCTGGAAAGATCAGTGCCCAGATTGGCGGCACCCGCTCAGGTTCTCTGGCGAGCGCGACCATCCTCGGTACAGCGAACCTCATCGTCAACACTGGTGGCATCCGTGTGCTTGGAAACAACAACCAGACTGGTTCCCTGGTGGAAAACTACGAACTGGATTGCACAGTCACCGGTTTCCGCCAGTCCTTCGCCTACACGTCTGTGACTTCCTTG
>CAXTOX010000064.1:0-21138 GCA_964245885.1 uncultured Chthoniobacterales bacterium | reverse complement strand
GGACCGATGGGACGGATGGGACGACACGGCATTTTCCGGTTGCTCGCAGGGCTTGTAGCCCCGGCAGGGGCGCAAGAGTTTAGCCCACGGCGTGAGCCGTGGGAAAGGTGGCCCAGAAAGGTCAAAGCCCCGGCAGGGGCGGAAGAAAGAAGGCGGGCAGCAAGGAATACCCCGCTGATTTTCTTACGCCCCTGCCGGGGCTGTTCCACTCGGCACGTGTTCCCCACGGCTTGCGCCATGGGCTAAACTCTTGCGCCCCTGCCGGGGCTGGGAACTCTCACCGGCAAATGGAAAACGCTACAGAACCTATTTGTCCCACGGGTCTGATCTGCCGACGGCGGCGAACGCCTCGACCATCCTGAAAACGGGTGTAGGGTTGTCTCTCCGAGGCAATCCAAATGTTTCCGGTTGAGAGAACGTTGAATAGGGACACCATCATCCAATCCAAAATGGGATTGCCTCGGAGAGGCAACCCTACCTTGGACGACGGCCTGCGGCTGAGCTACTTCCTGCCCGTCAGTTCCGCCGCCAGCGGACCGGCATCGTAGACTTTTTCGAGCGCTTCGAGGATCGCGCGCGAATCCACCGACACCGCGCGCGCCCGCTTGTCCGAGTAGGCGTAGTCGAGCGGCAGCGACTGGAGATTGCCGTCGAAGATGATGCCCACGAACTCGCCCGCCTTGTTCACCACCGGGCTGCCCGAGTTGCCGCCGATGATGTCGGCCGTCGAAACGAAGTTGAACGGCGTCTTCAGGTCCAGCTTGCCCTTGGCCGCGATCCAGCGCGGCGGCAGGTCAAACGGCGGCTTGTTCCCGTGCTCGGCGGAACGCTGGTACAACCCCGCGAGGTCCGTGTACGCCGGGACGTGCTTGCCGAACTCCTCGTAACCCTCGACCGGGCCGTACGACAGACGCAGGGTGAAGGTCGCGTCGGGATAGTCGCTCGTCCCTTCCAAAGCGAACCGCGCCGTGGCGATCTTTGCATACGCCTGCTGCTGGGTCTCATCCAGCTCGTCCCATTGCTTGCGCACCGCGCGTGCCGCCGGGTCGATGGCGCGTGCGAGGTCGAGCATCGGATCGGAGAAGTTTTTCAGCGTGGCGGCGTCCTCGCCATAGAGTTTCTTGCGCAACGACACATCTTTGAGCTTGGTGCCAGAGACGAGTTCGTGCGCGCGTTCGCGTGGACTCTTGCCAGCCAACACGAGGCGGACCTGGGGGTCGCCCGCACCGAACTCGCCCACGAAGGCGGTCAGCGAGTCAGTCAGCAGGAGTTCCTCGAAATCGTCGTAGATGGGCTGTTCGGAGAACAGCGCGAGTTCGAGCGAAGGCAGGCTGGATTCACGGAAGGGCGGCAGGCGTTCGCCGTTGGGTTTGGCGCGTTCGTCGGCCGCGCGCAGGATCGTGCGCGCGTAACCGAACAGGTCGCTGCGGATTGCACCCGCCCCGGAGCGGGCGCCTTCCAGGTAGCTGTACCGAGGTCCAATTTCGATGACCTTCCTTTGCAGATCGGCGATGGTCTTGTACGCCGATTCCGCCTCGGGCATGAAAGCCGCACCGATCCGGCTGCGCAACGCTGCTTCCTTGGCCGCATATTTGGCAAACAAATCCGGATCGAGCAGTCCGCCCAGCCGGCCATCATACGCCTTCCGGCCGTTCTCCACGCCGAAGAGCCACTCACGGGAACGGCGGGCGTTCTCCGTGCTGCGGGCACTGTAGCTCGTGAGCAGGGTGTCGAGCCGGTAGAGCCGCGCGAGCGCGCGCGGCGCAATGAAGTCGCGGGCGGTCGTGAGCGCGTCGAGCGTCAACTCCCGTTCGGTCGAACCGGGATGCCCGCTGACGAAGGTCAGCTCGTGTTCGACGGTGCCGTTGGGGCTCCACTTGAGGTACTGTTCCGGGTGCGCAGGCTGGCCGTTCTCGTAGGCGCGAAAGATGCAGATATCCAGGTCGAAGCGCGGGTACTCGAAGTTGTCCGGGTCGCCGCCGTAGAACGCCGCCTGCTGCTCGGGCGCGAAGACCAGGCGCACGTCGGTGTAGCGTTTGAAGCGGTAAAGCTGGTACGAACCACCCTCGTAGAGCGTGACCACGTCCGAGCGCAGGCCGGTCTTGTCCTTGGATTCTTTTTCGATGTCGGCGATGACCTTGCGGCGGGCAGCGAGGGCGGTCGAGGCATCCCCCGCGTTTTTGACGGCGTCGTTGACGCGCGTCGTCACGTCCTCGATGGAAATGAGCACGTTCAACTCCAGATCGAGGCAGGGTTTTTCCTCGGCTTGTGTCTTGGCGTAGAAGCCGTCGCGCAGGTAATTATGCTGTTCGTCGCCGAATTTTTGCAACGCGTCCGCGCCGACGTGGTGGTTGGTGATGCACAGCCCTTCGGCGGACACGAACGAACCGCTGCCGCCCGAGTTGAAGCGCACGCTGCTCTTTTGCACGTGGTCGAGCCACGCCGCGCCCGGGTCGAAGCCGTACTTTTCCTTCAACTGCGCCGTGGGCGGCGCGTTGAAAAGCCACATGCCTTCATCCGCGCGCGCGGCGGGGCGGGCGGGCACGAGCAAGGCGGCGGACGCGGCGGCAACGACGGCAAAACGGCAAACGACACGGTTTTTCATACAGGTTGAGAACGGCTTTGTACCGCTCGCCGTGACAAACGGGTTTGTCAAAAGGCGAATGCCGCTCCCATCAGCGTAAACCCAGGGTCTCGTTCGCCCGACGGCTGACCTCCCGGTAGCGCTCCGCGTTCTCGGGAAGCTTGATGTCCTCGTCGTAAATGGGAATCATCTCCTTCATCCGTGCGCTGCCCTCCGGTGAGGTGAGGAGTTGCGGGAAACAATTCTTCACGACCTCCAGCGCGATGTTCACGCAGACCGACGCGCCCGGCGACGCGCCCAACAGAGCAGAAATGCTGCGGTCGGCGTTCGTCATCACCTCGGTGCCGTAATGCACGATGCCGGCCTTGCCGTCCGTCTTTTTGATGGCCTGCACACGGATGCCCGCGTCGATCAGTTTCCAGTCCTTGGCCTCTGCCCCCGGGTAGAAAACGCGGAGCACCTCCATCCGGTCGGACATGCTCTGCGTGCCTTGCCGGATGAGGTAACGAACCAGGTCCAGATTGTGTACGCCGACGTTGAGCAGGGTAAAGAGGTTGTCCGGCTTCACCGATAAAGGCAGGTCGGTGTAACGGCCCTTCTTGTGGAGAAATTTCGTCGTCCACGCCGCGAACGGCCCGAAGAGCAGCGTCTTCTTGCCGTCCAGCACGCGCGTGTCGAGGTGAGGCACCGCCATGGTCGGCGCGGCGTCCAGCGGCTGACCATAAACCTTCGCCTGGTGCTTGGCGACGATCTCCGGGTTATCACAAACCAGCCATTGCCCACCGATGGGGAAGCCGCCGAGTCCCCTCGCCTCCGGGATGCGCGCCCTTTGCAGCAAGGGGAGGCTGCCCCCACCCGCGCCGACGAAGACGAACCTCGCGCGGTTGACGCGCGTCTTGCCGGTCGCCAGTTCCCTGACGCGCAACGCCCAGCCGTCGTTGATCTTCCTCAATCCGACCACGCGGTGGCCCGTGGCGATGCCGCAGCCCTCCTGCGCGCCGAGCCAAGCCAGCAGCTGGCGCGACACCGCGCCGAAGTTCACGTCCGTGCCCGCGTCCATCTTGGTGGCGGCAATCGGCACGCCGCCGCGGTTTTCCACGAGCAAGGGTGCCCATGCGCCGATGGCGGCGCGGTCCGTGGTGTACTCCATCTCCCGGAAAAAATGGTGAGCAGACATGCCTTCGTAGCGGGCGCGCAGAAATCCCACCATTTCCTCGCCGTGCACGAAACTAATGTGCGGAACAGGATTGATGAACTCCCGCGGGTTGCTCGCCATTCCGCTGGCGATTGCGTAGCTCCAGAACTGCCTGCTCTGTTCGAACTGCTCAAAAATCTGGATCGCCTTGCTGACGTTCACCGTCCCGTCTTTTTCGCGCGTGGGCGTGTAGCTCAGCTCGCAGATGCCCGCATGCCCGGTCCCGGCGTTGTTCCAACCGTGCGAACTTTCCTGCGCCGGTTCATCGGTGACCTCGTAGACCTGGATCGAAAGCGCCGGTTCCAATCGCTTGAGCATCGCACCGAGGTGCGCGGACATGGCGCCGCTGCCGATGAGCACGATATCCGGGTTGTCGACGTGGCTGGAAGTATTCATTGGAGTGTGGATTCGATGTTTGAAGTGAAACGGGCGAAGCGTTCGGCGCCCGCCTGCCACGCGGCGCTCCGCCGGGGTTGGAACTGGAGGATCGGGAACGAGTCGCGCACGACCCGCCGGGCGTCTGCGATGGAAGCGAGTCGACCCAGCGCGATGGCCTGGATCAGCGCGTTGCCTGCGGCCGTCGCCTCGACCGGACCGGCGAGCACGGCGCGGCCGGTCGCATCGGCGGTCAACTGGTTGAGCAGCGCGCTGTTGCTGCCGCCGCCCATGACGTGCAACCGGGCCACCCGGCGGCTGGTCAGGCGCTCCGCCTCGGCGAGCGTGTCGGCGTAGAGGAAGGCCAGGCTTTCGTAGATGCAGCGCGTGAACCGCCCGGGTGTCTCGGGAACGGGTTGGTCCGTCTCCCGGCAGAAAGCCGCGATTTTCTCCGGCATCGCGTCGGGCCGGCCGAAGCGCGGGTCCCGCGGATCGATCAACGAGCGGAACGGCTCGCACCCGGCGGCCTGCCGGCTGAGTTCAGGGTAATCGAGGTGCAGGCCCTGCTCCTTCCACGCCCGTTGCGACTCCTGGAGCAGCCACAAGCCGACGATGTTTTTGAGGAACCGCGTGGTGCCGCCGAACCCGGCCTCGTTGGTGAAGTTGCGCGCGCGCACCTCAGCATTGATCAACGGCGCGGGCAGTTCAATGCCGAGCAGCGACCAGGTGCCGGAGCTGAGAAACGCCCAGTCTTCCCCGACCGCCGGCACGGCTGCGACAGCGGCCCCCGTATCATGCGAACACGTCGCCACGACTTCCAGCGACCCGACCTCCACCGCGAACGCCGGCAGCAACGGCCCGAGGGGCGTGCCCGGCGGGACGATCTCCGGAAAGATCCGCCTCGGGAAATCGAACCGCGCGACGAGTTCCTCCGACCAGCCGCGGGTGTTCGGGTTATAAAGCTGCGTCGTGCTCGCCAGGCTTTCCTCGGCTTTGGCCACGCCGCAGAGCCGGAAGTTCAGGTAGTCGGCGATGTTCAGGAACGCGTCGGCGCTTTCCAGCGCGGAGCGGTTTTGTTCCTGCTCGGCGAGCAGTTGATACAACGTGTTGATGGGCATGAACTGGATGCCCGTTTCACGGAAGATCGGTTCTTGCCCCGGGTCTTTCATCGCGGCCGCGTAGGGCGCGTCGGTGCGCGTGTCGCGGTAGTGGTACGGCTGATCGAGAGGTTGACCTTCCCCGCGGAACAACACGTAATCGACCCCCCACGAATCCACGCTGACGCTCGCCGCTCTTTTGCCCGACGCCGCGATCTTGCGGAGGCCGGTTTTCAGTTCCTCGAAAATTTGGGCGATGTCCCAACGCAGGGTTCCGCCGCGCTTGACCGCCGCACTCTTGAAACGGTGCACGTCGTCGAGCGTGAGCCGGCCCTCGCGCAGCGTGGCCAGCACGACGCGTCCGCTGCCCGCGCCGAGGTCACAAGCGATGAAGTGTTGCTCCCTCATCGGCGTGCGGACAGCACCTTGCTCTCGTAACCCTTCACCGTATCAATCCAGGTCCGCCCGCCGGGTACGTCGTGGCGGCGGCAGTGTTCCTCCCACACCGCGCCGAACGGCAGCGTCTTCAATTCCTCCAGCAGCGCCAGACGCGAGCCGTAGTCGCCGTCCGCCTCCAGCGCGCGCAGCTTCGGCGTCGGCTCCAGCAACGCGACGAGGAGCGATTTCAGCGTCGCGCGCGCGCCGATCACCCAGGCCATGATCCGGTTGATGCTGGCGTCGAAAAAGTCGAGGCCGACGTGCGTGCGGCTCAGGTAATTCCCGCGCACGACCTCCTCCATCGTGGCCCGCGTGGGATCGTCGAACAACACGGCGTGATCGCTGTCCCAGCGCACCCCGCGGCTGACGTGCAGCAGCAATGCCGGCACGAATTGCAGCACCGACGAGATTTTGTCCGCAAGCGTTTCCGTCGGGTGGAAATGCCCGGCGTCCAGGCAGAGCAGCTTCCGGCGCGTGATGGCATAGCCCAGGTAAAACTCAAATGACCCTGGTACGTATGCCTCCGAGGCGATGCCGAAGAGTTTCGACTCGACGGCATCGAGGTGGTGGGCCGGGTCGATTTCCTCCTTGAACACGGCGTCGAGCGCCGACTCCAACCGCTCGCGCGGAGCCTTGCGGTCGGCGGGCAGGTCCTTCGATCCATCGGGGATCCAGACGTTCGTCACCGTGGGCGAGCCGAGTTGGCGGCCCATCTCAGCGCCGACCCGGCGGCAGGCGATGCCGTGGTCGATCCAGAACTGCCGCACGCCCGGGTCGAGGTGCGTCAGCGTCGCGCCGTCGTCGGCGAACGGGTGCGAGAAAAAGCTCGGGTTGAAATCCAGCCCCATGCCGCGCTCCCTGGCCCAATCGATCCAGCCCTGGAAGTGCGCGGGGGCAACCTCGTTGCGCGCCACCTTCTTGCCGCCGAAGTCGCCGTAGATCGCGTGGAGGTTGAGCCGGTGTTTGCCGGGCAGCAGCGCAAAGACCTGGTCGAGATCGCCGCGCAATTCGGCGAGCGAACGCGCCTTGCCGGGATGGTTCCCCGTGGCCTGGATGCCGCCGCCGCTCAACTCGGCTCCCTCGCGCTCGAAGCCGCCCACGTCGTCGCCCTGCCAGCAATGCAGCGAGATCGGAACGGTGGCGAGTTGTCGGAGCGCGGCTTCCGTGTCGACGCCGAGGTCCGCGTAGACCTGTTTACTGGTCTGGTAAGTGCTTGTTTCCATGGGGGGATCGTCAGGGAGCCTTTCTGTCCCTTGGCAGCTTGGTGGATTTTGCGTGAGACTCTCTTTGCCTCACGGCGCATCGGGATCGACGAGCAGGTAACCCGCCGACCGCACCGTGCGGATGAAACGCGGGTTCTTCGGATCATCGCCGAGCTTGCGTCGCAACGCCGACACCTGCACGTCGATCGCGCGGTCGAACACCTCGTATTCGCGCTCGCGGATCTCGGCGAGCAGATGGTCGCGCGTTTTGACCCGGCCCTTGGCTTTTTGGCGAGCGAGACGAGGATGTCGAACTCCCCCGGCGTCAACCCGAGCGCCTGCCCGCCGAGCGTGGCCCGGCGCGCTTCGGGGCTGATGCGCAGGTCGGCGATGACGATTTCTTTCGGCGGCGCGCTGCCGTCCGCCTGCGCGACCCCGGCCGCCGCCGCGCGCCGCGTGATCGCGAGGAGCTGGCGGGTCGAACTTCCCTTGGGCAGGTAGTCGTCCGCGCCGAGTTCCAAGCCCACGATCTGGTCGGCCTCGTCGCCGCGCGCGGTGAGCATGAGCACCGGCGCGGTGCTGGATTTGCGGATGCGCCGCAGGGCCTCGAACCCATCGAAACCCGGCAGCATCACGTCGAGGATAATCACCTTCCACGGTTCGGCCACGGCCTTGTCCACACCCGCTTGCCCCGTGTAGGCGGCGCTGACCGCGTAGCCGAACGCGGCCAGGTAATCGGAGATCAACGCGCAGAAATCGCGGTCGTCGATGATGAGAACCTTCGATTTACCGTTCACGGGAGGGTCCTGTTTGGTCGGGTTCATGGCGCGCGCAACTGCTTCCATCCTAACAGCTCGCTCCGCGCGCAAGGGAAACATTACTTTCCCATGACAATTTTCGATCCGTTCTTCCGGCCGGAAACCGCCCGTTCGCGCGAGACCGGCGGCACGGGCCTCGGGCTGGCAATCGTCAAAAGCTGCGTCGAGGCCGGCGGCGGCAGCGTCAACGCCAGCAACCGCACGAGCAACGGACTGGCGGTCACGTTCCGCCTGCACCGCGCACCGGACCGGGCGGTGTGAAATGCACCCGGATGCCCGGTGGCCGACGTTTCAGGGGGCAACATACATGACACCCGACCTTTCCACTCCGACTCACGCCTTGGAAACCGCGACCTCCGGTTACTCGGATAAACCGCAACCGCTCGGCTCCTACCTGACGTTGATGGGCGCGTTCGGCGCGTTCGTCTCCGGGCTGGCCGGCGCGGTGTGGTTCTCGGGCGCGAAGCTCCCGAAGGAAGGGCCGCGCCTGCGCGACATGCTGCTGCTGAGCGTGGCCGCGCACAAGATGGCGCGGCTGGTCACGAAGGACCGCGTCACCGCCCCGTTGCGCGCGCCGTTCGTCACCTACAAAAAAGGCGAGGGCGAGGGCGAGGTGGAAGAGGAACCGCGCGGCGAAGGGATGCAGCAGGCGCTCGGCGATTTGCTGACCTGTCCATACTGCATCGGGGTATGGATCATCACGCCATTGTGGTTCGGCATGGTGCTGGCACCGCGGTTGACGCGGTTCGTGGCGGGCATCCTGGCGACGGTGACCGGCGCGGACTTCATGCACCGGGTCTACGTGCAGGCCAAGACCTGGGGCGAGAAGTAGCGGAGGAGCCTCCCGCAAAGGACGCGAAGAACGCGAAGGGAAAAGAAAAGCCTCGCACAGGGGCCGCAGAGGTCACGGAGGGGAAAGGGGACAAGGGGAAATCCTCGAAGCTCCCTTTCTTCCCTCCCCTCCGTGACCTCTGCGGCCTCTGTGCGAGGCTTCTTCCCGATTCCGTTTTCTTCCTTTGCGGCCTTCGCGTCCTTTGCGAGAGGCATTTTGCAGCAACCAACTACGGATGATCGTTCGGCGCAGGCTTGGCATCGATCTGCATCTTGTAGATCCACACCGGGTACTCGACCTCCTGCTTGCCGCCGGTGAAGCCGGGCGTGCGGTTTTGCTGGGTAGCGGGCATCCAGAGGAAACCCTCGCCGTCAATCCACATCGCGTCCGACCATTGCAGACGTGGGTCGGCCACCAGCGTGGCAACCTGCTTGTCCGGCGTGACCTTGAGGATGCGTTGTGTGTTGGTGTCGCTAAAGTAAAGATTGCCCGCCGCGTCGATGGCCGTGCCGCCGCACGTCGGCGCATCCCACCAGTTTTCGACGTGCTTGGCGAGTTCGGCCGGCGCGAGGGCGGGGTCATCGAGCCAGCGCGTTTCGATCCGCGCCATCGGCCCGGGACATGGCTGGAAATATAGATATCTGCCGTCCGGCGAGACCTCCAGTTGGTCGGCGTGCGAGACGCGGTTCGTGCCGTCCTTGTCCTTTTGCACGACGCCATTGGCGTACATCGGCCGGCGCGCGGTCGTGGACGGATCGCCGTCGAGCACCCGGCGCGCCTCGCCGCTCCGGAGGTCCAGCACGATCAAACCCGGCTCACCCACGTCGGTGAGGTACGCCGTGGGGCCGTTGAAGCGGATGTCGTCGATGTAGCTCTTGAGCTTGGCGGCCGCGGCCATCGGATAGGTGCGCGCGATCTGGTTCGTCTTCAGATCCACCTGGAAAACGCGGCCCGCGCCCGGCACCGCCGGCTGGTTCGAGCCGGACGAACCAGCGTCGATGATCCACAGGCTGCCGTCGGGTCCGATGCGCAGGGCATTGACGCACACGAATCCATGCCCGATGTCCTGGCTTGGCTTCCAGGCATTCCACTGCGCGTCCGGGTAAGGCACGTGCGTGCCGTCGGGCTTGATTTCCTCGGCCTGCACACCCGGGCCATCCGCGCCGGGATAGCAAACGAACACCCGGCCGTCGCGCGTCGTGGTGACGCCGTTCCACACCCGCCGGCCTTGGTAGACCGGGAGGAGGCGGTCATCCTGTTTGGTGGGCAGATCGACGGCGACGGCAAAGCCGCCATTGAAAAACACCGTGGCGCAACAAACGAGGGTGGTCAGGCAACGAGAGATCATGGTAATTTGCACAAAGGAATCGCTCCTTCGGCCTCGGGCAGCCTCACGAAAGTCTCCCGGCCTGCGATCCCCCCTCTGCCTTCCGCCTTCCGCCTTCCGCCTTCCGCCTTCCGCCTTCCGCCTTTCCTCATGGTCGAACTGACGCCCACGCAGCCGCAGGTCCTGTCGGTCTGGGAACTCACCCGCGCCGTCCGCGCCTGCCTCGAAGAAGGCATCGGCGAAATCTGGGTGGAGGGCGAAATCTCCAATTATCGCAAGCAATCGTCCGGGCACCATTACTTCACGCTCAAGGACGACCGCAGCCAGCTTTCGTGCGTGTTCTTCCGCAACGCCGCCGCCGCGAACGGCCTCGCCGCGCCGCTGGCGGACGGCATGCAGGTGCAGGTCTACGGCGATCTGACCGTTTACGAATCGCGCGGCCAGTACCAACTCGTCGTCGGCCTCGTGCAGGCACGTGGCGTCGGGGCGCTCCAGGCGCGGTTCGAGGCGCTCAAGCGCAAGCTGAACGCCGAGGGGCTGTTCGATCCCGCGCGCAAACAGGATTTGCCCGCCTTCCCGCTGACGGTCGGCCTCGTGACCTCGCCCACCGGCGCGGCACTCCAGGACATGCTCAACATCCTGCGCCGCCGCGCGCCGTGGATGCGCGTGCTCGTCCATCCCGTGCGGGTGCAGGGTCAGGGGGCGTCGCTGGAGATCGTCAACGCCGTGCAGGAGTTCAACGCGTGGGCGCAGGCCCCCGGCGAACACTCCTCGAAAAAGGTGGACCTCATCGTCGTCGCGCGCGGCGGCGGCTCCATCGAGGACCTGTGGGAATTCAACGAGGAAATCGTCGCGCGGGCCATCGCGGCGTCGGCCCTGCCGGTGGTCTCGGCGGTGGGGCACGAGATCGACTTCACCATCGCGGATTTCGCCGCCGACCTGCGCGCGCCGACCCCGAGCGCGGCGGCGGAGCTGATCGCGCCCGACACGGCCGCGTTGCGCGAACGTCTCGACACGGCGGCGGACCATTTCGAGCGGGAGTTGCGCGACCGGGTCGAGCACGCCCGCGAACGGCTGAACGCGCTGGCGTCCGGTTCGCTGGAACGCGAACCGCGGCGGCGATTGCTCGACGCCCGCCAGCGGCTCGACCTCGCGCAGGAAGACCTCAGCCGGGCGGCGCTGGGTGGTTTGCGGCTGTTCCGCGCCCGCTTGGACGAAAAGGGCTGCGGCCTGCGCGCTTCCGGCTTGCAGCAGTCCCTTGAGCTGCGCACCCAATTGGTCTCCTCGTTGCGCGAAAAGCTCGAAGTTCTGCTGTGCTGCGAGCGGGCCCGGGTGAAGGCAAGGCTGCACGCGGCCGAAGGCTTGCTGCGCGTGCTCGGACCACAAGCCACGCTCGAACGCGGCTACAGCATCACGATAGACGAAAGCGGCGGATTATTGCGCGGTGTCGGGAACACACACACTGGGCAACGGATTGTCACCCGCCTGCACGACGGCGAAGTGCGCTCAACCGTCCAAGAGTAAAAGAAGAAGGCCGCGACTTTCGTCGCGGCCCGCCTGATTTGCAGTCGGCTGCTTAAACTTTAGAGAGGCATCAAAACGATGTTGGTTCCTGAAACCAAGTTCTGATTAGCCCCGGTGTCCAGCATGTTCACGTCGTTACCATCAGTGTCCTTCATTTTCACGGTGTGGGTTGTCGGGTCTAAGTTCTCCACCGTTCCGTGATTATCGAGGTAAACGACGACCGCCTTCAAACCGCTCCACACTCCACCTTTTGCGCTGGGTTGCACGGCGTAAGTTTTCTTGTCGACACTCGGAGCGTCGAAAACCAGCGGACAAGCTGGGTTAGAAGCGTCGGTTAACTGACTCATGTACGAGTAAACGTTCTCGCCTGCCTTCAGTGTCTTCGGGTGACCAAATACAAACGTGGCATCAATGACATTATCTGGACCGCTGCCTGTTTGATAAGCAGACAGCTTGTTGCCAAAGATCGTCTCCGATTGTGTGTACTGCGGGAACAAAGCTGCGAACGCTACATTCGCATCGCCCGGTTCGGCAGTCATTGCGGTGGGAACACCGTTGCGTGGGTAAACACCGTCGTTGTCACCAGCGAAAACTTTGAGTGCTAGACCGATCTGCTTGGCCTGCGCCAGCCCTTTAGTTTGGGAACCTTTAATTTGCACCGTGTTGAACACAGGCAACGCGATGCCGGCGAGAATGCCGATGATGGTGATGACGACAAGCAGTTCAATCAGGGTGAACGCTGCCGCGAATGACTTCTTTTTGATCATTTTGAGGATGGGTGAGCTTGCCAATCTGCCGCAACCGGCAGGTTTGCGGACCATAGGAGCTTGCCCGCGGAGCGTCAAAGGGATTAGCCTGCCATGCCAGAATTTGTCATGCCGGTAACAATTTGGTAATATCCGCCCCTATTTCCAGTGTCGGTGGCGTCCGTTTGAAGCCCACGACGCTCAGCGGCGGCAGGCGCAAGCCCAACGAATGCGACCGTCCTTGCCAAGTCTCCTCGTCCGCTTGCAAGCCGCCACAGTTGCCTACGTTACCGCCGCCGTAGGTCTCGGCGTCGGTGTTGAGGATTTCCTGGTAGAACCCCGGCCCCGGCACGCCAACGCGGTAGTTCTCGCGCACCACCGGCGTCGCGTTGACGACGAACAGCAGCGTGCCGCCGTCCCGCGACTTGCGCACGAAGGAGATCACGCTGTTATCGCTGTCATTGAAGTCGATCCACTCGAAACCCTCGTAGCTGTCGTCGAATTCGTAGAGGGCGGGTTCGTGGCGGTAGAGCCAGTTGAGATGCTGCACCAACCGGCGCAGACCGTCATGCCGCCCTTCCTGGAGCAGGTGCCAGTCGAGGCTGCTGGCGTAGGCCCATTCCTTCCACTGGCCGAACTCACCGCCCTGGAAGATCAGTTTCTTGCCCGGATGCGCCCACATCCACGCCAGGAACATCCGCAGGTTGGCAAACTTCTGCCAGTCGTCGCCGGGCATCTTGTCCAGGAGCGACTTCTTGCCGTGAACGACCTCGTCGTGGCTGAGCACGAGAATGAAATGCTCGCTGAACGCGTACACCAGCGAAAACGTGATCTCGCCCTGATGGTATTTCCGGAACGCCGGGTCGAGCGCCATGTAGCGCAGGCTGTCGTTCATCCAGCCCATGTTCCACTTGAAGCCGAATCCCAGTCCGCCCAGGTACGTCGGCCGGCTGACGGCGGGCCAACTGGTGGATTCTTCCGCGATGGTCATGACGCCCGGGAACTCCCCGTAGGCAACCTCGTTGAAACGCTTCAGGAAGTAAACCGCCTCCAGGTTTTCGCGCCCGCCGAACGCGTTGGGCACCCACTCGCCTTCCTTGCGCGAGTAGTCGAGGTAGAGCATCGACGCCACGGCATCCACACGCAACCCGTCGATGTGGTAGCGGTCGAACCAGAACAGCCCGTTGGCCACGAGGAAATTGCGCACCTCGTTGCGGCCGTAGTTGAAAATGAGCGTGCCCCAGTCCGCGTGCTCACCCTGGCGCGGGTCGCTGTGTTCGTAGAGGTCCGTGCCGTCGAACTCCGCCAGCCCGTGCGCGTCCTTCGGGAAATGCCCCGGCACCCAGTCGAGGATCACGCCGACCCCACGCTGGTGGCAGCGGTCGACGAAATGGCGGAACTCGTCCGGGTTGCCGAAGCGGCTGGTGGGCGCGTAGTAATTCGTGACCTGGTAGCCCCAGCTTCCGTCGAAGGGATGCTCGGCGACGGGCATCAGTTCGAGGTGGGTGAAGCCCATGTCAACGACGTAATCCAGAAGCTGGTCGGCGAGTTCGAGGTAGCTCAGGGAACGGTTGTCTTCTTCGGGCACGCGCTTCCAGCTTCCCAGGTGAACCTCGTAGACGCTGACGGGTTCCTTTTGCCAGTCGCGGGTGCGGCGGGATTGCATCCACTCGGCGTCGTTCCAGCCGTAGCGGTCGAGGTCCCAGACGAGCGACGACGTTTTGATGCCGTGCTGATTGTAGAAGGCGAGCGGGTCGCTCTTGAGCTGGATGCCGCCATGCGCGCCGCGCACCTCGAACTTGTAATGCGTGTTCTCGGTGATGCCGGGCAGGAAGATCTCCCACACGCCGGCGTTCGTCCACTTGCGCATTGGGTGGACGCGGCCGTCCCAGCCGTTGAAGTCGCCGACGACGCTCACGCGCTGGGCGTTGGGCGCCCACACGGAGAACGAACAGCCCTTCACGCCGTCTACCTCGCGCAGATGCGCGCCGAGTTTGTCGTAAATGCGGTGGTGGTTGCCCTCGGTGAAAAGGTGCAGGTCGAGTTCGCCCAGCAGCGGGCCGAAGGAATACGGGTCGGCCCCTTCGGTCTCGTACCCGTCGCCATATTTGAGGCGCAGGCGGTAAGCGGGAGCCTCGTCGCCCGCGTCCGGCAGCACGGCCTCGAAGAACCCGGCGTCGTGGACCCGGTCGGCGGGAGTCGTGCGGCCGGCTTTGTGAATGTCGACGACCGTGACCTCGCTAGCCTGCGGGGCGAAGACGCGCACGACCCATTTGTCCTCGATGCGGTGCGGCCCGAGGAAGGCAAAGGGATCGCCATGGGTGGCGGCGAGGAAGGAGTCGAGTTCGACGCTGTCGAAAGTGAAATGGCGCAGTTTCATGGATCGGGGCTGGGAGGGATGCAATGGAAATCGCGCTGGCGGGACCGGTTGGTCCCCTCGCGCCCGAACGGAGCAGGGATGGCGTGCGATCTGCTTGTTTTGAGGGCATGTCAGCCCTGCGACTCGTCATGCTGCTCGCCGCCCTGCCGGTGTGCTACCTGTTGTTTTTCCGCTCGCAACCGGCGGGGAACACTCCTGCCCCCGAGGCACACAGCCAATACAAGCGCGACATGGATCAAGCGCGCGATGCTGCCAAGCAGATGCAGGCGCAGAAAGCCGAGGCGGACGCGATCCCGTAGGGTACGCCTCCCACCGCGCCAGCGGCGTCATCCAACCAAGGTAGGAATGCCTCTCCGAGGCAATCCCTATTTTGGATCGGGCTATCGTGCCCGACTCCGAGCGCTCCCAGAAAAATTAGGGACTGTCTCGGAGAGGCATCCCTACCTTGGTTGGATGACTTCGCAACCCGGCTGTGGTAGACTGCTCCCCTTATGGATTTCCAGCTTGCCTCGGACTATTCGCCGCAAGGAGACCAGGGTCAGGCCATCGCCAAGCTGACCAAATCCCTCCAGGCCGGCAACCGCCACCAGACGCTCCTGGGCGTCACCGGTTCGGGCAAGACGTTCACCGCCGCCAACGTCATCCGCAACCTCGGCCGGCCCACGCTGGTCATCTCCCACAACAAGACGCTCGCCGCGCAGCTTTACAGCGAGTTCAAGCAGTTCTTTCCCCAGAACGCCGTCGAGTATTTCGTTTCGTACTTCGACTACTACCAGCCCGAGGCGTACATCCCGCGCACGGACACCTACATCGAGAAGGATTCCTCCATCAACCAGGAGATCGAACGTCTGCGGCTCTCCACCACCAGCGCGCTGCTCTCGCGCCGGGACGTGATCGTGGTGAGTAGCGTGAGCTGCATCTACGGCCTGGGTTCGCCGGAGGATTACCGCGCGATGCTGACGCCGCTTTCCGTGGGCCAGCAGATGTCGCGCGAGGCGTTCCTGGCGAAGCTCGTGGACATGCTCTACGAGCGCAACGATATCCAGTTCGCGCGCGGCAAGTTCCGCGTGCGCGGCGACGTGATCGAGGTCTATCCCGCCAGCGAGGACGAACAGGGACTGCGCATCGAGTTCTTCGGCGACGAGATCGACCGCATCAGCATCTTCGACCCGCTCACGGGCAAGGTGGAAAAGACCGTCCCCGGCCTGACGCTCTTTCCCGCCAAGCAGTACGTCACCCCGCACGACAAACTCCGCCGCGCACAGGTCACGATCCGCGAGGAACTCGAAAAGCGCATCACGCAGTTCGAGGGCGAGGGCAAACTGCTCGAAGCCCAACGCCTGAAGATGCGCACGGATTACGACCTGGAGATGTTGCAGGAGATGGGCTTCTGCTCGGGCATCGAAAACTACACCCGCCACCTCAGCGGCCGGCCGCCGGGCTCCACGCCTTACACGCTGCTGGACTTTTTCCCGGATGACTTCCTGCTCGTGGTCGACGAGAGCCACGCGAGCATCCCGCAGATCGGCGGCATGTACGAGGGCGACCGTTCGCGCAAACAGGTGCTCGTGGATTACGGCTTCCGCTTGCCGAGCGCGATGGACAACCGGCCGCTGCGGTTCCCCGAGTTCATGGCCCACCAGCGCCAGTGCCTCTACATCAGCGCGACGCCCGCGCCCTTCGAGATCAACAACAGCGTCGTCGGCAACAAGACGTACGTCCCCCACCCGCGCGAGGCGGCGGCGAACATCGGCGAGGGCGAGACCACGCCCGCCCGGCTCGCGGGGATGAGCACAGTGGCCGAGGCGGCGGGTTCGTACCTGACTCCAACCTCGCGTGAGCAGACCCCGCCCGTGCCGCGGCCGAACCTCAAGATCATCCGCCGCCACGCCTCGCCGGTCGTGAACGCGGAAGGCGATGGCAAGAAGGAGGCGAACGGTTACGAGGACCGCCACGCGAAGAGCGACATCGCCGACAGCTTCGACGTGTTCGTGGACGGCCAGCCGCTCATCGTCGAGCAGATCATCCGGCCGACGGGACTGCTGGACCCGCAGATCACGATCCGCCCGCTCAAGAACCAGATCGACGAGACCATCGAGGCGTGCCGCCAGCGCATCGAATTGGGCGAACGCATCCTCGTCACGACCTTGACCAAGCGCACGGCGGAAGATTTGTCGGACTACCTGCGCGACGTGGGCTTGAAGGTGCGCTACCTCCACAGCGACATCGACACCATCGAGCGGGTGGAAATCCTGCGGGCGTTGCGCGCGGCGGAGTTCGACATTTTGATTGGCATCAACCTTTTGCGCGAGGGCCTGGACCTGCCGGAAGTCTCCCTCGTGTGCATCCTCGACGCCGACAAGGAAGGTTATCTGCGCAGCCAGACCTCGCTCATCCAGACGGCGGGCCGGGCGGCGCGACACCTCAACGGGTCGGTGATCCTGTTCGCGGACACGGTCACGCAGAGCATGCAGAAGCTCATTGACGTGACCGAGTACCGCCGCAAACGCCAGATCGAGTATAACGAGACGCACGGCATCACGCCGACGAGCGTCAAGCGCGCAGTGCAGGAAAGCTTGCACATGATCCTCAAGGGCAAGGACAAGGAGGCAAGCGTCATCCGCGAGGCGGGCGGGGACTTCAGCATCAGCGAGGTCCTGCGCGAGTTGGAAGCCGAGATGGCTGCGGCGGCGGCGAGCCTGGAATACGAGAAGGCGGCGTTGTTGCGCGACCAGATCATGGAACTGAAGAACGGCACGGGCATTTCCAAGATCGAGCCCAAGCGTCGGCAGGGGAAGGTCAATTATATGAAGAAGAACGCCGGCAGCGGCGCGGGCCGCGTGGCGGAGACGCCCGGCAACGGCAGCACGCCGCGGCGGCCGTTGAAGTACCGCCGCCCCGGTGGCGAACGCGCGATGGATTGACCGAACCAATCCCCCGACCGATCAAGTTGACCATTAGCACACAACCGCTTACGACTTTTCATGGATTATCGCCAGATCATCACCATTGAGCCGGGCAAGCGCAGCGGCAAGCCTTGCATCCGGGGAATGCGCATCGCGGTGCAGGACGTTCTGGAATACCTCGCCGGTGGTATGACCGAGGATGAAATCCTCGCTGACTTCTCCGAACTGACGCGCGAGGACATCCGAGCCTGCCTTGCCTTTGCCGCAGATCGTGAGCACAAGCTCTTCGGCCGTGCCGCCGCATGAAGCTTCTGCTCGACGAAAACTTGTCGGACTGGATTGTTGCTCAGATCCTCGACCTTTATCCAGGTTCGTCACACGTCAAAGCGCACCACCTGACCAAAACTGACGATGCCGTCATCTGGTCCTTCGCCCGGCAGCACGGCTTTGCCATCGTCTCCAAGGACGCGGACTTTCACCAGCGCAGCCTTGTTCACGGAGCACCGCCAAGGTTCATCTTTCTACGGGTCGGCAATTGTTCTACTAGCCGGATTGTTTCGCTTCTGCGGACGGAATTTGCCTTGGTTTCCACGTTCGACGCTGACCCAGATGCCGCCATCCTCATTTTGCCCTGAACCCGGTTGATCTCCCTAAACGCACGCGCTTTTCATAGACGACATGAGTGACCAACCGCCGCCCCTCACCCGGTTCACCGTGGACGACCAGACGCTCGTCTACCTCCGCGCCCTCGGCGCGCAGTATCCGAACACCGACGCCGCCCTGGCTGCCATCGCTAGCCTGCGCGCGGCCCTGACCTTGCCCAAGGGCACGATCCACGTCGTCAGCGACGTGCACGGCGAATCCAAGAAACTCATCCACGTCATCAACAACGCCTCGGGCAGCCTGCGCCCGCTCGTGGAGCAGACCTTCGGCGGACGCCTGACCGCCGGCGAAAAGCTGGATCTGCTCAACATGATCTATTACCCGCGCGAAATGTACCCGGTGCTGGCCGAGCGGCTGCCCGACGCCGCCGCGCGCCGCACGTTCCTGCACCGTCAGACGCGCCTGGAGATCGAACTCCTGCGCCGCATTTCGCGTCCCTACAGCCTGGAACGCATCGAGAGCGTGTTCCCCGCCGACTACCGCACGCTCCTGCGCGAATTATTTCTCGGCGCGTACCTCGAACGCAGCGACGACTACCTCGACGGCATGCTCGATGAGTTCGTGGACCACGGACAGGAATTGACCTTTCTGCGCGTGCTCGCGCGGTCGATCCGCAACCTCCTGTTTTCCGAACTGATCGTCGCCGGCGACTTCGGCGACCGCGGTCCGCGCATCGACAAGGTGATCGAGTACGTCATGCGCCAGCCCAACGTCTCGGTCGTCTGGGGCAACCATGACGCCTCGTGGATGGGCGCGTGCCTCGGCCAGGAAGCCTGCATCGCCAACGTCCTGCGCATGAGCCTGCGCTACCAGCGGTTGTTCCAACTGGAGATGGGTTACGGCATCCCCATGGCGGCGTTGGAGAAATTAGTGCGCAACGTCTACCACGACGACCCGGCGGAACGTTTCCCCTGCCACGGACGCGGCATCCGCGATCCGCTGACGATGTCGCGCATGCAAAAGGCCATGGCCATCATCCAGTTCAAGCTGGAAAGCCAGACCATCGCACGCAACCCGGACTTCGGCCTCGAACACCGCCGCCTTCTCGAACACATTAACGCCGAGCACGGCACCATCGTCCTCGACGGGGTCGTTTATCCGCTCGCCGACTGGAATTTCCCGACCGTGGACTGGGATGACCCCGGCCGGCTCTCGCCGCAGGAGGAGGAGTGCCTGGCGCAGTTCAAGACCTCCTTCCTGCAAAGCCCGGCGCTCTGGGAACAAATGCGCTACCTCGAACGCCAGGGCGCGACGGGTCTCGTGCGCGACTACAACCTGATCTTCCACGGCTGCGTGCCGGTGGATGAGGCGGGCGGGTTCCTGCCGATGCGCGTCGGCGGCGTGGAGTACCGCGGACGGGCACTCTTCGACGCGTTGGACACCGCCGTGCACCGGGCGTTCCGCGACAAGGACCCGGAGTGCATGGATCTATTATGGTATCTGTGGTGCGGACCGCTCTCGCCGCTGTTCGGCAAGGACAAGATCGCCACGTTCGAGAGTTACTTCATCGCGGATAAGGCCACGCACGCGGAGACGAAGAACCCCTACTTCAAACTCATCCACGAGAAAGGTTTTTGCCGGAGCATCCTGGCGGATTTCGGCGTGGACGAGGAACACGGCCTCATCGTCAACGGCCACGTCCCGGTAAAAATCGAGCAGGGCGAGTCGCCCATCAAGAAAAGCGGGCAGGCCATCACCATCGACGGGGCGTTCTCGGAGGTGTACGGCGACGCGGGTTACACGCTCGTGCTCGACGCCGGGCGCACTTACCTCGCGCAACACCACCACTTCGAGTCGATCAGCGAGGCGATCACGGGTGGGGCGGACATCATCCCGACGATCCAGGACGTAACGGTGTTCGATCCGCCGCGGCGGGTGCGCGACACGCACGAGGGCGACACGATCCGGCACGAGATCGCCGCGCTCGAACTGCTCCTGCGCGCCTACCGCGAGAACGTTCTGCCCGAGCGGAGTGCGTGAGCGGCGGGAGGCTCGGATTTATGCGGGGCGTTCGGCCGAGCCGACATGGGTTTCCTGCAAACGTTGGAGCAGGTAGGGCAAGAGCTGCTTCTTGCGCGAGACGACCCCGTCGAGCCGCCACAACCCGTGCCCGGCCAACGGATAATCAATCTGCTCGCGAAACCGCTCCGCCCCGCTGACGAGGAGGACGGAGTTCTGCGTGTTGATGTCGGTGACGAGCAGCGCCGAGAAAAACAGCCGTTCCTCACGGCAAAATTCGTCGAGCGCGGCGGCCAGTTCCTCGTGCTTCGCCCGGAACGTCCGGAACCCGAGTTCCTCAATCTGCGCCACGCTGAAGCGCACCCCGGCTTCCTCGTATTCCTTGCAGTCGGACGTGACCACGTCGCGGGCATTGAGGGTCAGCAGCGGCGAACCCACGGCGAAGATCTCGGACGCCAGGGTGCCCGCGTCGATCCCGGCGATCTTTTCGAGCCGGTTCATCACGGTGCGGTCGGTCGGCGTGGCCGTGGGCGAGGTCAGGTTGAGCGTGTCGGAGATCAGGCCGGCCATCAACAGCCCGGCGGTATTTTTGGGAAGTTCCACGCCGTTTTGCTGGTAGAGCAGCGCCACGATGGTGCAGGTCGAGCCGACGGGATTGTTCCAGAAGTGGATCGGCTGGTCCGTCGAGAACCCGCCGAGCCGGTGGTGGTCGATCACCTCGATGATGGGCAGCTTGTCCGCGCCGCGCACCGCCTGGGAGAGTTCGTTGTGGTCCACGAGGATCAACTGCCGCGGCACACTCTTGAGGAAGTCGGTCTTGGTCACGACGCCGACCATCCGGCCGCTCTCGTCGAGCACGGGAAAAATCGAGTCCGCCGACACCGCCGCCCGGGCGCGCGCGGCACCCAGCGGCACCTCGGGCGTGAAGTGAACGAACTCCTTTTCCACCAACCGCCCGGCACGCACCGCGCCGCGCCGAAGCCCTCATAGGCGTCGACCACCGGCGGCCCGCCGCCATAGGTCAGCACCATGTCGAGATCGGGCAGCGCGCGCTTGACGGGGTGCGACGGATCGCCGCGCATCTCGTCGAGC
>CAXTOX010000063.1:15825-21244 GCA_964245885.1 uncultured Chthoniobacterales bacterium | reverse complement strand
TGGAAGGAACGTCTCCACCAGCGCAGACGCGGCGACACAGCGCCGCGACCACATCTCAAATGAAACCGCTCTAGCGTGCAGGAGAAGCGGTCCTCTTTCAAGCCGGCCCGGGATGAAAGACGACGCCCCCGGAAGCGAAGGTCCCGGAGAAAGGGAGTTTGCCACGGGTACGCTACGTCTCAAAACGGACACCCGCTTCCAGCCGGCGCGTCAACCAGGCGACGGGCAGCGTGAGCACCAGGTAACCGACCGCCAGCACCAGGTAACAATCCAGTTCGCTCGCGGTGTTGGTGCCGGTTTCCCTCGCCTGCTGGGTAAATTCCGAGACGGAGATCGTCGAAAGCAGCGCGCTGTCCTTGACCAGCGAAACCAACTGGCCCGCCAGCGACGGCAGGATTTGCCGGATCGCCTGCGGGAAGATCACGTGGCGGTAGGTCTGCGCGACCGTCAACCCGATGGCGCGGGCGGATTCCAGTTGGCTCCCGCCCACGCTCTCGATGCCGGCGCGGATGATCTCGCTCAGGTACGCGCCGTAAGAAAACGAGAGGATCAGCACGCCGCACACGTTGCGGTCGTCGATGCCGACGGCGTTGGCCGTCACGTAGAACAGCACGAGGATCTGCACGAGCAGCGGCGTGCCGCGCACGAGGTCGATGTACACGCGGTTGACGTGGCGCAGCACCAGCACCCGCGAGCGGCCCGCCAGCGCGGACAACAGGCCGAAGACGAGGCTCAGCGCCAGCGCGCCGGCCGAAATCAGGATCGTCAGTCGGTAGCCGTCGATGAACTTCTGGCGGTAGCGCCAGATTGTGGCCCACTTCCAGGGAGCGTCGAGAAACAGGAACGGCACGTAGACCACCACCACGAGCACCGCCAGCGCGAGGGCAACATTGACCCACCGCGCCCCGCGCGGCATCCCCCGCGCCGACCCGGTCGGCGGCAGGAGGAACCAATCGCTCCAGCGTGGCGGCTGCGTCCCGTCATCCAAGGTCGGAACGTCGCGCGAGGATTCGGCCATCGTGGGCGTCAGATGGAATAATCCGCCGCCAGGGCCTGCGGCTTGAGCGATTCGATGAACACGGCGTCACCCTCGCGGAGGGCCAATTCCTCCATCCGCGCGCCGGAAAGGTGCGCCTCGACGCGTTCGCCGTTGTCGGCGCGTTCCAGTTCCACCTTGGCCCCCGCGCCGCGCACGAACAGGGCTTTGACGACCGCCTCCATCGCCGGAGTGCCGTCCGCGCGGCGCTGCCGCTCGATGCCGACATCGTGCGGGCGCACGTAGGTCGCAGACGCCGCATCCGTGCCTTCCGAGGTAAGCCGGTTCACGTCGCCCAGAAATTCCATGACAAAGGGCGTCGCGGGTCGGTCGTAGACTTCGCGCGGGGTGCCGATCTGCTCGATGCGGCCGGTGCTCATGATCACCACGCGGTCGGCGATTTCGAGGGCTTCCTCCTGGTCGTGGGTGACAAACACGGTCGTCAGCTTGAGCCGGCGCTGCAGTTCGCGCAGCCAGCGGCGCAGGTCCTTGCGCACCTTGGCGTCGAGCGCCCCGAAGGGTTCGTCGAGCAGGAGCACGCTCGGGTCGATGGCCAGCGCGCGGGCGAGGGCGACGCGCTGGCGCTGGCCGCCGGAGAGTTGCACGGGATAACGGCCGCCCAGGTCGCCGAGTTGCACCAACTGGAGCAGTTCGTTGACCCGCGCGCGGATCACTTCTTTGTCCGGGCGCGTGCCGCGTGGGCGCACGCGCAGGCCGAAGGCGACGTTTTCGAACACGCTCAGATGCCGGAACAGCGCGTAGTTCTGGAACATGAACCCCACCCCGCGCTTGCCCACCGGCGTATCACCGACGGGCCGGTCGTCGAAGAGGATTTCGCCGCCCGCATCGTCGGCGAACTCCAGTCCGGCGATGAGACGCAGGAGCGTCGTCTTACCCGAGCCGGACGGCCCGAGGAGCGCGACGAGTTCGCCCGTCTCGATCCGCAGGTTAACGCCGTGCAGCGCCGCGTAACGGCCGAAGGTTTTGGTGAGTTGCCGGACTTCGATGGCCATGGTGCGTTGCGGTATGCCCTGCGGGCACGTTGCGGGAGACAGACGCTTCTGTCAACGCGCCGCAGGCGCTCAGTTCTCCAGTTCGATCCCCACCGGGCAATGGTCCGAGCCGCGCACCTCCGGCCGGATGAACGCCGCCCGCAAGCGCGGACGCAGCGCGGCGGAGATCAGGAAATAGTCAATGCGCCAGCCGATGTTCTTCGCCCGCGCCCCGGCCAGGTTGCTCCACCAGGTGTAATGCCCCGTTCCCGGCTCGAAGGCGCGGAACGTGTCGCAGAAACCCGCCCGCACGTAAGCCTCGAACCCCGCGCGTTCCTCGTCGGTGCAGCCCTTGTTGCCGACGTTCTGCCTGGGCCGGGCGAGGTCGAGCGCGGTGTGGGCGACGTTCAGGTCGCCGCAGAAGACGACCGGCTTGCTCCCCTCCAACGTCCGCACGTACGCCAGGAACGCCGCGTCCCACGCCTGCCGGTAGGGCAGCCGCACCAACCCGTCGCGCGCGTTGGGCACGTAGACGTTGACGAGGTAAAAATCGGCGTACTCGGCCGTGAGCACGCGGCCTTCGTCGTCGTGTTCGGGCAGGCCGAGGCCGTAGAAGACGGCGCGGGGCACGGTCCGGCTCAGGATCGCCGTGCCGGAGTAGCCCGCCTTTTGCGCCGGATGGAGGAACACGTGATGGCTGCCGCCCGCCAGCGGGGCCAAGGCGTCGATGGGGCAGCGCGTCTCCTGGAGGCAGACCACGTCGGCGCGTTCGCGCGCGAGGTAGTCGAGCAAGCCGTAGCGCAGGGCCGCGCGCACGCCGTTGACGTTCCACGAGAGCAGTTTCAAGGGTCCGCAGATTACGCAGGTTTCCGCAGATTGGGGAAGGAGGAAGGAAGCAACGACTCCGATCAACCTCCTTCCTCTTTTCCGAATCTGCGGAAACCTGCGTAATCTGTGGCTAAATTCCCTCTATGGACCCGGTGCCCGGCGTGGCGTAAATGGACTGGTGGAAAAGAAACCTTTCGCCGAACTCGGCCTGTCGCCGGAAATCCTCAAGGCCGTCGCGCGGATGGGCTTCGAGGAAGCGTCGCCCGTGCAGTCGGCGGCGATCCCCGTCCTGCTCACGGGCAAGGACGTGGTCGGCCAGTCGCAGACCGGCTCGGGCAAGACCGCCGCCTTTGCCATCCCGCTGATCGAGAAGATCAAGAGTGAACGCCGCGCCCCGCAAGCGTTGATCCTCCTGCCCACGCGCGAGTTGGCCATGCAGGTCGCTGAGGAAGTGGCCAAGCTGGCGATGTTCAAGAAGGGCGTGCGTGAACTGCCCATCTACGGCGGCGCGTCCTACGACCGGCAGTTGCGCGGGCTGCGGGACGGCGCGCAAATCATCATCGGCACGCCGGGCCGCGTCATGGACCACCTGGAGCGCGGCACCCTCAAGCTCGACGAGGTGACCACCGTGGTCCTCGACGAGGCCGACCGGATGCTCGACATGGGCTTCCGCGAGGACATTGAAAAGATCCTCAGCCAAGCGCCGGCCGAGCGGCAGACGGTGCTGTTTTCGGCCACGGTGCCGCCCGCCATCCGCGACATCATCCGCCGGTTCACGCGCGACCCGGCGCAAGTTCGCATCGAGTCGCAGACGCTGACCGTGCCCGCCATCGAACAGGTCTACTACGAGGTGGACCGCCGCTCGAAGCTCGAAGTCCTCTGCCGGCTGCTCGACCTGGAAGACGTGAAGCTGGGCATCGTGTTTTGCGCGACCAAGATCATGGTGGACGAACTCACCAGCCACCTCGCCGCGCGCGGCTACCGGGCCGAGGCGCTGCACGGCGACCTGAGCCAGGCGATGCGCGAACGCGTGATGGGGCGTTTCCGCAACCACGCCTGTGAGTTCCTCGTCGCCACCGACGTGGCCGCGCGCGGCCTCGACGTGGATGATGTGGAGGTCGTCTTCAACTACGACCTGCCGCACGACGGCGAGGATTACGTCCACCGCATCGGCCGCACCGGGCGCGCGGGCAAGACGGGCAAGGCGATCACGTTTGTCGCCGGCCGCGAGATCTACAAGCTCCAGAACATCCAGCGCTTCATCAAGGCGCGCATCGAGCGCAAGCGCGTGCCCTCGCTCGACGAGGTGGAGGAACGCCGCACGGAGACGCTCTTCGAGCGCGTGCGCGAAACCCTCGAAGCCGGTAACTACCGCCGCCGCGACGAGGCGGTGGACCGCTGGCTGGAAGCGGGCCACTCGCCGACGGACATCGCCTCCGCGTTGATCCACCTGCTGAGCGACGGCGGCGACAACAAACCGGCCGAAGCCACGCCCGCGCGTCCGGCCCAGAACGCTCCGGGCCACGCGCCGCGTCCCGCGCGGAACGAACCCGAGCCGCCCCATTTCGAGGTTGACGACGATGAGGAACCCGCGACGCTCGACGACGCGCTCGGCCGCAAGCCGTACGCCCCGAAAGGCCCCGCGCGGCGCAACGTGCGCCCGGACGGTTCACCCGCGCCGGTGTCACACGAAAAGGGCATGACGCGGCTCGTGTTGAACGTCGGCCAGAAGTACAACATCCGCCCCGGCGACATCGTCGGCGTGATCGCGGGCGTGACGCGCCTGCCCAAGGAAGTCGTGGGTCTCATCCACATTCTGCCGCAGCAGACGCTCGTGGACGTGGCAAGCGAACACGAGGAAGAGGTGCGCGAAAAGCTCACCGGCGTGCGTTTCAAGGGCCGCAAGCTACTGGTGGAGTTGGCGGCCGGAGGATGAAACTCGCGTTGCGCCTCCTGCTCGCCGTCGCGCTGGCTCTGACCGGCTGCGCCTCGCTGCCGCCGGAACATTTCGCCGACGCCAAGCCGACGTTCGACCCGATGGCGTATTTCAGCGGACATACCCGCTCGTGGGGCGTCTTCGAAAATCGTGCCGGCGAGCCATCCAAACGTTTCACCACCGATTGCCACGGCCACCGCGAGGGCGACGTGCTCGTGCTCGACCAGACGTTCACCTACGAGGACGGCCGCACGCAGCAGCGTCACTGGCACATCCGCCGCGTGGATGCCCACCGCTACGAGGCCACGGCTAACGACGTGGCCGGCACCGGCACCGGCGAGGCGTACGGTGACGCCTTCCACTGGGAATACACCGTCGCGCTGAAGCAGGGCAACCCGTTGTTCAACGTGCGGCTCAAGCAGTGGATGTATCTCCAGCCCGACGGCTTCACCGTGCTCAACCGTGGGTCAGTGAACGCGTTCGGGATCGAGGTCGCGCAGATCGCGGAGTCTTTTCAACGTCGGTGACGGGGCGCCACAACCACAGCAAAGAGCCAGTGTGCGCCGACGACATGCCCGAGGTTTGCGGCGCGTAGCGGGCTTCAGGATTTTACCCGGCGGCGGACCA
>CAXTOX010000063.1:8681-15815 GCA_964245885.1 uncultured Chthoniobacterales bacterium | reverse complement strand
AGCACGACGCCGCAAGTCACGCCGCCGCCGCTTCCCACGCCCAGCCCGACGGCCGCCCAGGTGGCCGGCTCCGGCACGGCGGCGGGTTGACCGATGATGCGATAGGCGGCGTCGCCGGCAAATGCGCTGCTGGTGGCCCCGCCCGTCGCGTAGGGAGATTCCAGGTAGGCGTTGCCGCCGCCGTTGGTGCCGACCGTGTAGACGTCCACCCAGCCCGTGGTGTTCAGCGGATTGCGCGACAGGATGCCCAGGTAGTAAGTCCCTGCGGCGGGCAGCACGATGTTGACGGGCAGCGTCAACAGCGCGTTGTTGTCGCCGTTGGTGTTGAAGCCCGTGGCCAGCGTGGCGCTGCTGGCCGGCACCACCACGTCCGCCACGTCACCCGTCAGACTGGCCTTTGCCGCGGTGAGAGAAGAATAAACGGCCACCTCCCAGTTCGGGATGGCCCCGAACGTCGTGAACGTGCCGCCTTGCGCCAGGAGCACCGCCGAGACGCTGGTCAGGTCCAAGGTGGCGGTGTTGACGGAGAAGTCGTCCACCACCGCGGTGGAAAAGTACCGATATTCCGTCTCGGTGAAATCTCCGGACTTGCCGGCGAGAGTCGAATCACCGTTCGCCCTCGGGTACGTGCTCGGAGCGTAGATCTGGTCGAGGACCGTGGCGGCGTGGGCGGATGCCACCACACAGCAGGCAAGGGCGAAGATGGCGGGACGGAACAATCGTTTCATGGTTTGGTTGGCTATCGGAATTCGGGAACATCCGGGCCGCTTCCGCGCGTTGTTTCCAACGGCAATTCCTTGCAAACCTGATTTCCGGACCCGGTCAAGAAACCAGCGGATGAAGGACGACCAGCGGCGACCCGATTTTTCCCTGTGGGTTGCATGATGATTGAATGACCCGCCAGACGGCAATAAATTTGTATGATGCACCGTTGTCCCATTTCCTGCCGCTGGAGATGGCTGCCCGCCCTCAGTGCTTCCCCACCGCACGCAGCCCCAACCGGATCAGCAGCGCCAAGATCCCGGCGTGCAGCACCAATCCGCTGACCGCCCAACCCACGTAGCGCGGGGTGCTCATCCCCGCCAACCGCGCGCCCAGCGCCGTCGGCAAGCCGCCCAGCCACGGGATGCCCACCAGCACGACCCAGGCCACACCCTTCCACGCGAACAACCGGCCGATCCGTCCCGCCGTGCGGCGTTCCCACCAGGCCGCCACGCGCGGAAACGCCAGCAGCCAACCGGCCAGCGAGCGCACCAGCAAAGTTTGGGTGGTGGTCCCCAACACCGACAGGAGCACGGCGGCAACCGGGTTCAGCCCGAGCGCGAGCGCGACGGGAACCGCCACGTTGCCCTCGGCCAGAGGAAAGAACCCCAAGCCGACAACGCTCGCCGCCCGCCAGAAAGAAGAAGGGTCGCCCGGGACAGCCATGGGTCCGATCATGGGATCAGATCGCGCAGCAAGCGGCGCAGCGCCGCCGGATCGGGCACGCGAAAGCGCGCCTGCGTCGGCCCCTCGCCCACCTTCACGGTGAGCAGATGCGCCGTCTCCAGCGCGAACATGCTCTCGTCCGTCGCGTCGTCCCCGGCGCAGAGCGCCAGCCAGTGGCCTCCCTCTTCCTGCAACAGCCGGCTGACCGCCACGCCCTTGGAAACCTGTGTCGAGACGATCTCCACGATCTTCTTGCCGTGGCGCACCCGCACCTGTGCGTCGGCGGTGATGACCGCCAACTCCTCCGCGAGCTGCCGTGCCTTCCAACCACCGAACTCCTCGTCCGCTCCCCGGTAATGCCACACCAGCGAGGTCCGTTTTTCCTCGGCGCGGCTGCCCGGCGTCATCTGTTCGTAGAGCCGCAGGATGCGCAGCACGTCCGGCTTCCACTCGTAGCTGATTCCCTCGTCCTGCGGCTCCCATGCGGCGCCGCCGGGCTTGCGCATGAACGCCCCGTGCTCCGCGATGAGCACGAACGACCCGCCGCCGAAGAACCGCTCCAGGTCGTCGCTCCGGCGTCCGCTGATGATCGTCACTTCCAACTCTTTTTGCGCGGCGAGACCGGCACACAGAGCGCGAAGTTCGTCGGTGGGACCGGCGGTGTATGGGTCCGCCGTGAACTCGCGCAACGTCCCGTCGTAATCCAAAAACAGCGCGATCTTTTTCCCTGCCTCCCGCGCGCGGGTAAGCTGCGCCGCCACCTCGGACGCGCCGTGTCCCTCGCCGGCCGGCGCGTGCGGTGCCGCGGCCGGCACGGATAGATCATTGATAAACTCCTTCGCCCAGCGCGTCGCGTCGTACTTCATGACCCGCGCGTGCATCGGCCGCCCGCGTCGTTCGCGTTCGTCGGCGGGCATCGTCAACGCCTCCTTGATCGCCGCGGCCACCGCCGGCGGATCGTACGGGTTGACCAGCAGCGCGCCGACGAGTTCCTCCGCCGCGCCCGCGAACTCGCCCAGGATCAACGGTGCGAACCGGCCGTGCTGGCAGGCGAGGAACTCCTTCGCGACGAGATTCATGCCGTCGACGAGCGGCGTCACCAGCCCCGCGTCCGCGATGGAATACAGCGCGCACAGGTCGGCGAACTCCACCGACCCGTGGATGAAGTGGATCGGGCTGTTGTGCAGGGTCGCGTACTTGCCGTTGAGCCGGCCGATGCGCGACTCCACGTCCTCGCGCAGTTCCTGGTATTCCTCCACGCCCTCGCGCGAGGGCACGCTCACGAAGATGAACTTGATGCCGTCGCGGTTCTCCAATCCGGCGAGATAATGGTCCACCGCCTTGAGCCGGTGCAGGATTCCCTTGGTGTAGTCCATGCGCTCGACCGAGAGCACGATCTGCTTGCCCTGGAAGGTCTGGCGAAATTTCTCCTGCCGCGCGGCGTGCGCGGGCTGATCCAGCGTTTCGTCAAACTTCCGCGCGTGGATGCCGATGGGGTACACGCCCAGCGCCGCCTTGCGGCCGTCGGCGGTGCGGACGTGCGTGATGTCCGTCTCGACGCTCAGCAGCCGCATCGCGGCGCTGCGGAAATGCCGCAGGTACCCGAACGTGTGAAAGCCGAGCACGTCCGCGCCGAGCATGCCCTCCACGAGTTCACGCCGCCGCGGGTGGCAGCGGAACACGTCGTAGGCGGGGAACGGCGTGTGCAGGAAAAACCCGATCTTCAAGCCCGGCCGCGCCGCGCGCAGCATCGCGGGGACCAGCAGCAGTTGGTAGTCGTGCACCCACACCAACGCGTCGTCCGGGGCGGTTGCGAGCACCTTGTCGGCGAAGCGCCGGTTGATTTTGACATATTCCTCCCACCAGGCCGGTTCGTAGCGCAGGTAGTCGGGCATGTAGTGCAGCAGCGGCCAGACGCTGGAGTTGGAAAAACCCTCGTAGTAAGTTTCCTCCTCCTCGCCGGTCAGGAAAACCGGCGTGCAGCCCTGTTCCTCGACCAGCCGCCGGGTGATTTCCTCCTGCTTGGCGGGCTCGACCACGCCGCCGGGCCAGCCGATCCACTTCGCCTCGTATTCCTCGCTGGAAAGACCTTCGAGCGCGGCGACGAGGCCGCCGGAGGATTTCTTGATGTCATCGCCGTCGAGGGTGATCGGCAGCCGGTTGGAGACGTTAATCAGCGGAATGGGCATCGGAGGAAGGCAGAAGTCGGAGAGGGTCCACAGATTACGCAGATTTGGAAAAAAGGAGGAGTGAGGATATTGCATCTCCTCCTTCTGGAATCTGCGTGAATCTGCGTAATCTGGGTAGTGGTACAGTTTGGCAAGTTCCCAGCCCCGGCAGGGGCGTCAGAGTGCAGCCCACGGCGTGAGCCGTGGGAAAACGATCATCCGTGAGCCTGGCCCCGGCAGGGGCGGCAGAAAGGACGCCCTCGTTCCAGGATCACCCGGCCGGTCTTCTTACGCCCCTGCCGGGGCTGACCCGTTTTTTGTTCTTTTCCCACGGCTCACGCCGTGGGCTAACTTCTTGCGCCCCTGCCGGGGCTTCCAAAACATCAAACTGTACCACCACCGTAATCTGTGGATCATTTCTGCTCGCTGACGATACTTTTACCGGAGATCGAATCAAGGGAGATGCCGGGTGACTTCCGACAGCGGCCGGCGCGGCGGCGCGGCGGGGGTGCGGGCGGGATAGCCGAAGAAGAGCAGGCCGACGATTTCCTCCGCCTCGCGGTCGATGCCGAGCAGTTCGTAGACGGCGGGCAACCGGATGACTTTCCCGCTGCTCCACTGCATGCCGAGGCCCTCTTGCCACGCGGCGAGCTGGATATTTTGCACCGCGCAGGCGATCGCCCCGTAGTCCTCGCGCTCCTGCACCGGATCGCCACCCAGGCGCTGACTGATCGCGACGACGAGCGGCTTGGAGAAGATTTTCGCCTCGGCGTCCACCCGGGCGGCCGGAGGTTGCGCGCCAACGAAGGCGCCGGCGAGCCGGCGGTGGGTTTCGGGGCCGAGCACGGTGAAACGCCACGGCTCGGTCAGCTTGTGGTTTTGCGCCCACAGGCCGGCGGTCAGGGCGCGTTCCAGGGCATCGGCGGGCACCGGGTCGGTTTTGAAGTCCTTGATCGTGCGGCGACCGAAGAGGGCGGTGTAGAGTTCCATGGTACGGTCCAACGTGCCCGGCCCGTGCTCTCTGCGCAACCGGCGGCCGGGCGAGAAGCGATTTTGCAGGATGAGGAAAACGCTTTGTCTCGCCCCCCTGCTCGCGGGGATGATGGCTCTTGCCGGGTGCCACTCCGAAGCCACCACCACGGCGGAGATCGAGGACCAGCGCGCGCCGCTGGCAGGCTCGTCCGCGAATTCCTTGAACTCGCCCACGACCGGGCCGACCAGCGAGGGGCTGCCCGGCGGCACGCAGACCGACGCCCCGCCGGAGTTCGACTCGCAACGGGGCGCACGGACGCGCTGAACGTGGCGCATGGTGCGCCGCGCCGCAGATATTTTCCAACGAGTCTTGCCCCGGTCGGACAAGGACTTACGAGAAACGTTCCTCCCGCCTGGAGGTTCTGACCACGAACGAAGCCGGCGCGCCCTTGCGTCGTTTCGCGCGTGCAGGCATTCTCCGTCCTCTCCCTCTCAGAAAACGTGTGAGAAGTGTCTGGGCAGCCCGGTGTCCGGTGAGAGCGTTCGGCGGGGCTTCGACGCGCGCTCAGTCGTTGACGTAATCGTTCTCCAAAATCGGGTCTTCCTCCCCGTACTGCCGGCCGTATTCCCGGTCGAAATCGCGGTAGAAGCCCTCCGCGAACTTCCGGTTGAGCCCGAGGCTGTGCAGAGACGCGACCACGCGCGAGTCGGACGCCCGGAAACCCACGTCCAGGACGGTCTTCCGTACCGCTCCCCGCCGGCGGATGCGCCGACATGGACGAATCCTCGCCGCTGAGCAAACGCGCCGATGTCCCTGGCCGCGCGGACGACCGTCGGCTAGCCCGGAGCCTCGACCAGCACGCTGAATCCGCCCTGGGCCTCACGCTTGCCCTGCTTGGGCGGGTCCGGCGGCGTGGTGGTCAGGATCGAGGGACTGTGCCAGTAGTCGGACGAAAGCGCCGCGCAACCCGCGAGGACGCCGAACGGCAGGAGCAAGGCGCAGAAGATCAGGCGGCGTGGGACGAACATGGGAAGCGCACCCTTTCACGTTTCGCCCGCGCTCTCAAGACGAGCCGCGCGTTCGTTGCGGCAGGGACCGGAAATTAGCCACAGATTACGCAGATTTGAAGAAGGGGAAATTGATTCTCTGATGATCCTTTCTTCCCTCCAATCTGCGTAATCTGTGGCTAATTCTGCCTCTTCCGTCTGGATTTACACTACCGATTCCACCGGGCACTTCGGCAGCGCCGCCAGGAACGCCCGGCCGTACGGCTTGCGCACCACGCGGCTGTCGAGGATGGCCACGATGCCCCGGTCGCTCTTCGTCCGCACGAGCCGCCCGACGCCCTGGCGCAGCTTCAGGATCGCCTCGGGCAGCGAATATTCGCTGAACGGATCGCCGCCACGCTCCTTGATGAGTTCGCAGCGCGCCTCCGTCGCCGGGCTGTCCGGCGGCGCGAAGGGCAACTGCGTGATGATGACGTTGCTCAACGCCTCGCCCGGCACGTCGACGCCGCTCCAGAAACTCTCCGTCCCGAACAGCACGCTGCCCCCCTGCGCCTTGAACGTCTCCAGCATCTTGCGCCGCGAGATCCCCTCGCCCTGCACGAGCAGCGGCCAGTCCTGCTTCGTGAAAAAATCGCGCATCCGCTGCGCGGTGGCCTGCATCATCTTGTAATTGGTGAACAGCACGAACGCCCGCCCCTTCGTCTGCCGGGTGAAGTGCTCGATCCACTTGGCCAGCGCCTCTTCGTACCCCGCGTCGCGCGGCGTCTCGGGCATCTTCGGCGTGAGATAGAGCTTCATCTGCTTCTCGTAGTCGAAGGGGCTGCCGATCTGCACCGCGTCGATCCCCGCGCCCATCGCGCCGACGCGCTGTCGGAAGTACCCCATCTCCGGCCCGCCCACCGAAAGCGTCGCGCTCGTCATCACGACGCTGCCTTCCGGCCGGAAAAGCATCTTCGACAAGATCTCCGAGAGGTCAATGGGCGCGGCGTTGAGCGAGAGGTTGCTCTCGGTCTTGCCCGTGCGCTCGACCCAGTAGACGTGGTTGTCCGCACTCTGGTCGATGAACGTCGCGATCCCCTGGCGCGCCGATTCCAACCGCCGGCCGAGGTCCGCCAGCTCCGCGCGCGTGAGATCGTCGTCCGTGACCCGTACCGACGCCTCGCCAACGATTCCACACAACCGGTCCAACGCCGGGCCGACCGTGTCGTGGACGAGGTCGGGTTCGCGCACGCGGCACTCCCGCCCGCCGCGCTTGAACTCCACGCGCCGGTCCACCTTCTGGAAGAAATGTTCCATCTCCTCCAGCAGTTCGCCCGTCAACCGCACCCCCTCCGCGTTGCGCAGCACGGTCCACAGCCCCTTTTTGGTGCGCGGATGGTACAAGCGTTGGAGGGCGTTGCGCAGCCCGTACTGCGAAACCCCGAGGCCGATCTGCCGCGCCGCCGTCGCCTCGACGGTGTGCGCCTCGTCGAAGATCACGAAGTCGTTCTCGAACAGATAACCGTCCACCGCCTCGCCGCCGTCAGACTCCTCGTTCTCCACGTCGGCCGCCGCGTGG
>CAXTOX010000063.1:0-8671 GCA_964245885.1 uncultured Chthoniobacterales bacterium | reverse complement strand
CGTTCTGCTGTTCGGCCATCGCGGAGCCGAGCAGCACGAAAAATAGCGCGTGGTTGAGCACCACGACGTTCGCCGCCTGCACCTTGCGCCGCGCCGCCTGGTAGAAACACCCACTGTCGGGTCCGCACGTTTTCGGCGTGCAGACGTGCGCCTCGCTGCAAACCTGCTGCCAGACGTTGCCCTCGGGTTCGCGTGGCAGATCGGAGAGCGAACCGTCCTCCGTCCGCAGGCTCCAGTAATGGATCTGCTCCAGCGCCGACTGCTCGGGGCCGGTGAAGAGTTCGTTCGCCTGCTGGAGCGCGCGCTTGAGCCGGCGCGGGCAGAGGTAGTTCTGCCGTCCTTTGAAGAGCGCCGCCTCGAACTCCACGTCCAGGAGCTTTTGCAGGATGGGAATGTCCTTGTAGATCAGTTGCTCCTGCAAGTTGATCGTGTGCGTGGAGATGACGGCCTTCTTTTCGTGTTCGAGCGCGTACATCACCGCCGGGGCGAGGTAGGCGAGGGATTTGCCGACGCCCGTGCCGGCCTCGACGACGAGGTGCCGCCCGTCGCAGAGCGCCCGCGCCACGGCGGTGCCCATCTGCTGCTGCTCGGGGCGGAACTCGAAGTTTTTCGCCTGCCCAAGCGTCCCGCCCGGCGCGAACATCGCCTTCACCTGCGCCACGAGGCTGGTGCAATCGTCGGGTTCGTAATCGGAGCGGAGGGCGATCATCGGGAACGTCCAACATAGCTGTATCCGGCCGGTTCGGACAGCACGAAGAAAGCCTCTCTGCCGCCCGTCCGGCGGCGCGTCGGCCCTTTCTGACGCCGCGACTACCTACAGAGGCGAATTGATCTCAAATCATGGGTTGCTCAGCGTCTTCGCCGACAGCAGTTTGGGTGGCGCAGCTAAATTGGCGACGCGCAACGCGGGGGTCTTGTGGCACACTCCCCGCCTGGGGTCCTTACCCCAAGATCGTGCGGCGAAGACGAACCGGCACCGAACAGGCTTCACCCAAAAATCCCTCGCGCCGCTGTGTACTTCCTTTCCCGGATTTTCTTTAAAGTCGCCCGCGTCGGCGGGACGACCGTTCCCGCAGCGATCAAGGATTGGTGTCAGCGCCTGCAGAAAGCGTGGCGGGTTTTGAGCGGGCAGGATGGCGGACAGCAACGGAGGACACCCGCCTTGCGCCACAGCGAGGAGCGGTTTCGCCAGATCGCGGAGAACTTGCCAGGAACGTTGTGGGTTGCCGATCTGCACTGGGAGTTCCTCTACGTCAGCCCGGGGTACGCAGCGGTGTACCGGAGGCCGGTGCGTGAATTCGTTGAAAACCAGCGCAGCTTCCTGGAATTCTTGCACCCCGAAGACAGAGAAAGGGTGGTCGCCGAGTACCGGACCCGGCCGCCGGGCGTGGCGTTCGAGGAGGAGTTTCGGGTGCTGTTGCCGGACGGCAGCGTCAATTGGGTCCGCAACCAGGCTTTTCCCGTGCGCTCGGCGGACGGACGGTTGGAGGGCATGACGGGGCTGACCACGAACATCACCGAGAGCCGGCGGGTCCAGGAAGACCTGAGCCGGAGCGTGAGGGGATTTCAAGAACTGGCCGACACGATGCCGCAGATCGTCTGGGCCGCCAACGTGGAGGGCGTCGCCGACTACTACAACCGACAGTGGTACGATTTCACCGGCCTGGCCCCGGGCACGGTCGGCAACGAGCGTTGGGGCCAGATCGTCCACCCGGAGGACCTGAAACCAATGATGAACGTGTGGGGCGCGGCGATGCGATCCGGCGAGACGTACGAGATGGAATGCAGGCTGCGGCGGGTAGACGGCGTGTACCGCTGGTTCCTCGCGCGGGCCCGGCCGGTGCGGAACGCGGACGGGCGGATCGAACGCTGGTTCGGCACGTCCACCGACATCACCGAACGCAAGGAGGCGGAGACGGCCTTCGCGGCCACGGCGGAGCGCCTGCGGCTGGCGCTGGAAGTCACCGGCCTGGGCACCTGGGATTGGAACATCAAAACGGACCACAGCGTGTGGTCACCCGAGCATAACACGATGTTCGACCTGCCCCGGGAGCAACGGGCGGGCAACCATGAGCAATGGCTGGCGCGTCTGCATCCCGAGGACCGGGAGCGGTCTGACCGGGAGCTGCGAGTCGCGCTCGCCGAACGACGGGACTTCCGCTTCGAGATCCGTGCGGTTCACCAGGACGGCAGCGTGCATTGGATCGTCAGCAACGGACGCGCCTACTACGACGCGGCGGGCCAGCCGGCGCGGATGCTCGGCGTGGTCCGGGACATCACCGCCGACCGGGAAGCCAGCGCGGCGCTGCGCGAGAGCGAACAGCGTTTCCGCCTCGCCAACTTCCACTCGCCGCTGCCGATCATGCTCTTCACCGACGACGGCGAAATCCTCCAGGTCAACGAGGCCTGGGTCCGGTTGACCGGGTACACCCGGCAGGAGCTCGTCACGGTCAAAGACTGGTTGGAACGGGCCTGTCCCACCGCGGCGGTAGCCGAGAAGGCCCAGCGGTCCTTGGCGCGATTTTCCCGGGAGCCGGGAGCCAGCGTCGAAAGCCCCGACCGGCGCATCCGCTGCGCGGACGGCACGGAGCGCATCTGGGACATGAGCATCGCCTGCCTGGGCCGCCTGCCGGACGGGCGGAGCCTGCGCATCCTCAGCAGCATCGATGTGACCACGCGGCGGCACGACGAGATCGCGCTGCGGCAAGCCAAGGAGGAGGCCGAACGGGCCAACGCCGCCAAGAGCCTGTTTCTCTCGCGCATGAGCCACGAACTGAGAACGCCGCTCAACGCGATCCTGGGCTTCGGCCAGGTGCTCAGCCTGAGCACGCTGGAGGAAAGGGAGGCGCGGTGCGTGGACTTCATGCTCAAAGCGGGGAAGCACCTCTTGGCCCTGGTGGACGAAATCCTCGACCTGGCGCGGGTGGACACGGGCGGGCTGGTGCTCAAGCTAGGGGACATCCGCTTCGACCTACTGGCGCGGGAGTGCGTGGGATTCACCTCGAAGATGGCGCAGGCGCGTGACATCCGTTGCACGGTGGAGGCGCCCCCGGCGGAGTGCCGCTTGGTGTGGGCCGACGAGCAGCGCCTGCGCCAGGTGCTGCTCAACCTGCTCTCCAACGCGATCAAATACAATCGGGAAGGCGGCACGGTGACGATCCGCTGTGAACCCGCGCCGAGGGACCGGCTGAGCCTGAGCGTGAGCGACACCGGACCGGGTATTTCGCCCGAAGATTTGGGTCGTTTGTTCGTGCCGTTCGAGCGGCTGGGACACGAGTACGGCGAGGTGGAAGGCTCGGGGCTCGGCCTGGTGGTTTCCCGGCGGCTGGCGGAAGCCATGGACGGCAGCCTCACCGTGCAGAGCGAGGTGGGGCAAGGCAGCACCTTCCGGATCGAATTGCCAAGGGCACGAACCCCGGCGGAACCGGCGGCGTTGGCCCACTCCGTCGCACCGTCCCTTCCTGGCACCGCAAAAAAGGCTGCCGCCGCGACGCTGCTTTACGTCGAGGACAATGAGTCCAACGTGCAGGTGATGGAAACCGTCGTCGCGCGGCTGCGTCCGCAGTGGCGCTTCCTCTCCGCCAAGGACGGACAGGCGGGCTTGGCGCGAGCGCGTGAGAACGCGCCAGACTTGATCCTGCTCGATCTCCAACTACCTGGCCTGCAAGGCGACGCGGTGCTGACCGAACTGCGGCGGTCCCCGGGTACGGCGCAAACGCCCGTTTTGATCCTCAGCGCGGACGCCACGGCGCACAGCCGGGAACGTCTGCTGAGCCTGGGCGCGAACGGCTACGTGTCGAAACCGTTCAACGTCCCGGTGCTGCTGGCACAACTGGACGCCCTGCTGCCACCCGCTTCGGGAAAGAAACGCCGCCGAGCAAGGCAACCGCGGCGGCGCGTAAAGTAAGCCTCCGGCAAAAGTCGGAATTTAGCCACAGATTGCGCAGATTTCCGTAGATGGAAGAAGGAAAAGGAGTCACCAAGATCGCTTTTTCCCCCTCTGCCCATCTGCGGAAATCTACGCAATCTGTGGCTAAACTCTGTCCTCATCGGCGGGACTTTTGCCGGAGGTCTAATAGACGAAAGGTGAAAAAGAAAACTCCCGACCTGCTCGCTCCCGCGCTTCTCTTTTCCACCTTTTGCCTTTTGCCTTTTGCCTTTACCTTCTGCCCCGGTGTTCTTCGACTCCGCCTTTCTCGCCAAGCTCGAACGCCTGCACCTGCTCTCGCGCCGGGCCTTCGCGGGGCAAAGCCGCGCCGAACGCCGCTCGCACAAGCTCGGGTCCAGCCTGGAGTTCGCCGACTACCGCAACTATACATCGGGCGACGACCTGCGCTCGGTTGATTGGAACATCTACGGCCGGTCGGACAAGCTCTTTCTCAAGCTCTTCGAGGAGGAGGAAGACCTCCACGTCTACCTGCTCGTGGACGCGAGCGCGTCGATGCGCTGGACCGCCGTCGACCCGCGCACGAACGCCCTCCTGCGCACCTCCAAGCTCGACCTCGCGCGGCAGGTCGCCAGTGCACTGGCCTACCTCGGGCTGGCGAACCTCGACCGGGTGAACATTCACTATTTCTCCGAGAACCTCGGCCCCGATCTCGGCCTCGGGCGCGGCAAGAGCCATTTCCACCGCGCGTTGCAATACCTCGACCGACTGCCCGGCGAGTCCGGCCAGACGAACCTCGCGCGCAGCCTGCGCGCGTTCGGCCAGAAGACGAAACGGCGCGGACTGGCCCTCATCCTGAGTGACTTCTTCGACCCGCGCGGGTACGAGGAGGCATTGTCCTACCTGCTCTACCAACGCTTTGAAGTCCAGTTGGTCCAACTGCTCGACCCCGCCGAACTCAACCCGCGCCTGCGCGGCGACCTGCGCCTGACCGACTCCGAGACGGGTCATGCCTACGAGGTGACGGCCAACGAAGGTCTCCTGCGCGCGTACGAACGCGAGGTCGAAACCTTCTTGGACGGACTGGACAAATTTTGCCGCCAGCGTCAGATCGGCTACCGGCGCGCGACGACGGACGTGGGTTTCGAGGAGTTCGTTTTGCGGACCCTGCGCGACGGCGGAGGGCTGGTAGCGTGAACCGGAACAAACTTCTGACACTTTCGGAATCATTTGCGGCCAGTTTTCCTTTTGCTTCCCCATCCATGATCATCCCGCGCCGCTATCACCCTTCCAGTTGCACACGCGGCGCGGGATGATGACGAACCAGAATTCCAGCAGCCGCTCTCCAGCTACTTTGTGACTCTCCTCAATCCGCTTGGCCTCGCGTTCGCGGCGCTCTTGCCGCTGATCGTCGTCCTCTATCTGCTCAAGCTGCGCAGGCAACCCGCGAGCGTGTCGACACTCATGTTCTGGCAGCGCGTGACGGCAGACAACCGGCGGCGGGCGTTGTTCCAACGGCTGCGGCAGATTCTCTCGCTGCTGTTGCAGTTGCTCATCTTCGGGTTGCTGATGTTCGCCCTCGCGCGGCCGGAACTCGCCTCGTTCCGCGGCGCGGAGGCGGGGCTTTCGACGGTGGTCGTGCTCGACGCGCGCGCGCGGATGCAGGCGCGCACAGCGGACGGCGGGACGCGTTTTGACCAGGCCCGGCGCGTGGCGGAGAGCTACCTCAACCGCGCCTCGCCCCGCCAGCCGGTCGCGTTGCTCGCGGCGGAAAGCGCGTCGCGCGTGGTCGTCGGCCTGACGGGCGAGGAAAGTTCGCTGCTCACCGGCCTGGAAGACGTTCACCCCGCCGACGCGGGCGGACGCATCGAGGACGCCGTGCGCCTCGCCGCCGACCTGCTCGCCGCGCGTCCGGGAGGCAAACGGGTGGTCGTCGTCACGGACCAAGCCTTCGACCTTCCCCAACCCGCGCGCGACTCACCCGTGCAGATCGAGACGCGCCTCATCCCCGCCGCCAGCGAGGGGCCGCCGGAGAACGTCGGCCTCACGCGCCTGACCGCCCGTCCCTTGCCCAACAGCCCCGAGACTGACGAGGTGCTCGTGGAGGTGGAGAACTTCGGCACCCGGCGGCAGACGGGCAGCGTGGAGCTTTCGTTCGAGGGCCAGCTTCTCGACGTGAAGCCCTTCGACCTCGCGCCGGGCGAACGCCGCGCTGACATTTACCCGGCGCTGAGTTCCCGGGCACGCATCGCCAATCCGCGCGGCTGGCTGACGGCCCATATCGATCTCCCGGCGGCAGCAAAAGCCGCCGACGCCTACGCGCCCGACGACGCCGCCTACGCGGTCGTCCCGCCGCCCCGACCCTTGCGCGTGTTGCTCGTGACCCGGGGCAACTGGTTTCTCGAAAGCCTGCTCAAGGCCGACGACCGGGTGCAGTTCGACCAACTGGAACCCGGCGCGTTCCAGCCCGCGCAGGCCGCCGGGTTCGACGCCGTGGTGCTCGACGATGTTGCTTTCGATCACGGCACGACCGATGCGCTGCCAGGAGGAAATTTCCTATTTTTAGGGAATGGGCCGTTTGATGAGACTGCCGACCTCAACACGGGGTCAACCGGTTCAACAACCGCCTTAATGTTGGATCACCCCACCATCACGGACGTGGATGCCGCCAGTCCGCTGCTTTATCTGGTCAACCTGCGCGACGTGACGGTCCTGCGGGCGCGGACGTGGACCCTGCCGGAAGCGGCCGCCGACACCCCGAACCCGTGGCGCTTCGCCGCCCCGGTGCGTTCGCTGGACCATCCCCTAGTGGTTGCGGGCGAGCGGAAGGGGCAGAGGATGGTCGCGCTGGCGTTCGGCGCGGCGGACTCGGACCTGCCGCTGCGGGTGGCGTTCCCGCTGCTGGTCCACAATGCCCTCCAGTACCTCGCCGGACGCGACGACGCGGCGGACGCGGCCAATGCTTCCGTCCGCGCGGGCGAGACAGTTGCCCTCGCCCCCGGAGAAAGTCTCTGGAACCGTCCGCAGACCGCTTACCAACCGCTCCCGGTGGGAAGCATTCCGGCCGCCGAACGTGTCGCGGGGCCGGGCGTGTTCCAGCCGGTGCGGAGCGGCTTTTACCTGCGTCACGGCGCGGACGGGACGGACGCCTGGGTCGCGGTGAACACGGGTGACCGGACGATGTCGGCTTTGAACGCGCTCGGTGCGGTCGTTTCGTCCGAAACCGCGCCGACGGGGGCGCGGTTCGTCGGTTGGTGGGAGGCCGCCCGCGTGTGGCCGCCGTGGGTGTACCTGGCGTTGCTCGCTTTTGCCCTCTGCACGCTGGAATGGTGGGGATTCCACCGGCGGCGCACGGAGTGATTTCCTGAAAGGTGCTCATGCTCCGGCAGCCGGCGCGGCGCTGCACCCGTTTGCAGGATGGTGGAGGCGCGTCCGGCCAGCGGCGAGCGTTCTTGCCAACTCTGATGGTCCCCATGGGACGGATAGGTCTGAGAAAGCGTGTGGGAAGCCCCCGCCGCAGGCGTCGTCCCATTTGGTAGGGATGGCTCTCCGAGCCGCTCCCTAGATTTTCTGGAAGAGGGAACGCCGCCAGACAAGCACGAAGACTCAATCCAAAATAGGGAGCGGCTCGGAGAGCCATCCCTACCAAATGGGACGACGCCTGCGGCGGGCTTACTTCTCACACACTTTCTTACACGTCCCATGGGTCCTGTCTGCCAGTGACATCGCGCGCCTCCATCATCCTGAAAAACGCAAAGTGCCGTAAGCCGCGGTTCACACCGCCGCCGCCAGCAACGCTTCTTCCGCCTCGACCACCAGCTTGTCCATGATGTAGGTGCGGCGTTCGGGCGTGTTCTTGCCCATGTAGAAATCCAGGATGTGCGGGGTCGCGGGCAAGTTCTCCACCTCCACCGGACTCAGCCGCATGTCGCGGCCGACGAAGCCCTTGAACTCCGTCGGGTTGATCTCGCCCAAGCCCTTGAACCGCGTGATCTCCGGGTTCGCAATGGAGTTGATCGCCGCCACCCGCTCCGCTTCGTCGTAACAGTAGACGGTCTTCTTTTTGTTGCGCACCCGGAAGAGGGGCGTTTCCAAAATGTGGACGTGCCCGCGCGTGACCAAGTCCGGGAAGAACCGCAGGAAAAACGTGATCAGCAGGTTGCGGATGTGGAGTCCGTCCACGTCGGCGTCGGTGGCGAGGATCACCTTTTCGTAGCGCAACCCGTCCACGCTTTCCTCGACGTTGAGGGAGCGCATCAGGTTGTACAACTCGTCGTTCTTGTAGAGGGCCGCGCGTTTGAGGTCGTTGACGTTGAGCGGTTTGCCCTTGAGGACAAAGATCGCCTGCGTCATCACGTCGCGGCAGCTCACCAGCGAACCGGCCGCCGACTGGCCCTCGGTCAGGAAGATCATCGAGCCGCCGCCGTTGCCCTTCTTCTGGTTGAGGTGCAGCTTGCAGTCCTTGAGCTGCGGGATGCGCAACGTCGTCGCGGCGCTGCGTTCGCGGGCGAGTTTTTTGACGCTGGCCAACTCCCGCCGCAGCCGCGCGGTGTCCTCGACCTTGGCGGCGATTTTCTCCGCCGCCTCGGGGTTGCGGTGGAGCAGGTCGCTGACGATGTCCTGTACCTTTTTGACCAACTCACCGCGGATTTCTGTGTTGCCGAGCTTGTTCTTGGTCTGCGACTCGAAGATAGGTTCTTTCAAGCGGATCGCCACCGCGCCGACTAATCCCTCGCGCACGTCGTCGCCCTCGTACTTCTTTTTGGTGAAATCGTTGACCGCCTT
>CAXTOX010000062.1:15357-21500 GCA_964245885.1 uncultured Chthoniobacterales bacterium | reverse complement strand
GTTGCCGCGCCGGCCTTGACCTGGTCAGCCGAGACGCACTTGACCACCACTTACTCGCGGCGGACTTCCACGGGCTGGTTGACGACCTCCGTGCGGATGACCTTGCGCAGGCGCACCGAACCGGCGTCCACCGTGCGCTTGCCGACCTTGACCTGCTCTTCCCGGAGCGCGACCTCGATGTCGTCGCCCGCTTTGGCGGTGCCGGTCTGCGCTTTCGCAGGTGCGACGGTGGCCGTGGCGGTCGTTGCCGCCGTCAGTCCGGCCGCGGCCGTTTCGGTCGTACGGGTCGCGATGGAAGTGGTCGTGCCGCGCGCACCGCCATAGTAACGATAAATCTCGGCTTCCTGTTCGTCGCTGATGGTCGCGTCCGCGTCGACGGTGGGCGCGTCCTTGATCAAACCCAGCGGGTAAGGCACCTGGATCGTGCGGGCGGTCCCGTCGATCTGCGCCTTGTCGGCGGGCACGACGTGGTTGGAACCGAGGAGCCAACCGGTCTTGACGCCGAGAAACTCCAGCTTGCCGGTCTCCGCGTTGTTCCACATGCTGTGGAGGGTGCCGAGGTTCTCACCGGCTTGATCCGTGACGCTGTAGTCGAAAAGATCGTGGGTGCTGTTGCTGTCGATGGTGTTTAGGGATTTCATGGGCGGTGGGATTTGGTAGGGTTGAGTCCGGTTGGTGACGAACGTGTGTTCACCAGACTCCCCCACGGCAGGTGCGGCCAATACTTCGTTCACGACCACTTCATAGCTTCAGACTATGGGGTGGAAAATCACGCGCACGGTCACGGTCCCAGCCTTTGTCACCCTGTTCGCCTCTTGCTAAACGGCTCGTCCCGGACTGGACCCGAGGCTGCCCTTCGGACAAACCCTTGCGCGAGAAGCTGGCTGAAACCGCCGGGAGTCAGCACCCGTCGCCGCACAACATGGAACTACGACACCTTCGCTATTTCGTGGCCGTGGCTGACGAGATGAGCGTCACCAAAGCGGCGAAGCTGCGGCTCGCCCAGCCATCACTCACGCGGCAAATCAAAAACCTGGAAGAGGAACTGCACGTGACCCTGTTCCACCGGAGCAAAAAACGGTTGGAACTCACCGAGGACGACCAGTTCTTCCTCGCCCGCGCGCGACGGCTGCTCAGCCAGGCCGAGTCCGACGTGGACGACCTGCGCAGCCACAGCAAAGGGGAATCCAAACCTCTCAAAATCGGTTACATGCTGGACATGCAGTACGACCTGCTGCCGGTGACCCTGAGCGCCTTCCGCAAAGTCTGGCCCAAGGTCTCGCTCAACCTCATGGAAATGACGGCGTCCGAGCAGATCCAGGCGCTGCACAAGAATAAAATCCAGATCGGCTTCGTGCGTGAGCCGGGCTTACCGTCCTTGGCGGGTTTGCAGGGCGAGGTAATCACGAAATGCAAGATGATGGCGGTCTTGCCCGACACTTTTCCGCTCAAGAAAAAGACCGCCTTGCGGCTCGAAGATCTGGCAGACAAAGCCTTCATCTCGCTCTGCGAGGAAGATTATCCAGGCACGCGCGAATGGCTGACCCGGGTCTGCCGTGATGCGGGATTCAACCCCGAACATCACGCACGAGTCGAACAGCACTTCTACCCTGATCCATCTCGTCGCCTTGGAGATGGGTGTGGCGCTGCTGCCCGAGTCCTGCCTGCGCCTCCCGCACGAAGGCGCGGTGTTCCACCCGTTAGACGAGATAGTGTACAGCAAGACGCACCTGCTCTGGCGCAAGGAGGATTTTCCCTGCCGTTGCAGCATTACATCCGCATCGTCAGCGATTGCTTCGACGGCAAGCAGACCGATAGGGTCAAGGCTCTGGCGGCATCGCACCCGGAGAAGAAAATGGTCGTGAGGGGCAAGCTGGAAGAGTTTGCCGCGTAAGTAAGAGAGCGTGTGAGAAGCCCCGCCGCGGCCTGCTTGCCTGCCAGGCTCCGATGCACCGTGGACGCACCCTGGGCAACGAGTCAAACGTCACCCTTGCCCATTTCCGTACAACCGGTGGTCAACTGCCGCCGAACCGGTACGTCATGCCCCCAAAAAAGCCGCGCCGCTCGCTGTATTGATCCACCGTCGCGCCGATGCCGGCATCATGCAGCAGGTAGCTCTGGTCGGTGGCGTTGATCACGTCGAAGCGGAGGCTCAACGAGGCTCTGGCCGACCACACGAACGTGTACGCGGCCCCCAGGTTGAGCGTGTAGTGGCTCGGCAGCGCCTGCGAGTTGGCGAAGCCCCCGAAAAAGCCGCTGCCGAAAAGCAGGTCCGTGTGCAGCGCGAGTCCCTTCCAACGGTAGGCCGCGCCGCCGGAAGCGGTCAGCCGTTGGTCATAGTCCGTGTGGATGTCATGCGTTTTGATGTACGCGAGTTCTTCGGCGTCGAACAATCCCTGCGACGTGTTGATGCCGCGTCCCTTCGTCTCGGCCACGGCGAGGCTACCGTAAACTTGCCATACCCCCCACCGGTACTCCGCCGTGAACTCCACGCCCTCCTTGTACCCGCGCCGATAGGTAAAGGGCGAGAAGATCAGCGACGCCCCCAGTTGTTCCTCGTCGGGCATGTTGCGCACGCTCTTGTAGTAACCGTCCACGCCGAACATAAATCCGGGTCGGACCTCCCACGACGCTCCCAGGTCGAACCCGTGCGAACGCTCCGCCCGCGGCGGGTCGTCGGTCAGCCTGGCGGGCGCGTCCGTCGTGCCGACGAGGCGGGCGAAATCCGCGGGCCGCACGTATTCGAGCAGTGGTGGCGTGAACACCCGTGCATACCCGGCGTGGACGGTGGCGGTGGGCGTGACCTGGTACACCGCGTTGACGCGCGGGCTGAACGCCTGCTCGTGCACGACGCCGTTGCTCCCATCAAAACGCACGCCGTAGTTGAGCGTGAGGCGACGCCAGGCGTGCCATTGGTCCTGCACATAAACTCCGTAGAGGTAATCACGCCGGCCCGCGCGGAAGTCGATGGTCTCCGGCGTGGTCGAGAGAATTTCGCCCGTCTCCGGATCGGCGGGCAAAACGGTGTTGGTCGAGGCGGTGTGTTCACCTTGGGAGAGGAGGATCGCGCCCGTCCGCAGGGTGTGGCTTTCACCCAGATTCCAGGCGGCGTCGAGCTGGCCGGACGTGCCCAGGAGGCTGCGTTCGGCGTCGCTGGCGGCCCCGGTGAAGAGCAGGTCGCCCATGCGGTCGGGGCGGTAGTGCGTGCTGGAGTAGCTGTTGATTTCGGCCGCCTGGAGACTGAAGCCAGGTGACTCGAACCGGTAAGCCACGATGCCGTAGTAATTCTGCTCGTCCTGGTTGCGGTCCAGGCGCGCCGAGTCAAAGGCGGTGGTGCCTCCGTCCGCGAAACCCGGCTGCAACCCGGGCGCGTCCGGGATTTGGAAGCTGGCGCGAACCCCGCTGAAGATCAGGCTCAGCTTCTGGCCCGGAGCGAGTTCGCGGGTGAGGAGCGCAAACGCCTGGGATTGCCGGGTCTGGTCGTGGATCGCCGTGCGCGAGGCCGTGACGTTGTCCGTGCCGAGGTCGTCTTGCAGGTACGAGGCGGTGACGAAGTAATCGGTCTTGCCGTCCGTGCCTCCGCTCGAAAAACTCGGCCGGATCATCCCGTGGCTGCCGCCGTAGATCACGGCTTCTTGTCCGGCGAGGTCCGCGCCGGACTTGGTTTGCAGTTCGACCACCCCGGCGTTGCGCAGCCCGTACTGCGCGGGCAGCGCGCCGCTGCTGACCGTCACGCTCCGCAGCAGCCGGCTGTCAAACTGCTGGCCGAGCGAGCTGGCGATCCCCTCGGGCAACTGCACGCCGTTTAGGCGGTACTGCAATCCGTAGTCCTCGCCGCGCAGGTGGAACTGTCCGCTGGTCTCGCGCGACACGCCGGGCGCGTGGAGCAAAATTTCGTTGAATCCGCTGTCCGGTCCGCGTCCCTGGAGGTCGATGGTTTCCGGCCCGAGTTCGTAGGAGCGCGTTCCTCGCTCGGGTCGGATCTGCGCCGCCGGCGCGGATTCCTCGGCCGTGACCACCAACCGGTCAGGCGTGGCATCGCGCACGAAATCCTGCGCCCGTGCGCCGCCGGTCTGGAATGCCGACCAGGCGAGCAGAAAAGCCAGGTGGAAACGTTTTCGGATGCCGTTCATGTGCCGGCGCAATGTGGGAGTGCCGCCTCCCGCCGACAAGCAGGGAACGGTCGCACGAAAGTGACAATCTCGACACGATCCGCGCGGGTGGCGGCAAAACCGGCGCGGGCGTTTGCGACGCACCCGGAGGGGATGCTGCGTGACGATATTGTTGCCATGGAAGGGCTTTGCAACGTCGGCGGAATCCTCATGATTGGCCTCGCAGTTCCTGCCACATCCCATTATGAAAACCCGCCCTGTCACCTCTTCCCGGACCACCGTCCGGCTGTGCGCCGCCCTGCTCGGCGCGACGGCCGTGCTCCCCGGTCTGCACGCCCAATCCGTCCTCCGTCCCGCTGCCGCGCCGGTGGACTCCGCCGCGGTTGCCGACGCCAAGAGCGGCAACCCGCTGGCAGGTTTCCCGGCCGACCTCAAACAGAAGATCAAGTACGTCTTCATCCTCTACCCCGAGAACCGTTCCTTCGACGGGCTATACGGCAGCATCCCCGGGGTCAACGGTCTGGCCCAGGCCACGCCGCAGACCTACACGCAGACCACCCAGACCGGCGCGACGCTCGCCAGCCTGCCGCAGCCGACGACCAGCGGCATCCCCGGCATGTCCGCCGGGCCGGACACGCGTTTTCCCTCGTCGCTGCCCAACCAGCCCGTCGACCTGCTGCCCTACGTGCCCTTCACCAGCATGCAGGGCGACATGATCCACCGCTTCTACACCGAGCAGTACCAGATCAACGATCCCAACGGCCGCTACCGCCTCAACCCACGCAACGCTGGCGGCACGGCGATGAGCAAGTTCTCGGCGTGGTCGGACAACCCCGGCCTCGTGCTCAGCCACTACGACGCGCAGAACCTCGGCGAGGGTCTCCTGGCCAAACAGTTCACGATCTGCGACAACACCTTCCACAGCGGCTTCGGCGGCTCGTTCCTCAACCACCAGTTCCTGATCGCCGCCCGTGCGCCGGTCTGGCCCGCCACGCCCACGACCACCGACGCCGCGCCGCCTCCCGCCACCGGCACGAACGTCACCGTCTTCGACGCCAACGGCTACCCGGCGGTGCTCACCAACGGCAGCGTCAGCGACGGTTTCCTGACGGCGGACGGCGATCTGCCGCCCTTCGACCTGTCCAACGCCAACCAGCGCCTCAACCCCGGCGACTACTGGGCGGTCAACACCCTGCGGCCCCTGCGCGGGCCGGCGGGCGGGTTCACGACGGTCGCCACCACACCGGGCGCGCCGACTTCCAACACGGCCGTCACCGGACGCCTGCCGCTCCAGTACCACGACACCATCGGCGACCGCCTCTCCGCGGCCGGCATCGACTGGGCCTGGTACTCCGGCGGCTGGAACAACGCGAAGGCCGGCCAGGCGGACTTCCTCTTCCAGTTCCACCACCAGCCCTTCGCCTTCTTCGCCAAGTACGCGCTGGCCACCTCGCCGGTGCCCGCCACCGCGAACTCCGCGGCCGTGCCCGGCACGGACAGCGCCGGCTCGGCTCTGCACCTCAAGGACGAAGACGCGGACTTCTATCCCGCACTGGCCAACAAGAAGGCGGCAGCCAACCTGCCGCAGGTCATCTTCGTCAAGCCCATCGGCGAGAACAACCAGCACCCCGGCTACGCCGCCGTGCAGGCCGGTGAAAACTGGATCGCGCAGGCCGTCGCCAAGATCCAGGCGAGCAAGGTGTACAAGGACAGCGTCATCTTCATCACCTACGATGAACACGGCGGCATGTGGGACCACGTCAAGCCGCCGCAAGTGGACGACTGGGGTCCGGGCCTGCGCGTGCCGCTGACGGTGGTATCGCCCTTCGTCAAGCACGGCTTCGTCGACCACACCCAGTACGAGACTAATTCGCTCCTCGCGTTCATCGAGCAGCTCCACGGTCTGGCCCCGCTCAACGAGCACGACGCCAACGCCATCCCGCCGACCGCGCCATTCACGGGTCAGCCGGATTTGATCGTGCGCGCCCAGGCAGGCCAGCCGTTCACGTATACGCTGCCGGCGTACGGCGC
>CAXTOX010000062.1:0-15347 GCA_964245885.1 uncultured Chthoniobacterales bacterium | reverse complement strand
CTATGTGGCGATCTCGCTGGTGGTGGGCGTCCTGGGCTGGCGGGAGCTCAGCCTCTGGCGACTCCCGAACGCGCCCGAGCCGTTCGACGTGGTCGGCGACCTCGACGGGTTGACGTACAACTCGTCCACCGGGGTGCTCTCCGGCACGCCCAAGAAGAAGGGCAGCTACACCATCGAGGCGCGCTCCTTCGTCAATGGCGCGGTGCAGACCCTGAACGTCCGCTTGGACGTGCTCGCCAAGCAGCCCGTGTACAAGGATGGGGCGGGTGTCACCGTCCCCGCCCCGGTTGCCAACTAACGATCCTCTCGCCGATAGTGTGGGCGGCTGCGCGGCTTACCGGCTGCGCAGCCGCTTGCGTTTTTTCACCGGCATCCCCTCCGTTCATGCTTTCGTTGATCTTGCGCTTTGTTCTGCGGCATCGCTTCGCGGTGGCCGGGTTGTGCGCGCTCGGTTTCGTGGCCGGCCTGTGGAATGCCGCCCGCTTGCCGCTCGACGTGGTGCCCGACATCTCCAACGTGCAGGTACAGGTCCTCACCGCCGTGCCGAACCTCGCCCCGGAGGAGTCGGAGACGAGCGTCACCCGGCCGGTCGAACTGGAGATGAGCGGACTGCCCGGCCTGGAGGGAACGCGCTCGGTCACGGTGTTCGGCGTGTCGCAGGTGTCGCTGATCTTCCGTGACGGCACCGACCTCTACCGCGCCCGCCAGCTCGTCGCCGAGCGGCTGCCGGCCGTTCTGGACCGCCTCCCGCGCGGCCTCTCGCCCCGGCTGGTACCACCCAGTACCGGGTTGGGTGAAATCTTCACCTACGCGCTGTGCTACCGGCCCGACGCGCCGGATCGTCCGGCGACGCCGCGCGCGCGGTTGTCGGCGCTGAAGACGTGGCAGGACTTCGTGGTGCGTCCGGCGGTGCGGGCCGTGCCGGGACTGGCCGACGTGAACAACACCGGCGGCTTCGACCGCCAGTGCGTGGTGGAGCCTAACCTCGCCAAGCTCACCGAGAGCGGCCTGGACCTCGCCGATCTGGCCACGACCCTGGGCCGCAACGCCGCGCCGGGGGCGGGCGCGCTGGCGGACCGCGGCCCCGCGCTGGCCACGGTGCGTTCGCTCGTGCGCGCCCAGACCCCGGAGGAGATCGGCGGCCTGACGGTCAAGCTCGGCTGGGGGGCGGTGCCCGTGCTGCTGCACGACGTGGCGACCGTCAACCCGCAAGGCGCGCGCCCGCGCACCGGCGCGGCCACGCTCGACGGCGAGGAGGCCGTGCTCGGCACCGCGCTCCTGCTGCCCGGCGAGAACAGCCGCGTCGTGGCGCGCCGGGTCGCCGCGGCGCTGGAGGAGATTCAGCGCCGGCTGCCCGCGGGGGTCGAACTGCGCCCGCTCTACAACCGCGCCCGGCTGGTGGACCGCGTGCTCCACACCGTCCGCGACAACCTGCTGCTGGGCGCCCTGCTGGTCGTGGCCATTCACCTGCTGCTGCTCGGCAACTGGCGCGGGGCGCTGATCGTCGTCTCCGTGCTGCCGCTAGCGTTCGTGGCGGCGCTGGCCGGGCTGCAAGCCCTCGGGCTTTCCGGCAACCTGATGAGCCTGGGCGCGCTGGATTTCGGCCTGCTCGTGGACGGAGCCATCGTCACCGTGGACAACGTGGCGCGCCGCCTGGGAGCACGCCGCCGGGAACTGGGCCGCGCGTTGTCCGCCGCCGAGCGGCACGGCGCGATCCTGGCGGGCTGCCGCGAGGTCGCCCGGCCCACCGTTTGCGGCGGCGCGATCATCACGTTGGTGTACCTGCCCATCCTCGGGTTGCGCGGGGTGGAGGGCAAGATGTTCCAGCCGCTCGCCTGGACGGCGGCGCTGGCGCTGCTCGTCGCGTTGGCGCTCAGCCTGACGCTGGTGCCCGCGCTCTGCCGCGTGTTCCTGCGCGAGGACGACGCGCGCGGGGGAGACGAACTCGGCGGCACCACGCCGCTGATGCGCGCCCTCGACCGGGTATATTTGCCCGTGCTGGGTTGGTTCGAGCGGTCCGGGGCGCGTTGGGCGTTGCTGGGCGGGGTCGCGGCCCTGGGGGTGCTCGCGGTGTGGATGTTTGGCCGGCTCGGGGCGGAGTTCCTGCCCCCGCTGGACGAGGGTTCGCTGGTGGTGGAGGTGCAGCGCGATCCGGCCGTGAGCCTCGACCGTTCGGTGGCGATGGAAACAGAGACCGAACGGGCGATCCTGCGCGACGTGCCCGAGGTCACGCAGGCGTTCGCCCGCATCGGCGCGTCGGAGATCGCCACCGATCCGCAGGGCGTCAACCAGAACGACATTTACCTCTCCTACAAGCCCCGCGCCGAGTGGCGGCGCGACGACCACGGCGACGACCACGGTCAGCCCATCACCAAGGAGGAACTCGCCCGGCGCGTGCTCGCCGCCATCGACGCGCACGTGCCCGGCCAGCTTCTGACCACCAACCAACCCATCGCGGTGCGCTTCGGCGAACTGCTCGAAGGCGTCCACGCCGACGTGGCCATCAAGGTCTTCGGCCCCGACAGCGAACGGCTGGACACGTTGGTCACGCAGGTGCGCGACGCGGTCAAGGACCTGCCGGGCGCGGACGAGGTGGCGCTGGAGGAGGTCGGACGCACGGACACCTTGGAAGTCCACCCCAACTACGACGCGATGCGCCGCTACCTGGCGCAGGGCGACGAGATCAACCGCGCGCTGAACGTGGGCTACGCCGGGGAGGAAGTCGGGCGCGTGGATCAGGGAGAAACGTTCTTCCCCTTGGCGGTGCGTCTTTCCGAGGCGGACCGCGCGAACCCTGCCGCGCTGGAACAACTGCCGCTGCGCTCCGCCGAGGGCACGCTCATGCTCGTGCTCAAGCAGGTGGCAACCGTGGAACACGCCCCGCGCCTGAACCGCCTCACGCACGAAAACGGCCAGCGCCGCCGCGCCGTGATGGTCAACGTCCACGGGCACGACGTGGCGGGCTTCGTGGCGGCGGCGCGCCGGGCGGTGGCCGCCGTGCCGCTGGACCCGGGGTACCGCGTGGAGTTCGGCGGCTCGTTCGCGCAGTTGGAGAGCACCCGGGCGCAGTTCACGCAGCTGGTGCCCTTGGCCGCGCTGGCGGCGTTCGGGCTGGTGTGGCTGGCGGTCGGCGGGTGGCAGCGGACGCTGGTAGTGTGCGCGGCGGTGCCGCTCGCGCTGGTGGGCGGGGTGTTCGCGCTGGCGGCGAGGGGGCTGCCGTTCACGATCCCAGCGGCCATCGGGTTCATCGCGCTCGGCGGGGTGGCGACGCTCAACGCCCTCGTGCTGGTGGCGCGCCACGGCCAGCTCCTTGCCCGCGGCGTACCGCCGGAGCGCGCGGCCGTCGAGAGCGCCCGCGGGCGGCTGCGGCCGGTGTTGATGACGGCCGTGGCGGCGGCGGTCGGCTTTCTGCCGATGGCGCTGGCCCAGGGGGCGGGCGCGGAGATCCAGCGTCCGCTGGCGACGGTGGTGATCGGCGGGATCTTCAGCGCCACGGTCTTGACGCTGCTGGTGATCCCCGCGCTGCTGCGGCCGTGGAGAACGGTGGTGCGCCGCACGGCATTGTCGGCGGAGGTACCCCGCGCACGGCAAACGGCCGAAGCATCCTGACAGGCCGTTGCATCCGTGAGCAAAACAAAAGCCTCGGAGAGAACTCCGAGGCTTGCCGACGCTTTTCGGTGGAGGGGATACTTACCTCGTCACTGGCGACTGGCGGCGGCGGTGCCACGCCGCCCCGATCACGCCGAACCCCAGGAGCGACATGGCGACGGTGGTCGGCTCGGGCACGGGAGCCAGGGTGAACTTCAGATTATCGACGGCGACAAAATCCTTGTTGGTGCCCGGCACGACGACAATCGTCGTCACGCCAACGGGCAAGCCGACGGCGGTGGACGTTCCGTTCTTCGTGCTCGGGGCCAGCGCGATGGAAACGGCCACGTTGCTCAAGGGTTGGACCGCGAAGATCGCCGGCGAACCCTGGAACGCGGCCTTCACGTCACCGAAGTCGAGGCTCAACGCGGTGACGGGGGCACTGAAGGTCAGGGTGAACACCGGGTCGCCGTTTTCGGCGGCGAAGTTCGCGTTGCTGCGCAGCACGAGGCCGCTGAGCGGAGAGCCTTCCCCGACCGACGCGTCGAAGGCGGAGATCGTCAGATCGGTGTTCGTGGCGAAGCCGACGTTCGTCGAGGGCGGGTTGACGACGCCGCTGTAGTTTCCTCCGCCGGGCGAAAAGACGACGCCCGAGGCCGCGTATTGGTTGCTCAGGGTGCTGCCTGCGGTGACCGAACCATCGTCAAACGAGATCACGGTGGCTTGCGCGGAGGCGGCCCACCCGGCGACGCCAATTGCAGCGGCGGCAAGGCCGCGCCAGATGGCGCGAACATCGGTTTGGATGCCGCGGGGGCGAGTGGAGGAAGGGCAGGAATTTGGATGCATTTGGAAGCGATGGTGAGGATGACGGAGCCCAGTGTTACCCGGTCGCGGAGGCGGAGGACGGGCGGCGTGGGGCCGCGTCGCTACCTCCTGCCCCGCGGCGCGCATCGGGTGAGACGCCTGGACGACGGGCACTTTGGAAGGACGTGCCCCGCGTGTCAGCCGCTGCTTTGTGAAGATTTCCTCACAGTCGGTGACCCGCCCTGTCAACGGCTCAACGGCGCACGGGGACGCCGACCTTGATGGGACGGCTCGCCTTCGCGGCCGGCGTGATGTCGGTGATCAAAGGCTGACCCACCGGCGTGCGGAACTGCTTGACGACGACGGCCGGCGCGGGCGTCGGCGTGGACTTGTCCACGACGTACATCGTGTAGTCGCAATGGTCGCGCGTGAACTCCACCGTGGCATACCCGTACTGGTGGCTGTTGAGGTATTGCAGGTGCGGGTTCACCGCCAGCGAGGCTTGCTCCAGGCCGGCTTCCGCCTGGTCGCCTAGCCCGAGCTGCTCCTGGAGATTGGACGACGTGATGGCCGGCGTCATGTACTCGACGCCGATCACGTTGACCAAGGTGCCGGGCGCGTTCGCGTTGCTGCCGCTGGTGTAATCGGCCTTCACGTAGCTGGCGACGTAGGTGTGCAGATCGCCGGTGAGCACGACCAGGTTTTGCACGCCCGCGTCGCGCAGGGCCGTGTTGATCTGCGTGCGTTCGTACGCGTAGCCATCCCACGAGTCGTTGTCCACCGTGGCAAACCCGCCGATGGGGATGGTGGCCGCGAGCAACTGCGACAACGGGGCTGGCAAAACCGCCAGCAGCGGGGCGGTCACTTGGATCTGCAAGGGCGCGAGGAGCACCTCGTTGGCCCACGCCTTCCACAGCGCGCCGCTGGCGCCGACGCTATTGACGAACGCCGCGCGCTGGGTCGCGCCGAGCATCGTGCGCGAGGGATCGTTCTGGCCGACGAGCGGCGGGCTGGACGGCGCGAGGTAGCGTGCGCCGAAGCCGCTGGGCACGCCTGGCACGCTCTCGCCTTCCGGGTGCGACGAACGGTAGGTGCGCTCGTCCGTCAGGAAAAATTCCACGAGCGTGCCGAAGCGGAAGTTGCGGTAGATTTGCAAGCGCCCGAAGATATCGGCCGAGGATTGGTTGAAGCCCACGCGCACCGCACCGTACTCGAACCACGCCTGCTGGCTGTCGAGCTTGAGCTGGTGGAGCAACTGCGCGGAGGTCTTCGCACCGCCCTGGTAGCTCTGCGGGCTGGTGGTGTAGGGATGGTCGGGCGCGCCCTGCGAGCCGCTGGGGTACTCGGTGTCGGTGTAGTCGTGGTACTGGTCGTTAGCCATCTCGTGATCGTCCCAAATGGTCATCCAGGTGAAGTTCTCCAGGGTGTCGCGCAGGCCGGAATCGCCGCGGTAGGTCTGGTAGAGGAAGCGGTAGTCCGCCAGCCCGAGCGCCGCCTGGCTGGCCGGGTCGGTGGGCAGGATGATGTTGCGGTCGGGGAAGGGTCCGCTCTGGAACCCGGTGCCGCCGGTCGTCTCGTAGATGAAGTCGCCGACGTGCAGGACGTAGTCGATGGTCGAGTCCGCCGCGATGAAGGCGTACGCGCCGTAGTACCCGTTCGTGTAGTCCTGGCAGTTGAGCACGGCGAACTTCAGGCTGCTGACGGTGGCGTCGTTCGCCAGCGGCAGCGTGCGCGCGCGGCCCGTGCGGCTGCTGACGTTCTGGTAGATGAAGCGATAATAATAGATCGTGTTGGGCCGCAGGTGGCGGTCGAGATCGACGCGCACGGTGTTGTCCAGCGTCGGCGTGATCTGCGAGGCGGGGACGTTCACGCGGAGTTGGATCTGGCTGAACGCGGCGTCGAGAGCGACTTCGAGCAGCAGAGGGTCCGTGCCGGTGACAACGGCGGGCAGCAGCCGCGTCCAGAGGATCATGCCGGAGGGCGTCGGGTCGCCGGAGGCCACAGACTGCGGGAACGTCGTGCCGGCGTCGTCCACGGCGCGCACGCCGAAGGGGTCCGGCTGAGCATCGCGGGCGGCGGCTTCGGCCTCGCCGAAGGGAACGGTCGTGTAGCTGGCCAGAAACCCCAGACCGAGCAGACGCAGGAACTCGCGGCGGTTCGTCCGGCCGACGGCGGGGCGGACCGGGTTCGCCGGGTGGTCGGACGCAGGGGATGGGTCGAAGTCGGTGTGCATGGGCAGGGTCGGCAGTTTGGAGGTGAGACGGCGGGAAACAGGGCGGATCATGCCCGGCGACGGGCAAGCGCGACGGCCGTTGCGAACAAGCCGCAGCCGAGCGCCGCCCAAGTGGAAGGCTCCGGCACGGCGGCCGCGAAGGTGAGCGCCACGTTGTCGAGCTGAAGCAATCCCTGGGTGGTGCCCGCGCCGAAACCGTAGATGCGGTACTCGACCGGGCTGGTGGCCATGACGTTGAGGGCAGTCGTGGTGGTGGCGAAAGCCGCGCCCACCGTGCCGGTCAAGAGGTTGCTCGTGAACCCATCAAGGCTGGAGCGCACGGCGAAGAGCGTCGGGCCGTCGTTGATCCCGGCGGCGTCGAAGTTGGCCGCATCGAGGGTGAGACCATTCCAACGGGAACCGCCGGAGGCGGGCGTGACCGTGAAGGTGTAGTAGCGCGTGAGGTCCAGGGTGGCAGCCGTTGTCCAGCCGCTGCTGTTCGTGTCCGGCGCGGGATTGCCCGCCGTGTTGTCGTAGAACGTGTTGTCGGAAGGATCCCGGATGAAACTGCTGCCGCTCACGCCCGGCGCAGTGCTCGTCGGAGCGCCGGTGACTCCAGAAAAGGAGTAGCCCGCAACGGTTTGGACCGTCTGCGCCCGGGCGGCGGTCGGAAGGATAAATGCCAAGAGCAGCCAGGCAGCCAGTGCCAAGCCAAAACAGCGGGATGCGCAACGAAGGTCCATGCGCTGACGTTTGCCTTCCCGCGCTTAATACGAAAACGATTTGGCGTCACAATTTCGTGACGAACACCCCGTCCCCACCAAAAGTTTTGCGAGTGGTGGTTGGAACGCCGCGAGGGCGGTGGACTTGCCTGACGAACGGTTCGAGAATACCCGTTCTTCTTTGAACCATGCCTCGGTATATCCTCGCCCTCGATCAGGGCACGACCAGCTCCCGTGCCATCGTCTTCGACCGCGAGGCCAACCCGTGCGCGGTGGCGCAGCGCGAGTTCGCGCAGATTTTCCCGCAGCCGGGTTGGGTCGAGCACGACGCCAACGAGATCTGGTCCAGCCAGCTCGGCGTCGCCACCGAGGTCCTCGCCCGCCTGGGCATCCGCCCGAGCGACATCGCCGCCATCGGCATCACCAACCAGCGCGAGACCACCATCGTCTGGAACCGCCGCACCGGCCAGCCCATCCACCACGCCATCGTCTGGCAGGACCGGCGCACGGCTGGCCTGTGCGACCGGCTGCGCACCGCCGGCCACGCCGAGACGTTCCAGAAAAAGACCGGCCTCGTGATCGACGCCTACTTCAGCGGCACCAAGATCCGCTGGCTCCTGGACCACGTCCCCGGCGCGCGCGCGGCGGCGGACCGTGGGGAGCTGGCCTTCGGCACCGTGGACGCGTGGCTGCTGTGGAAGCTGACCCAGGGCAAGGTCCACGCCACCGACGTGACCAACGCCGCGCGCACGCTGCTCTTCAACATCCACACGCTCTCGTGGGACGACGAACTGCTCGGCCTCCTGGACATCCCGCGCTCGCTCCTGCCCGAGGTGCGTTCGTGCTCGGAGGTGTACGGCCACACGGACGAGGGAGCCTTCGGCCACGCCATCCCCGTCGCGGGCATCGCGGGCGACCAGCACGCGGCAACCTTCGGCCAGGCGGCGCTGGAACGCGGCATGGCCAAGAACACCTACGGCACGGGCTGCTTCATGCTGATGAACCTCGGGCGCGACCCGCTCCCCTCGCAGCACAAGCTGCTCACCACGGTGGCCTGGAAGATCAAGGACCGGGTGGACTACGCGTTCGAGGGCAGCGTGTTCGTGGGTGGCGCGGTCATCCAGTGGCTGCGCGACGGCCTCCAGTTCTTCCGCACGGTGGCGGAGAGCGAGGCGCTCGCCGGCACGGTCCCGGACAGCGCCGGCGTGTACCTGGTGCCGGCCTTCGTCGGGTTGGGTGCGCCGTACTGGGACAGCTACGCGCGCGGCACGATGGTCGGCCTCACCCGCGGGACGACCCGTGCCCACATCACCCGCGCGGCGCTGGAGTCCATCGCCTACCAGAGCGCGGAACTGCTCGAAGCCATGCAAAAAGATTCCGGTCTCTCGCTCTCCGAACTGCGCGTGGACGGCGGCGCGTGCGGCAACAACCTCCTGATGCAAATCCAGGCCGACATCATCGGCGTGCCCGTGGTGCGTCCGAAGGTCACGGAGACCACCGCGCTCGGGGCCGCGTACCTCGCGGGCCTGGCGGTCGGGTACTGGGATAACACTGACGAGATCGCCAAACAATGGCGGGTCGACCGGTGCTTCGAGCCGACGATGGGTGCCGACGAACGCGGGAGCCGTCTCGCCGGCTGGAAGCGCGCCGTGGAGCGTTCCCGACGGTGGGAGATGGACTAGGTTCCGAATACATCCAATGCAATCCACGCCTGCATCCCTCTCCGCCTCCACGCCGAACACGCGCGAGGCGCTTCTTGCCCACCTGCGCGAACCCATCCGCTGGGACCTCGTGGTCATCGGCGGCGGGGCCACCGGTCTCGGCACCGCCCTCGACGCCGCCGCGCGCGGCTACAAGACGCTCCTGCTCGAAGGCGCGGACTTCGCCAACGGCACCTCGTCGCGCTCGACCAAGCTCGTCCACGGCGGTGTGCGCTACCTCGCGCAGGGCAACATCCACCTCGTGCGCGAGGCCCTGCGCGAGCGCGGCCTACTCATCCGCAACGCCCCGCACCTCGTCCACGACATGGGCTTCGTGATTCCCGCTTACACCTGGTGGTCCAAGCCCTTCTACGGCCTCGGCCTGACGATGTACGACCTCCTGGCCGACAAGCTTGGCTTCGGCCGCTGCCGGCTGCTGGACAAGCAAAAGGCACTCGCGCACGCGCCGACCCTCAAGCCCGAGGGCCTGCGCGGCGGCGTGCTTTACCATGACGGGCAGTTCGACGACGCGCGGCTGGCCGTGACGCTGCTGCAAACGGTCTTCGACCAGGGCGGCACGGCGATCAACTACGTCTCCGTCCAGGGCCTGCGCAAGGAAAACGGCAAGGTGTCCGGGGTCGTGGCGCGCGACGTGGAAACCGGCGAGGAGTTCTCGATCAATGCCAAGGCCGTGGTCAACGCGACGGGCGTGTTCGTAGACTCCGTGCGCCGCATGGACGAGCCGGGCGTCCCGGACATGCTTTCGCCCAGCCAGGGCATCCACCTCGTCGTGGACCGGCGCTTCCAGCCCGGCGAGAGCGCGGTGATGATCCCCAAGACCGAGGACGGCCGCGTGCTCTTCGCGGTGCCGTGGCATGGCAAGGTGGTCATCGGTACCACCGACACGCCCGTCGAGCACGTCACGCTGGAGCCGCGCCCCTTGGAGGAGGAGGTCGAGTTTGTCCTGCGCACCGCGCGCCAGTATCTGGCCAACCCGCCGGGCCGCCGCGACGTGCTCAGCGTGTACGTCGGCCAGCGCCCGCTGGTCAAGGCCGAGAAGGCGCAGAACACCGACGGCGTCGGCGCGACGGCGGGCATCTCGCGCGACCACATCATCCGCGTGTCCAAGGCGGGGCTGATCACCGTCACCGGCGGCAAGTGGACGACGTATCGCAAGATGGGCGAAGACTGCGTCGATCAGGCCGTCAAACTCGCCGGCCTGGAGAAACGCCCCACCCGCACGCCCCACCTGCGCCTGCACGGTTGGAGCGACCGGGTCAACGGCTCGTTCCAAGACGTGTACGGCAGCGACCGCGCGGCGATCCACGCCTTGCCCGGCAACGGGCAAGCCCTCGACGCCAAGCTGCCGCTGACCGAGTCCGAGGTCCGCTGGGCCGCGCGCCGCGAACTGGCCCGCACCGTCGAGGACGTGCTCTCGCGCCGCTCCCGCGCGCTCCTGCTCGACGCCCGCGCGAGCATCGCCGCCGCCCCGCGGGTGGCCGCGATCCTCGCCGAGGAACTCGGCCACGACGAAGCCTGGATTCGCGTGCAGGTGGAAGGTTATCAGCATCTCGCCCGCGGCTATCTTCTGGACTGAAGCAGTTTGCAGTTTATGGGTCTATGGGTCCCATCGGCTGCCAGCGTGAAATCTCCAAGCCCCCCAGGCAACTTCGGTCAGCCGTTGCCTTCCCGCCACATCAGGACTCCCGCCGGCGGCAGGTCCACGCCGCCGAGCACGATCTCCGCGCCGGCCGGGGGTGACAGGGTGACCGGATGCGCGTTGTAGTTGAAGCAGCAACGCAGAGGCCCGCAACGGCGCAGGCGCACCCCGGCGGGGAGTGCCTGCACGCTCAACCCTTGTTCCACCACCAGGGATCGGACCAGATCACCGAGCCACCGCTCGTCGGGCAGCCCGGCGAGATAGAGGCAGCGGCCGTGGCGGAACAGCGCGCCGTGGCCGTCGTCGTAGCTGGCCAGCGGCGTCAATTCGCTGGCGACCTGTTCAACCCAGGTGTGGGCCGAGTAGGCCGCGCCGTTCCACCGCACGGGCACCGGCAGGTCGTCGGGCAGGGAGTCCACGCGCAACACTTGCAAGGGCAGCAGTTCCTGCATCGTACCGGGAGGCAGGTTGCCGGGAATGTGGAAGTTCTCCGCCTTGGAACCCAGCCGCGGCCTGAAAAGCACGAGCCCCGGGCAGCGGCGAACCTGCTCGGCGAACGCCGGCGTGACCACCGGCAGCGAGGGCACCACGACCAAACGGTAGGAGCCCAGGTCGCCGCTGGGCGGCACGATGTCCACGTCCAGCCCGAGTTGGCGCAACGCCCGGTAGCAGCGCAACGCCTCGCTCAGGTAGGAGAAACCTTCGGCCTGCGGTTGGACCGTCGTCACCCAGACGGCTTCGTAGTCGTACACCAGCGCCACCTCCGCGCGGCGCGGCGCGGCGTCGTCGAACAGCGACATTTCCTTGACGACCTGCCGGATCTCCCCGCAGGCCACGTCGGGACGCCTGTCGGGCAGGTGCTACCCGGCGTGGTATTGCTCCTGCGCGTAGGGCACCTGCCGCCAGCGGAAATAACCGACGACCTCCGCCCCGTGCGCGAGGGCTTCCAACGTCCACAGCCGCACCATGCCGGGTTGCGGAACCGGGTTGTAATCTGCCCAGTTCACCGGTCCCGGCTGCTGTTCCATCACCCACCAGCGGCCCCGGCCGCACGTGCGGTAGAGATCGTGGTGGAAGGCGACGAAACCCGGGTCGCCCGCGCGCAGGAACTTCCGGCGGTGTTCGCGTGAGAACTGCGGGAAGGAAGCCAGGAAGCCCAGCGGGTAGGAATCCCAACTGGCAAAGTCCAGGTCGCCCGCCACCGCGTAATGGTCGAAGTCGGTGAATCCGCCCATGAAGTTGTGCGTGATCGGACGCCCCGGCGAGAGGCGGCGCAGGATTTCCACCTGCGGGGCTTGGAACTCCCGCACCATGTCGGAGCTGAAACGGTGGAAGTCCAGCAGGTGCGACGGGTTCGGGTCCGTCGGGGTGCGCACGGGCAGTTCGACCGCATCGAAGCTCAGGTACTCCATGCTCCAGAACACGTTGCCCCAGGCTTTGTTCAGGGTGCCGATGTCGCCGTAGCGGGCTTGCAGCCAGCGCCGGAAGCGGTCGCGCGCGGCGGAGGAGTAGGAAAGCACCGTGTCGTGGCAGCCAAACTCGTTGTCGGTCTGCCAGCAACCCACCGCCGGGTGGCTGCCCACCGCCCGGGCGAGTTGCTCGACGACGTGGCGGCACTCGGCACGGTAGCCCTCGTGCGAGAAGCAGTAGTGGCGGCGCGAGCCAAAGCCGCGCGGCACGCCGTTTTTATCGAGCGCGAGCATGTCGGGCATGGCGTTGACCAGCCATTTCGGCGGGCAGGCGGTGGGCGTGCCCATGACCACCGACAGGCCGGCGGCGTGGGCCAAGTCGAGGAAGCGCCGCAGCCACGCGAAGTCGAACGTTCCTTGCACGGGTTCCATCCGGCTCCACGCGAACTCCGCAACGCGGACGTGGCGGACGCCCAGTTGCGACATCTCGGCCAGATCGGACGGCCAGCGGCTCTCGTCCCATTGTTCGGGATAATAACAGACGCCCAGCGAGCGTTTCTGCGGAAGGTAATCAGCCATGTTAGAACGGGTTAAACGGACTTCAGAGTTTCAGCAGGCGTACGCCGTAGGGTGGCAGTTCCGCGCGGCCGGTGAGGTCTTCTTCCGTGAGGAGATCGCGCGCAGGCAGGCGCAGAATGACCGGCTGCGGCCGGGCGGTGAAGTTCAGCAGGAAACAGTGCCGCCCCGCCGCGCCGTCGCGGATGGTCGCCTGCACCGCCGCCGGGATCGTCGCCCATTCCGCCAGCGGGTCCCGGATTTCTAACGCGTCCAACAGCGCGTTCGTGTTCTCCGGCGTGAAGAAGCAGCCCACGCAGACCACCCGGCCCTCTCCCAGCCGGTACGAGGTCACGGCCGCTCCGCCGGCGTAGAAATCATCCTCGTAGGACGCCAGGGTCTCGACGCCTCCGCGCACGGGAACCAGCACCTCGTTGAACACCGGCGCGGCGAGGGCGGACGGCGCCCCGTCGAAGCGCAACGAAGAACTCTCGCTCTCCGGCAGGCAAGTGAACTCTCCGACGCGCACGCCGCACAGTTCCTCGAAGAACGCCCGCCCCGCCGCGTCGTAGCACCAGTGCCGCCGGTCGCGGTAGCCGCTCCAGGCACCGAACACCAGCGTGCCGCCCGCCTCGACGTAGGCGCGCAAAGGCGGCAGGTCGTCGGTGCTCAGGATGTGGGCGTGCGGGAAGAACACGACCCGGTACGCCGCCAGCGCGCCCGGTTGGCCGAGGCTGGAAAGCGCCCGCACGTCGGCGTTGAGGTGGCGTTCGGAAAGCGCCTGGTGCACGGCGCGTTCGCTGCTCTCGCGGTGCTGGCCGGTGGCGTTTTCGATGAGCGCGTGCGACTCGTTGTCGTAGTCGTACAGGATCGCGGTGTCGGCCACACAATGCGTCCCGAGCAGCATGGCGGACAGCCGCCGGATTTCGCCGCCGAGTTGCCGGGCTTCTTCCAACCGCCGCGTGCTGCGCTCGTCGTGGTAGATCAGGCCGTTCCAATGCGCCTCGGGCCCGTAGGGCAGCGAACGCCAGCGGAAATAAAGCAACCCATCCGCGCCGTTGGCGACCGAGTTCCAAGCCCACAGGCGCATCTGTCCGGGCTTGGGGGTGGCGTGCAGGTAGTCCGGATTGCCGTTGAGCAGGCCGCCGATCTGGCCGCTGGGTCCCGACTGCTGTTCGAGCACCATGAACTTGGGCGAAGCCCCGCGCATCCGTGACAACAGGAGAGTCTCGTGGCGATCCTTGAAGTGCGCCGGCAGTGCCGGGTCGCACACCTTGAACTCCGGGTACGAATCATACGAAACGAAATCGACGGCTTCCTGCACGAACCGCTCGAAATCCACGTTCGTCATGTTCTGGAACGCGTTGTGCGTGACGAACTGGTGCGGCGCGACTTCCTTGAGGATGGCGTACTGCATGGCGGCGAACCGGATCGTGGCGTCGGAGGTGAACCGGTAGAAATCCAGCAGCAGGCCGGGGTTCTGGTAGGTGACGGTCGGCCGCGGCAGCCAGACTTCTTCCCACGCCCCGTAGGTCTGTGACCAGAACACGGTGCCCCACGCCTGGTTGAGCCGGTCCAGGGTGCCGTGGCGTTCGCGGCACCACCGGCGGAACGCCTCGTGATCGCTCGCCGCGAAGCTCACGTCGAGGTGGCAGTTCAGTTCGTTGTCGATCTGCCAGCCGACCACCGCCGCGTGGTCGCGGTAGTGTTCGGCGAGCGCGCGGGTGACGACGCGGGATTTTTCCTGGTAAACGGGCGAGGTGTAGTTGTAGTGGCGGCGCGAGCCGTGGCGCAGGAGCGTGCCGTCGTAGGCCGCGCGCAAGGTCTCCGGGTAACGCTCCGTCAGCCATGCGGGCGGCGTATAGGTCGGCGTGCCCATAATGGCTTTGAGGCCGTGGCGCGCGCAGAGTTCCAGCGCGCGGTCAAAGAGAGCGAAATGGTAGCGGCCTTCCTCCGGTTCCCACACGCTCCACGCGCCTTCGCCCATGCGGACGACGTTCATCCCGGTCTGCGCGAGGTCGGCGTCCCAACGTGCTTCAGGCCATTGTTCCGGGTAATAGACCACGCCGTACAAAAAGGCGTCGTGGGAATAGGACTTGTTCATGGGAAAAGTGCCCGCGTGCCGAGAAGCAACGTCCGCGTTCTGCTGCAAACCCCTGGTAAGGTCAGCCCTTGGTGGCTCCTGCCGTCAGGCCACCGCGCCAGTACCGGCCGAGAATGATGAAGACCGCCAGCAGCGGCACGACGCTGACCAGCGAGCCGAGAGCGATCAGGTTGAAGATGGGATCACCGCCGCCGGTGGAAGAAGAGGAATTGTTCCACACGTTGAGCCCCAGCGTCAGCGGGTAAAGTTTGTCGTCGTTGAGCACGATCAACGGCAGAAAGAAATCGGAATCGGAATTATATACTTTAAAAACCCAAGGTTCTCGCCTAACTTGGTGGCGTGAACACGGAAGCCGTCGAACTGAATCTTGTAACCATCGCTCAAAAGTACAGCGATGAAGACGCGGCGCGCGAGCTTTTGGAGTCTCTGCGGTGGCCCGGAGGCCCGGTTTGCCCGCACTGCCAAACGAAGGAAGTCTACCGCCTCACGCCGAAGGCTGCTTCCAAGCGTCCCGCTCGCAAGGGCCTGTTGAAGTGCAGGTAGTGTTCAAGCAGATGTTGAGTTTGAGGTGATCAAGGCGATGTTTGCCGATG
>CAXTOX010000061.1:5215-22212 GCA_964245885.1 uncultured Chthoniobacterales bacterium | reverse complement strand
GCGCCACGGCGGGCGCATCGACCTGCAAAGCACCCCCGGCCTGGGCACCACGTTCCGGTTTTATTTGCCGGTGGAGGTCGGGATTGCCGAGAAGGTCGCGCCGCAGCCCTCGGACGTGCACCAATCCCTGAGCATCCTGACGGTGGACGATCAACCGGTGCTCTGCGAGATCCTCGCCGAACATCTCACGGAGGACTGGCACACGGTCGAAACGGCGGGCGACGGGCGGGAGGCGCTGGAGAAGTTCCGCGCGAAGGCGGGCGGGCATCCTTACGATCTGGTCATCACGGACAAGGCGATGCCGCACATGAACGGCGAGCAGCTCGCCGCGGCGATCAAGGCCATGGCCCCCAGCACGCGGGTGATCTTGCTCACAGGCTACGGCGCGACGAACGACGGCAGCTTACTGCCGGCAAACATCGACATGGTCGTGGACAAGCCGGTCACGCGGCAGGCTCTACGCGAAGCCGTCGCGCGCGTGATGGCTGAGAACCATCGCGAGGTGGCGCTGGCCGGAGCGGCTTGATAATGCTGCTTCGCCTGCGGCGGAGAACCTTACGCCGCCTCGCCCACCAGATCGGGCCGGGGCAGCCGCGCGGTGATGCTCTCGGGGTCCAGGTAGATTAACCCACGCGTGTGCCGCGCGCCGCGCGCCAGCCAGCCGCCGCCGCCCGCCAGCTCGACCAACCGCGCCGGGGTGATGTGGCCTTCCGGCGTCCGGTAAAGCACCACGTCGCCCGCAGCGGCTTCGTGCTGGCGGGTCATCGTCGGCATGACAATCACGCGGTCCAACGGATGTTCCTCCGGTTCGACAAAGGGAAGGCTTTTCAGCGGCATGTAGCAAATGTAGTAAAACTTTAGAATGTAGCAAATGAAATGTTTTCCGTGGCAACAACGCGAGTTTGTGCCTATTTTTGCGGTCAATGAAAGACGAGGGCAGCATCTACGACCCATTTTCGTTTCGCCCGCCGCAGGATCTGGCTCCCGGCCTGACCGGCCTGTGCGATCAGCTTGGCTACCGCAAGGCCCAGGCGCTCGGAGCCTGCCTGGAAGCGGTCCTGGAGATGATCGAAGCCGAGGAACCCGCCGTGCCGCGCCTGGTGACGATGGTGCGCACCCTGCGCGAGCAGCGGGCGACGTTGCGCGACAAGCCGCGGCCCTTCGCGCGCGAAGTGGACAGCCGCCAGGCCGGACCGGGGGCGGAAATCCTGCCTTTCCCGACCGCCGCGTCGTCGCGGGTGGTCGTGCCGATTTTCGGTTCCATCGCCGCCGGGCATCCGGGCGGGGCGTCCGCGGTGGTGCAGCCGGTGGAATACGTCCCGGTTCCTCCCGAGCACGCCCGCGGCGGCGGCGAGGGGAAGTTTGCCCTGCGGGTGGCGGGGGACTCGATGAACCGCAGCAAGGAAGGCATCCAGGATGGCGATGTGGTGCTCATGGCCGACTCCGAGACACGCCAGCCGGTACACGGCGACATCGTGGCGGCGCTGGTGGACGGCGAGACGTGCCTGAAGCGTTTTTACAGCCGCAAGCCCGGCCGCGCCTATTTGCAGAGTGAAAGCGACAACCCGGCTTTCGGCAAGATCCTGCCCGCGCGTGAGCTGGTGATCCAGGGCGTGTTCCTGGGCAAACTCTGAAGAAAAGGCAGAAGTAAGAAGGCAGAAGGCAGAAGTCCAGAAGGCGGAAGAGCGCAGCCAGACGGTGTCACGCTGTTTCTGCGGTCTCCTCTCTGGACTTCTGCCTTCTGCCTTCTTACTTCTGCCTTCCATGCTCGTCGTCTACTTCGTCATGCACTACCCTTCGACGACGCAGACGTTCATCGAACGGGAGATGTTCGCGTTGGCGGGTCAAGGCGTGCGGATCGAGGTGCGGCCGATCTGGGACTTCCGCCCGGCGGCGAGCGTGGCGGTGACCGTCCCGCCGGGGCTGACGGTCGTACGCCCCGGCGCGCCGGGGCGCGTGGCGTGGTCGATGCTTTTCGGTACCGCGCGCGAGCTGATCCGCCGCCCGACCCTGCTCTTCCGTGGGCTGCGGTTGTTGCTCGGGCACCTGCCGCGCCACGGCGAAGGCTGGTTCATGACGCTTTGGGGCACGCTGACCGCCCTGTCGCTGGCGGCCGGATTCCGGCGCGGGGGGAACCGGCCGGACGTTTTCCACGGCACGTGGGCCACCGCTCCGGCCACGACAGCGGCGGTTCTGGGCGGACTCTGCGGCCGGCCGTTCAGCTTCGGCGCGCACGCGTACGACGTTCACCGCCACGGCGGCGATCCTTTCCTCGGCCCGAAACTGCGCGCCGCGAAATTCGTTCACACCACCACGCAGGCCAACGTCGATTACCTGAAGACGCGCTTTCCTCAGGCGAACGCAAACATTGTCTTGTCCCGCCGGGGATTGAGCGCAGCCGCGTTCCGGCACGCGGGCGAAATCCTGTCGCAACGGTCCGCGAGGTCACCGGATGTCGCCTTTCACCTCTTGTCCGTGGGCCGGCTGGTGGAAAAGAAGGGGCAGCTCTACCAGATCGACGCCTGCGCCGAACTCATCCGGCGGGGCCGACCTGTACATCTACGGATCATCGGCGAAGGTCCGTTGCGGGCCGGGTTGGAAGCACGGATCGCTGCCGCTGGGCTGCGCTCGAACGTCATCCTGCACGGCGAACGTCCCCCCGCCGACGTGTGGGACGCCTACGCGTGGGCGGACGCGTTCTGGCACACGGGGATCGTCGATGCGCAAGGCGACCGCGACGGTCTGCCCAACGTCATCCCCGAGGCGATGGCCTGCGGGCTGCCGGTGATCTCCAGCACGGCGGGCGGCGCGGGCGAGGCCGTGTACGACGGCGTGACGGGCTTGGTCGTTGCGAATCCGTCCGATGCCTCCGCGCTGGCGGCGGCCGTGGAACGTCTCGCGGCCGACGCCGCACTCCGCGCGCGGCTCGGCCAAGGCGGCCGGGCATGGGTGGAGGAAAACTTCCTCGCCGAGTTCAACACCCGCCTGCTGGCCGAGGCTTTCGTGGCCGGTTAACCTACCGCGTGCCTATTCCGTCACGGCGAAGATCGGTCCGAGAGGGTGACCGGAGTCGTTCCGCCGGAGCGCGGGTGCGTACAAACTCGAAATGACCCCGTCGAGAAACAACGCGTCGGGGCATCCCAGCTCGTTGCGGAAGACCGTGGCGAACTCGTAAAAATTTACCGGGTCCTCGCTGATGACAAACACCGCCACGCCCGGCGAGGGCACGCCGACGCCGTTGCGCAGGAGCCGCGAGGTCGAATCCGCCCGGAACGCCGGGTGCAGCCGTCCGGCGCGCACGAGCAAGGGGCCGGACTGCGTGGCGAGCAGCACCCGCGCGTTCAAATGGGGATACTCGGAAGCCTCCACCACCTGCGGGCCGGCCTCCGTGAGAGCGAAAACGCCGTTTGGTTTGAGAAAGAAATTGCCCTCGCCGTCGTTCATATTCAGCGCGGCCGACTGCCTGGCTCCCGCGACGAACAGCCCGACCGTCGAGTAATCGGGGTGATACATCCCCGCGTTCATGGCGAACACCAGCCGGCGTCCCCCTACCTGGACCTGCGAGGCGAGGCGGTCGAACGTTTTGAAAACCTGCCCGGCCTCGTCGCGGTGGAACAGTTCCAGCCGCTCCTCGCCAACCTCGACCCGGCAAACCGTGAAACGTTTGCCCGCGAACTCGACCGTGCCGAACTCCACGGCCGACGCCCGCCCGAGCACCAAGGACCACGCCAACACGACTGCGGCCAGCCACCTTTTCATCGCTCAGGATGCCAGTCTCCGCCCTCGCGGGTGCGTTTGCACACCGGGCAGATGCAAATGGGCGTCTCCGCTTCCGGGAGCTGCCCGATCTGGTTCAGGGCGTCGCGCAGCATCTCGATGTGCTCGGCCAGGCGGCGTTCCAGGCCGACGACCCGCTGGCCGACGGTGAGTCGGGCGCGCAGTTCGTCGACGTTGTAGGGCTTGGTCACGAAGTCGTCCGCCCCGGCCTCCAACCCGGCGGCGGCGTCGCTCTCGCCGGTGACCAGAATGATGTACGTGTACGGGTGCCGTCCGGCCCGGCCGCGGAGGCGGCGGCAGATTTCGACGCCCTCCAGACCGGGCATTTTCCAGTCGACGAGCGCCAGCACCGGCCCGTTGTCGGCTTCGAGGAGGCGAACGGCCTCCATGCCGTCGTGGCAGGCGACCACGTGGAAGCCCCAGCTTTTCAGATAATGGGCGAGCAACTGGCGGGGGCGTTCGTCGTCGTCGGCAATCAGGACGCGGTTCAGATCAAAAGACATGGGCAGGAGCAGAAGGCACGGCGGGGAGCTAGGGACAGCAACCGCCTGCGTCACCCGGGCAAATCACGGGGCGGGGCCGACCGTTCCCGCCGCAGACGTGTACCGTCCGATTTCAATCGGGGACGGCTTGGCTTCTGGTCTTGCTACGCCATTCGGGCAGAAAACATCCGTCCGGCCGTGACCGGACGGATGGCGAAAGCCTGTGCAGAGGAGCTAAAGCGGTTTCATCTGAGATGTGGTCGCGGTGCCGCGTCTGGTTCTGAAAGGAACGTTTTCACCAGCGCAGACGCGGCGACACAGCGCCGCAACCACATCGAAAAAGGGCCATCCCTTTGCTGAAACTGCTCTAGCGATGACCACCACCGCCGACGCCGCCAGCGTGGCCACCACCGACACCACCGGCGTGGCCCCCGCCAAAGCCACCCGACCGACCCGCGCCGCCTGCACCGCGCACCGCGGTGAAGCGTCCGCCAGAGCCGCCACGATAGCCTCCGCCATAGAAATGGTGTCCGCCGTAGTACGCCCGGTGGTTATAGCCTCCACCGCCGACGATCACGGTATCCCCATAGTAAGGACCGTAGCCGCCGTAGTAAGGGCCGCCGTACGCGCCGTAGCCCGGATAACCGACTCCCACGGCAAGATTGGGACCGCCAGGACCATAGCCCGGGCCTTCCGCGCATCCGCCCAGGAACAGTGCCAATCCCGCCACGCCACTCAGCAGGGCGGCCGCTCGCATCAATTTGATCATAAAAGCTTCTTTCGTTTGGAGTTTGCCGTCAGGTCAAAGCCGGTCACTCTTTGTGGCCGATGTGGAAGTCCGCCCGTTTCTCGAAGTCGGCTTTCTCGTCCGGCGTCAGTTCGCTGAAGAGCACGCGGATCGTGTAGCCGCCGACCAGACGGCCGTCTTCGACGTAGGACCAATCGATGACCTCGTCAGGATTGACGGATTCGCGCTCGCCGATCTTCAAACCTTTGATGAACATTGGCTTGTTATCCACGTTGCCGACGAAGCGGTTGCCGTTGAACTTCACGTCCGCCAGCCAGATGTGCTCGGCCTTGCCGTCCTTGACGAAGAGTTTCTTGACCTGGAAATCACGCTGGTTGGGCTGCGGGTTCTTGAGCGCGGCGATGAACCGGTCCACATGCTTGCGGGCGCGGGTGGTGGCGCGGTCCATCTGCTGATCGTTCTCGTCGACGTTGTACATCACGGCGTCGCCGTTGGTGCGAGTGGCAACCCGGCCGATGGCGTGGATGCTCTCGTCGTCTTCCTCGGTGCCGTTGGACGTGCAGCCAACGGCCAGGAACACGACGGGTAGAAAGAGAAGGGGCTTGAAGGACGGTTTCACACCATCAGAATCGTCCGCATCCGCTCGGACGGACCTGTGGGAGAAAGGGTGAAGGATGAAGACAGAGGGACAAGCTTGCCACCTGACTCCGTCTTCTGCCCTCCGGCTTCATCCTTCCTCTTTCCCGAAGAGTTCCTGCTCCACCATCAGGCAAAGCGTGTGGTAGACGGGCAAGTGGAGTTCCTGGACTTTGTGCGTTTCCTCGGAGGGCACTTTCAGGCGGATGTCGCACAACGCGTCCATCCGCGCGGGGCGGCTGCCGGTGAAGCCGACCGTCGTCAGCCCGAAGGCGCGCGCCACCGTCAAGGCCCGGACGACGTTGCCCGCGTTGCCGCTGGTGCTCAGGCCGATGAGGAGGTCGCCGGGCCGGCCGTAGACGTAGACCTGTTGGGCGAAAACCATCTGGCGACCGGTGTCGTTGTCGATGGCGCTGGCGAGAGCCGGGTGGCCGGTCAGGGAAATGGCCGCCACGCCGCCCTGGAGTTTTTCGATGAGTTCATGGCGTTCCTCCTCGGTGCCGTCCCGGCCGTCGTGGAGGCAGCCGGCGTGTTCCCGGGGGATCGCGCGGCGCAGGACGAACCCCTTGGCCAGTTCGCCGACGATGTGTTCGCTGTCCGACGCGCTGCCGCCGTTGCCGCAGACGAGCACCTTGCCCCCGGCGCGGTGGCAGGCGCAGATCGCCTCGACGGCGCGGGTCATCTCCCCGGCAAGCCCCTCCAGGACCGGGCACCGCCGGAGAACTTCGTCGATGTGCCGCAGGGTGTCGGGGCGCAGGGTCATGGCAAAAGAGTGCCCTCACAACCCACAACCCACAACTCCCATCCCGTCACCCTCCCGCCAGCCGCCGCTCCACCCACAGCAAACCTGCTCCCGCCAGGAACGCCCCGAACCACCAGCCGGCCGGGACGGACACCGGTTCAGCCGGACCGGGACGATCCGGGGCGGCTGCCGACCGCGCGGCGAAACGCTCCGTGGCCGCCCGTCTGCGTTCCGTCCGCAACCCCGGCCAACTCCCGGCCGCGCCCACGTAAAAGTCCAGCGCCCCGCCCTTCGCCTCGACCCGGTGCCAACCGGCCCGGCGCGGCCAGAACCTCGCCCGCCAGCGGCCGGGTTCGTCGGGGTCCGACTCCGGCGGGAGCGTGACCGGAGCCGCACCGGACCCGTCGGTCACCTGGACCGTCCCCGGCGGCGGTCCGTTCCAGAGGAGTTCCAGCGGCTCGTCCACGAACACCGGGCCGTCGTCGCCGCCCGCCAGCGTCCACCGTCCCGGCGAATCCAGCGGCCGGGCCGTCCGCGCGAACAGGGATGACCAGTAACCGGCAAACGCCGCCGGCTCGTTCGCGCGCGTCCAGCGGCCGGTCTCGCGCACGAGCGTGAGCGCTAGGGTGCCGCGCCCCAGGGACGCCACGGCGGCCAGCGCGCGTCCCTGGTCGTCGCGGACGGCCGCGGCCTGACCGGGCCGGGGAACGATCTCGCAGGGCGCGGTCGGCAAAGGGAGGCCGGCCGGTTGCGCCGAGCCGTCCCAGAGCAAGCGGGTAAGACGCTGGGTATCGTCGGCGGCGGGGTCGAGCGCGCGCAGTTGCCAGGGGAACATCCACGCGCGGTCCGGCGCGACCGTGGCCGGGGGCAGGACGGCGTCGTCGGCGAGGGCCAGCACGCCGAGGCCGGTGTCAACGACGGCGGCGCGGAGGATTTCGCGCTCCGGCGCGGGCAGCGAGGCGAGCGCGCGGGCATCCGCCAGCACGAGGTCGAACCCGGCCAGCAACGGGGCATCCAGAGCATTGACCTCCGCCGGCACCGCGGGTCCCGGGAGCGGGGCGTGGACAAAAAACCGGTAGCGGTCCTGCCCCAGCCGTACCCGTGCGCACAAGGTCCCGCCGCCGTCCTCGTACCAGCGGCGCAGGAGCGCGGTGTCGAACCGGGGCGCGTTTTCCAGCACCAGCACGCGCGGCAGCGACGGCGCGCGCACCTCGACCCCGAGCGTCTCGTCCACGAGGGGGTGAACGGTTTCCCCGGCGGCCGGTTGCAGGCGGAGCCGCCACAGAAACCGTCCCGCCGCCCCCGGCGACGGCGTGTACAGGATAAACCCCGCCTCGCCGTTCGCGTCCGCCGGGAGGGTGGCGGCTTCCGTGGACGTGCCGTCCGGGGCTTCGAGCGTCAGGAAGGCAGTCTGGCCGGCCGGCAGGTCCCCCACCCGGCCTTCGACGGTCAGCGTCTCGCCCAGGGGCAGCACGCGCGGACAACGCAGGGACCGCAGGGAAGGACCGGCGGCAGTCGCGCGGGGACCGGGAACGAACTCGACCTGCAACCCGTCGAGCGACGGCAGGTCGGCCGGGTCCAGGCCGTCACCGAGGATGCGCAGGCGGCCCAATTCTGGGTAACGCCGCCGCAAGGTCGGCGCGTCCGGCAAGAACGTCGCGCCGGCATCCGCCGGAACGTCCGCGCCGGACAACGCGAACCGGTGAAGCGGTCCGATCTCCGCTGGCGCAGACGGCGCAGGGGTCGCACCGGCCGTCCATAGCGCGGCGGCCTGTTGAGAGATTGTTGACGGTTTGTCGCCAGTCCACGCCGGGCGCAACGCCCAACCCGCGAGCGCCGCCACCGCCGCCACGGTCGCGCCGATCCGCGCGGGACGCCGGCGGCGATCCGCGCGCCGCCATTCGGCGCGGAGCAACGCCGCCGTGGCAAGCAGTGCGAGGCCGAGCACCGTCCAGGCCGCCGGTTGGCTGACGAGGAGCGTCATCTGGAGGGGGACGTTTGCAGCGTTTGGAAATATGACTTGGCCAACGCCGGGTCAGCCTCCACCGCGCGGTCCGGGAGCGGCCGCGCCGGGGGCAAAAGCCGCAGCAGCGCCCGCCGCAACGCCGGACCCTCCTGCGGGTCGCCGTTCGCCCGGCCTTCGTCCGCCACCAGCCGCCGCAACGCCTGCAAACCCGGCAGGAACACCTCCGGCTGGCGCGTGGCCGCGGCGGTCAAGGCAGGCTCGACCCGCCGGAGGGTTGCCAATGTTTCCGCGTTGACCACCGCGCCGCCCTCGTCCGGCAACGCTCCGACCGCCTCGCGCGCGGCCTGCACGGCGGGATCGCCGGGCGGCAGCGCGTCCGTGACCGACCCGCGCGAGGGCACGTCGCCCGCGTCACCCGTCAGCCTCCGCTCGGCCACCTTGATCGGCGGCGCGTCAAACCCCACGTGCTGCACGTACGCCCGCGCGCTCTGCTGGAGGTCCTTGAGGATGTCCAGGGCGCGGTGTTCCGGGGCGAGCGCCTGTTCGGGCCGCGCGGTGCGCAGGAATTTCTCCGCGTCCCACATCGCCGCCAGCGCGTCGCGCATCGTGCCCTTGGCGCCGCCGTCGAAGTACGTCGATTTATCCTGCGAATCATGCTGGTCCACGAACGGCGCGACCACGTCCCCGGCCGGCAGCGGCTTGTCGGGATGATCCGCCCGCGCCCCGCTCTCGCGCTGTTCGTCGGTGCCGCCCTCGCGGTCCTGCGCCTCGTGTTCCTGGAGAAAACGCTGCTTGATGCTCGCCGCCGCGCGCGGCCCGCTCGCCTGCTCGGGCGCGGTGCGCTGGAGCGGATCGAGACTCGTCTCCGCGTGGTCGCCGGCGCTGTTTTCCAGTTCCTCGCCGAGCAGCTGGCCGTAGCGCAGCCGCAGGAGCTGCTGGTCGATGCCGAGGCTGTTGGCGCGGTCGCGGAAATCCTTCTCCGCGACCGTCGGCCGGTCGGCGATGAGCTTTTCCGTGTCGATGATGATCTGGCGTTCGCTGCGAAAATACTGCGGCACGAGGTTGATCCCCGTCAGACCCTTGCCGGTGGCAGTCGCTTTTTCCCGCGGACCTTGGAGAATGATGAAGCGCGTCTCCGAACGCGTGCGGTTGCCGGTCGGCTGGCGGTTGTCGTAAGCCTGGACAAAAAAGTACAACTCGTCGCCCGGTTCCAACCCGAGCGCGCCGAGGTCCAGCGTGCGCGTGAGCCGCCGCGTGCGGCCGTCGGGCAGAACGGTGTTGCCGTCAAACTCCAGCGGCAGCTCGCGGAACTTCACCGCCTCGCCCGATCCCTTCGCCACCGTGGCGATGATGCGCACGTCGGCGAGCCCGTAGTCGTCGGACGCCTCCACTTCCACGTCCACGCGCGGCGGCGGGGCGGGCGGCACCGCCGGGGCCGCCTCCGTGCGCGCCTGTGCGGGCCGGACGATCCGCACGACCGGCGGCAGGTCTTTGATCACCTTCAGGGCGAGCAGTTCCGGCGGGTTCCAGGCCGTGCCGTCGGACAGCGTGGCGGCGAGGTGATACAAGCCTGTCTCGGTGACCCGCCGCGCGCCGGACAACTCCGCGCCTGCGCCCGCCGGCCGCGCCGCCAGCGCGAGCGTGCCGCCCGGGCCGTCGCCGAAGATCAGCCGCGCGTCGCGCACCGGCCGGTCGAGCGCGACCGTCCACGCGACGGACGCGCCTTCCTCCACGTCGGCGCTGAAGCCGTCCACCCGGCGCGGCGGACGGCCTGTGTAGCTGGGCGGCGTGATGAGCAGCCCGCCGCCGGTGATCCGGGGCCACGCGGCCGCCGCGGGCGGCGGGGTGGACGGGCCGTCCGCCATCGTGCGGTGATCAGGCGGACGGGGAACGACTGTCGGCGGACGCAAGTTCCGCCAGACCACCGTGCCGAAAGCTGCCAGCAGCACCGTCGCCAGGCAGAGGATGGGCGTCTTCAAAAAACCACGGGGCGGCATCCCGAACGTTCCCGGCCCGGGCCGGACGGAAGCGCGTGGCGCGAGGGAGGATGCGACGCGGTGAAGTTGCAAACGTTCCAGCAGCGTCAGATGTTCCGGCGGCTTCAGGAACAACGACCCGCTTTCTTCCATTTCCGGGTAAGTCCGGTCCAGGTGCCCGGCGATTCGCACCGGGTCGACCCGCCAGGGTCGGTTCACCGCCAGGAGGATCGCCAGTGTGCCGGCGAACGCGCTGGCGATGAGCCATCCTGACCCGTTCACCGACGGGAACAGTGCCGCCAGGATCGCGGGAAGGTGGGCGGCGCACAACGCAAAACACAGGTCGCGGGCGAAGAGGGTCTGCCGCCACCGGCGCACGAGAGCGTGGAGCGTGTCGCGGTTCATCGGGAGGCGGTGGCAAGCGGTTCGGGCTGGGCAGGCGCGACGGCGGAGGGCGCGGCGACCCGGCGCAGACTCAGGAAGCGTTCCGCCGCGAAGAGCAACGCCGCGAGCGTCCACACCGGCCAGTGCAGGTCGCGGGAGGGCCGGTCGGCGGGAGCCAGCGGCTGGATCTGCGCGGCAGGCAGGTCCGCGGGCAGACTCTGCGTCGGGTCAGCCAGACGCCGGTCGTGGACCGGGTCCGCGCCAGGTCGCCCAGCGGCTTCCGGGAACAACCGCGTCCGCAGCCACGCGGGCAGCGCGGCCGTGCGCGGCAGGTCGGTCCAACCGGGATCGAGGCGGGTGAAAAGTTCCCAACGCTCCCCGGCGGCCGGACGGGAGTAGGTCAACAATGGGTTGCCCTGACCATCGCTCCACCAGACGCCGCCGGGTGCGCCCGGTGGCGCGGGGGCGGCGGCGCGTTTCCACAAACGCACGCCGTCGGCCGTTTCGTCGGCGGGCGCGACGATCCAACCGCCGGCCGCCACCGCGTCGCCGCCGGCGTAGGCCACCAACCGGGGCGCGCGCGCCAGCAAACCTTCCGACACCGGGCGGGTGCTCAGCCAGAACGTCCAGTCCGTCACGGCGGCGTTGTCCACGTCCGGCGTGATGTCGCGGTTCTGGACGTTCACGGGAAACCCGCTGGAATCCGCCGCGGCACGCACCGCCGCCTCGACGTAGCGGGCGTCGGCGGCGTGTTCGTCGTCGTGCAGGATCAGGACGCTCACGGCCGGGGAAATCAGGGGAGGTTCGCCGGCTGGCCTGACCGTGAACTCCGTCGCCCGTGCGTCGCTGCGCCCTTCGATCACCTGTCTACCGGAAGCGCGGGCAACCCAAGTGTGGGCCGCGTCGCCGACGGCTGGCGTCTGGACCCATTCGACCTTGCAGTGACCCAACGATGGACGGGTGCCGCGCAACGCCGCCAGCCGGGCCGGGGAGAACACCGCCAGCGTCGAGCCGGCGGGAAGTTCGGCGTCGGCCTCGCGCAACAGCGACCAGAGGTCCGGCGCGGCGGCACCGTCGTCTGGGGAAGGAACGTCGCCCGCGGCCGGAAATCCGGGCGCGAGCCGGTGGGGTTCGTACCCGGCCCGCCGGGCGGCCTGCCAACGCGCGAGCGACTCGCCCGCGGGGGCGGCGGTGGGGTCGAGGAGCGCCCAGCGGCGCGGACCCGCCGGAGGCGGGACCAGCCAGCGTGGCGCGGCCAGCAGCAGGGACAGCGCGGCGAGCAGACCCAGACGTGTACCGAGCAGGAGCAGTTCGCGCCAGCGCAGGTTGCGCCAGGGACGGCGCGGGATGTTTTCGAGAAACCGCAAACTGCCGAGCCGCACCGTGCGCGGCGGCAGCCGCCACAGGTGGATCGCCAGCGGCAACGCCACCGCTGCGAGTGTCCACAGGGCGGCGGGATGGAGAAGTTGCAGCATGGCGAAGAGGCAGAACTTACTTTTGCCTTTGCTTCAGGTACGCGCGCAACACCTTTCCCGGCGGCTCGTCCAGGATGAACCGCAGCGACTCGAAACGCCCGACGCCTTCCCAATCGTGCCGCCAGGCGCGCAGGCGTTGCGCGTAGCCTTCCACCCAGGCGTCGCGCGCGGCGTCGGCGTCGGTCTCGAACGTCGCGCCCGTTTCCCAGTCCTCGAACCGCACCGGCCCATGGAAGGGAAAATCTTCCTCGTCACGGCCCACGATTTGGAAGAGGAGCAGTTCGTGTCCGCGCGAGCGCAGCGGGGCCAGCGCGGCACGGATTTCGTCGTCCTGCTCGTGGCCGTCGGTGAGCACGACGACGATCTCGCGCGCCGTCCCGGCGGCGAACGCGGCCTGCAAGGCGCGGCGGGCATCGGCGGGCCAACGGCCGGACGGTTGGAGAGTTGCGAGGGTGCGCAGGATGCGTTCGGTCGGCTGCCGGTGCTGTCCGGGCGGGACGGAAACCACGCCTTCGCCGCTGACGGCGTGCAGGCCGACCTGATCGCCCTGCGCCGCCGCGAGCAGCGCCAGCGCGGCGGCGAGGTTGCGCGCGAGGTCGAACTTGGTCCGAGAAGGGTCGGCGGCGTCGGCGTGGCGCATGGACGCCGAGGCGTCGAGGATGAGACGGATGTTGATGGCTGTTTCGATCTCGCTCTCGCGCACGAAATACCGGTCGGAACGTGCGTAGAGTTTCCAGTCGATGTGGCGTGGTTCATCGCCGGGTTGGTAGGCGCGGTATTGGGCGAACTCGCGCGCCATCCCCGGCTGCCGGCTGGCGTGCAGGCCGGGCAGGATACCTGAGACTAGTCCGCGCGCGGCGAGCGTCAGTCCGTGCGTGGCGGCGAGGAGCTGGGGGTCGAGAATGGGCGGCATGGCGCGTTTTCCGAGGGGGCAAACGGCAGTTTAACACAGAGGCACAGAGACACGGAGGGCCACAGAGAAGAGTGGGAAGGAGGTTAACGGTAAACGGCAGGAGAATTGAAGCCGGGTGGCCTATTGAGCGGTTCCTTCGGACTGATGTAGCCGTTCATTACGCGGAAGACGCCCTCCTTCAGCACAGGGACATGGAAATTGATGATCAGGCCGACTTTCAACTTGCACAGACGCAGGTATGTCAGGAGTTGAGGCTTGTCCGTGGGAGAGAGTGCTTCTTTCACTTTCAAATCGACGATGACCCGGTTCTCGACCAGCAGGTCCAGACGGAGATCGGTCTTCAAGTGTACACCTTTGTAATCCAGGGTCACCAACTGCTGCCTCCTGAACCCAATTCCCCGCAAGTGCAATTCGTGGCAAACAGCCTCTTCGTACACCACTTCGAGCAGTCCCGGACCCAGCAGCCGATGCACTTCGATCGCAGCCCCGATGATTTCCCTGGTCAGTTCATTCTCGTGCATGGCTTCAAATCCTTCCCCTTTCTTCTCTTCTCCGTGGCCCTCCGTGTCTCTGTGTCTCTGTGTTAAAATGCCGTTCGACCTTACGGTAGACGCCCCTTCGGCTCGGGCACGAGTTGGAAGAGTTCCTTCGCCACGTCGTCGGTCGTGATGTTCTCGCCCTCGGCCTCGAAGTTGAGCAAAATCCGGTGCCGCAACACCGGCGCGGCCAGCGCGCGCAAATCCTCCGGCGTCACCGCGAACCGCCCCGCCAACAACGCACGCGCCTTCGCCGCCAGGATGAGCGACTGACCCGCGCGCGGACCAGCACCCCAGCGCACCCATTTTTCAATGTACGGCAGCGACCGGTCCCGCGTCGCGCGCACCAGCCGGCCGACGTATTGCACCATCGTCTCGCTGATCGCCACCTCGCGCGCGAGCCCTTGCAGGCGGCGGATTTCGTCGGCGTTCATCACCGGTTCGACCTTGGCCGACGCTTTGCCGGTCGTCTGCGCCAGCATCGTGAACTCATCCGCTTCCTCGGGGTAGCCGATGGTCACGTACAACAGGAAACGATCCAACTGCGCCTCCGGCAGCGGGTACGTGCCGGCCTGTTCGATGGGGTTCTGCGTCGCCAACACAAAGAAGGGCCGCTCCAGCGCGTACGTCTTGCCGCCGTAGGTCACGCTGCCTTCCTGCATCGCTTCCAGGAGCGCGCTCTGGGTCTTGGGCGGCGTGCGGTTGATCTCGTCGGCCAACACGATCTGGCCGAACAGCGGCCCCTTGTTGAACTGGAAAAACCGCTTGCCCGTCTGGTGATCCTCCTCCAGCACCTCCGTGCCGATGATGTCCGAGGGCATCAGGTCGGGCGTGAACTGGATGCGCGCGAACGTCAGGTCCACGGCCTGCGAAAGCGTGCGGACCAGCAGCGTTTTCCCCAAGCCCGGCAAGCCTTGCAACAGGCAGTGGCCGCCGGCGAGAAACGCGGTCAGCAGTTCCTCCACGACCTCCCGCTGGCCGATGATGACCTTGCCGATCTCCTGGCGCAGGCGCGGAAGTTTGTCGAGCAGCGCGCGGACTTCTGCTTCTTCGGTGGTGTTCGTCATGTTTCCCCTCGTGTTCCCCGGAATCGTGTCAGGTGGCGGTCATCGCGTGGACGACGATGTTCACGCCGAACTTCGTGTTGTCCTCGGCGAGAAAACGCTTGTTGCGAAAGTCGTAGTCCCACTCGCAGCCGTAGTCCTTGTTCGAGTAGAGCACCGCCAGGCGGCCGTTGATTTCGATGCCGCGCAGGTAGTCGTGCACGAGGTCGTCTCCCCAGCCGTTGAGTTCAAAACTGGTCGTCGGCGGACCCTTGTCGAACTGGAAGAACGCGCGGTAGAGCGGGTGGTCGTTGGGGATTTTCTTGAGCGCGTCGGGGCCGAAGATATCGCCCATCTGCGCCTCGAAGCTCTTGGCGAATAACCCGTCGATGTCGTGGTTGCAATCGTCCGCCAGCACGAAGCCGCCGTGCCGCACGTAAGACTCGAAGTTCTCGCGTTCGCGGTCGGTGAACTGCACCAGCCGGTGGCCGCTCAGGTAGACGAACGGTGCGTCGAGCATCTCCTTGTTCCCCAAAGGCACGACGGCCTCGCGCGGGTCGATCTGGATCGTCGTGTAGGCGACGAGCGAGTCCAGGAGGTTCGACGGCATGCGCTGGTCGACCACGTCCCAGTCGCCGGACTCGTACTGGAGGCGGTGGAAAGTGAAGTCAGCGAGGGGCACGAGGAAGATACGAGTTAGAAGCCGGGTTTGTCCTTCCGCACTTCACGGCCTTCGTCCACGTCGTGCAGGTCCGCGAAGGTCTGCACGTCGTCGCGGTCGCCGAAGCCGAACTCGCGTTTGTTTTCGGCGAGTTCGGCGGAGGCCACGTCGCGCCAACCGCGTTTGGCGAGGAAGCCGTTCCAGACGCGAATGTGTTCCTCGTTGAGCGGCAGGCGTCCGGCGAAGATGGCGTCGAAGATTTCTTCGTTCGAGCCGCCTTCTAACGTGCGCGCGGTGAGCGCGTCGAAGTCCACGTCCCAGAAGCGGCAGAAGCGGGCGTCGAAGGTGTCGGGACGGTTGAAGCCGAGGTTATAATCGGATGGTAGTTTGCCGACGGCGTGGAGACGGATTTTATCGAGCAGACGCGCGAAGAAGATCACGCCGCGTGTCTCGACGTGGTCGCTGCACGGTGGGAACGTGGGAGTTTGGTCAGGCACGAGAAGTCAGAGGCGCGTTTTCCAATAGCCGGGACGCCGGTGTTGATGCATGAACGCAACCACGAGAATGTGGTCCGAGCGATTGGCGAAGATGATGTAGTAAGGAAACCGGCTCAAGCGATACTGGCGGATCTCGCCCTCAACCCACGACCGATGTTAGGGCGTGCTCGGATCAGCCGGAACGCCGCCTCCGCCTCTGTGAGACAATCCTCGCCGAGACCCGGCCGCAAACCATCGTGGAACAGTGCCGCTTCGCGTAATTCCGCCTTCGCCGCAGGCTCCAGGCGTAAACGCTTCATGCGGCTTCCCGCCTGTTCGCTGCGAGTTCCTGCCTGATCTCCGCAAACACCTCGTCCGCGTCAAACGTCGGTGCGCCGTTGTCAACTTCTTCGATCCGCCGTTTGATTTCAATAAGCCATGCGTCGCTGAGCGGAACATTATCTTCCGGCAAGCTTTCCCAGAGAAGGCTGGCCAGTTGCTCGCGTTCCTCGAACGAGAGCGTGAGGGCGTCGGAGGTGATTTGTGCGAGGGTGGCAGCCATGTTCACAGCATAGAAAAACCGCCGCCGCACGTCAACCCACTCTCACACCGCGTCCGATAGGCTGGAGAACGTGAAGTCACGCACCACCATCGGCGGGATCAGACAGCCGTTCGCGCGCACCGGCTTGCCGAGGGCCTCGATGTTGTTGAGCATGATCACCGGACTTTCGTTGAAGCGGAAGTTCTTGATCGCGTGCTTGATCTCGCCATCCTCGACGTAAAACGTGCCGTCGCGCGTCAATCCCGTGTAGAGCACCGTCTGCGGGTCCACCTCGCGGATGTACCACATGCGCGTGACCAGCACGCCGCGCTTCACGCTCTTGACCAGTTCGTCCAGGCTCGCCGTGCCGCCGTCCATGATGACGCCCGACGCCCCCTCGAACGCTCCCACCGCCCGCCCGCCGCGGAAGCCCTCGCGCAGCGACGGCACCGCCTTGTCCTCGGGCACGCCCTTCTTCTGCGCCCAGTAGCGCGAGTACGACATGTTTTCCACGACGCCGCCCTTCACCCAGTCCACGCGCCGGCGGGGCCGCCCGTCACCCGACCACGGGTTGCCGGGGATCTCCGGGTTGAGCGGGTCGCTGTAGAGATGGACCTGCTCGTCCATGAGTTTTTCGCCCA
>CAXTOX010000061.1:0-5205 GCA_964245885.1 uncultured Chthoniobacterales bacterium | reverse complement strand
GGCAGCAGGAGCGCAACCTTGATGGGTCCGTCCTTCGCCCAGGCGGCTGCCGCCGCCGGCCTTGGTCAGGAACGAACGCCCCTCGTCGGCGCGGCGCGCGTCCATCTGCGTGACCATGTGGCTGATGAGGTCCACGCTGGCGGCGGGTTCCAGGATCACGGTGTACTTGCCCGGCTCGATGGCGCGGGTCTCGCGCGAACGGAGCGCCTTCTGCGCGGCGACCTCGCTGATGGCCCCGGTGTTCATCAGCGCGGCGTCGTTGTAGTCGGCCACGGCATAGCCGCTGCCTTTGCCGTCCTCGGTGCGGATCGTCACGGAGAAATCCAACCCGGATTCGCGGTGGTAGCCAGACAATCCACGGGTGTTGGCCACCGCGGCGAACCCGGCGTCGTCCTGGAAGAAACCGGCGGCCACCAGCTTCTGCGACTTGCAGACGTTGATGCTCGCCGCCGCTGCCTTGGCGCGGAACTCGGGGTCGATGGTCGCGGTGGATGCAAAGTAGCCTTTCGGCTCGTCGTACTTTTGCGGACCCAGAAAGGAGACGTACTCGGGGTTTTCCGGCGCGAGCTTGGCCAGTTCCTCGGCGCGGCGCACGACCTTTTCGAGCGAGGCGTCGTCAAACTCGTTGATCGTCGCCGTGCCCGACTTCTTGCCGTAGGCGCACTCCACGACGAGGTTGAGATTGTCCTTCGCGCCGCTGGTCGAGACGGCGTTGCGCGCGAAGCGCAGGTTGCCCGAGTGACCACCGGTGAGCGTGGCCTCGCATTCGTCGGCCTTGGAGTAGCCGAGCACTTTTTTCAGGATGGCCTGGACTTCGGATTCGCTGAGTTGAGACATGGAAGAAAAGGTAGGAGTAAGAAGGTAGTAGAAGGAGAGAATCAGAAGGAGGAAGCCACCGGGTAGAAGCTAAGAAAAAAGCTTGTTCTTCTCCTTCTACCTTCTGCCTTCTGCCTTGTTCAGATTTTGCGCGCGGTGTTGATGACGTTCACCTTGTTGAAGCGCGCCGTAGACGCGCCGTGCGAAACGGCGCTGACCTGTCCGGGCTGGCCCTTGCCGTCGAAGAACGAACCGCCCAGCGCGTAGTGGTGTTCGTCGCAAACCGCGACGCACGAGTTCCAGAACTCCTGCGTGTTGGACTGGTAGGCCACGTCGCGCAGCATCCCGGCGACTTGCCCGTCCTTGATCTCGAAGAAGAGCTGTCCGCCGAACTGAAAGTTATAACGCTGCTGGTCGATGGAAAACGACCCGTCGCCGACGATGTAGATGCCGCGCTCGACGCCCTTGATCATGTCGGCGGCGGCGAGCGGTTCCTTGCCGGGCTGGAGCGAGACGTTGGGCATGCGCTGGAACTGCACGTCGTCCCAGTTGTCCGCGTAGCAGCAGCCGTCACTGTACCCCTGGCCGATGATGTGCGCCTGGTCGCGGATTTTCTGGTAGTTCACCAGGACCCCGTCCTTGATGAGGTCCCATTTCATGGTGGGCACGCCCTCGTCGTCGTAGCCGACCGCGCCGAGGCTGCCGGGCTGGGTCTTGTCGGCGACGATGTTCACGTGCTCACTGCCGTACTTGAAGTTGCCGCTCTTCCACTTGTCGAGCGTGGCGAAGCTGGTGCCCGCGTAGTTAGCCTCGTAGCCGAGCACGCGGTCGAGCTCGGTGGCGTGGCCGATGGACTCGTGGATCGTCAGCCACAGGTGCGAGGGGTCGAGCACGAGGTCGTACTGGCCGGCCTCGACCGATTTGGCGGCGACCTTTTCCTTGGCCTGCTGGGCGGCGAACGTGGCGTCCTCGACCATGTCGTAGCTCTTGGTGTAGAGCGTGGCGACGCCGGGCAGCACGCGTTTGTCCTCCGCGCGGCCGGCGAGGTATTCGTAGCCGCGCCCGCACGGGTTGCTGAGCGAGTTGCGGGTCTGGAAACGACCTGTCTTGGGGTCGATGACGGTCACGTTGAACGTCGGCCAGATGCGGTGTACGTCCTGGTCGATGTAGCTGCCGTCGGTGCTGGCGAAGTATTTCTGTTCGTTGACCTGGAAGAGGTTGGAGTTGATAAAGCTCGCGCCGTTCTTGGTGGCGGCGGCGTTGGCGGCGAGGAGCAGGTCGACCTTTTCGGAAAGGGGCACCTCGAAGGCGTTGCGCTCGATGGGCGTGCGCCAACTGACCTCGCCCAGACCCTTCTGCGGGGCGAGCTGCACGGGGGTTTCCTGGATTTTGGCGGCGGCGTTGGCTTTGGCGATGGCGACGGCTTCCTCCGCGGTGCGCGCGATGGACTCGGGCGTGAGCGTGTCGGTGGCGGCGAAGCCCCAGCAGCCGTCGGCGATGACGCGCACGCCCGCGCCGTAGCTCTCGGTGTTGACGACGTTCTGGACCTTGTCCTCGCGGGTGATGACGAACTGGTTCAGATACCGGCCGATGCGCACGTCGGCGTAGGTCGCGCCTTTTTTGGTGGCGGCGTTGAGCGCGGCGTCGGCGAGTTTCTTTTTCTCGGCCGACGGGGCGGGGGTGATGTCGCCGAAGGCGGTGACAGGCTGGCCCCAGACGGGGACGAAGAGCGATCCGGCGGCAAGGCCGGTGTACTTGAGGAACTCGCGTCGATGCATTTTGTAAAGAAACCCTCCTGGCCGCGCGGCGGGTGTTCGGAAGCCGCGCCGGTAGTCGAGTCTAGGACGCGGTGCGCAAAAGGCAAAGGCGAAGACAAAAACCGACAAAGCCAGCGGGAAGGGGCCGCAGATTTCGCAGATTTCCGCAGATTGAAGAAAAGGAAAGAACGCAGAAAACTGTTTCCCCTTCTGCTAATCTGCGGAAATCCGCGTCATCTGCGGCCCCTTTCTGGCCCGGGTCGGGTCTTCGTTGGACCGCTCCCGTCCTCACCCTTCCACCCACTCCGCGTGGAAATGGGCGCACTCTTCCTTGATGCGCGCGACGATCTCCGCGCGCCGGTCGGCGGCCCAGGCGGGGAACACCTCGCGCCAGCGTTCCTGGCCCGGCAGGTAAAAGGTGAACGGTTTGCCGTAGCGCGTGGGCGGGTCGATGTAAATTTTGAAACTCTCGCCGCGTTCGCTGTACGTCAGCCATTTCCAGCCGATCTCGATGCGCGGCTCGTTTTCGGTTTCCCAGTCGAACATGGTAGGCGCGGCGACGCTCGCTAAAGGCATGGCCTTTTTTCTACTCTTCGCCGTCCCAGTAGTCGAGATTTTCCGAGCGCAAATTTCGCTGCTCGGGCGGGGTGTCGACCCTGCGCATCGTTACTGCGGTTTTACGTCCGCATGATTGACAAGCTGTTGGTTCCCGCTAGTCGGTCACCGCTCCGCGCGACGCGGGGCTCACGACCTTCGCGTACTTCGCCAGCACCCCGCGCGTGTAGCGCGGCGCGGGTTGTTTCCACTCGGCCAAACGCGCGGTGATTTCCTCGTCCGATACGCCGAGATCGACGCGGTGCTTCTCGGCGTCAATCGTGATCGTGTCCCCGTCGCGCACCACCGCCAGCGCCCCACCCTCGAACGCCTCCGGCGTGATGTGCCCGACCACGAACCCGTGGCTGCCGCCCGAGAAACGCCCGTCCGTGATGAGCGCGACTTCCTTGCCCAAACCGCGTCCCATGATCGCCGAGGTCGGCGAGAGCATCTCGCGCATGCCCGGGCCGCCGCGCGGCCCCTCGTAGCGAATCACGATCACGTCGCCGCCGACAATCGTGCCGTCGAGGATGCGCTCCAGCGCGCGTTCCTCGCTGTCGAACACACGCGCCTTGCCCGTGAACCGCAGCCCTTCCTTACCGGTAATCTTCCCGACCGCACCGCTCGTGGCGAGGTTGCCGTAGAAAACGACCAGATGCCCCTCGGGCTTGATCGGCTCGTCGAAGGGACGGATCACCGTCTGCCCGGCGGGGTAGGGCGGCACGTCGGCGAGGTTTTCGGCGAGGGTCCGGCCGGTGACGGTCAGGCAATCGCCGTGCAGCAGACCGCGGTCGAGGAGGGTTTTCATGAGTGGCAGCAGCCCGCCGATGGCGACGAGTTCGGCCATGACGTGCTTGCCGCTCGGCTTGAGGTCCGCCAGCACCGGCACCCGCGCGCCGATCCGCGTGAAATCGTCAATCTCCAGCGGCACCTCCGCCGCGTGCGCGATGGCGAGCAGGTGCAGCACGGCGTTGGTCGAACCACCCAGCGCGGTGACCACGGTGATGGCGTTTTCAAACGCCTGCACCGTCATGATGTCGCGCGGCCGCAGGTTGCGCGCGATGAGGGCGGCGACGGCTTCGCCCGCACGGCGGCAGTCCTGTTTTTTGTCGTCGCCGACGGCGGTCTGCGCGCTGGAGTTGGGCAGGCTCATGCCCATCGCCTCAATGGCCGACGCCATCGTGTTTGCCGTGTACATCCCGCCGCACGAACCCGGCCCGGGAATGGCGCAACGCTCGATGTCAGCCAGTTCGCCGTCGTCGATCTTGCCCGCCGCGTGCTGGCCGACCGCCTCGAACACGCTGACGATGTCGAGGTTCTTGCCGCGCAGGCAGCCGGGCAGGATCGTGCCGCCGTAGACGAACACCGCCGGACGGTTGAGCCGCGCCAGTGCGATCAGGCAGCCGGGCATGTTCTTGTCGCAGCCGCCGATAGCCACCAGTCCGTCAAACCCCTCGCCGCCCGCGACCGTTTCGATGGAGTCGGCGATCACCTCGCGCGAGACGAGCGAGTATTTCATGCCTTCCGTGCCCATGGAAATGCCGTCGGACACGGTGATGGTGTTGAAGATCACCGCCTTTTCCCCGGCGGCGTCGACCCCCGCGGCGGCGTGGCGGGCCAATTCGTCGATGTGGACGTTGCAGGGCGTGACCTGGCTCCAAGTGGACGCAATGCCGATCTGCGAGCGGGCGAAGTCCTCCCGCGCGAACCCGACGGCGTACAGCATGGCACGGCTGGCGGCGCGGTCGGGGCCGTCGAGCATCGGGCCGGAATAGGCGCGTTGGGCGGAAGCGGGGGAGGGATCAGGGCGGGTCATGGAAGGCGGGCGCGGGTAAATTCTCCGGAGAAAGGAGCCTCGCGCAAAGTCCGCAAGGCCGCAAAGGAGAAGAAGGGACGTTCCAGGCTCCCGATCACGGTAGCTAGCCAGAAGAAAGCCTCGCACAGAGGCTCCTTTCCTCTGCCGGACAAAAAAGGACCTCCGGGGGTAGTGGTTGATGCTTGAGTGACGAAGCGGTTTTTGCCATGAAGCTCGGGCGTG
>CAXTOX010000060.1:2854-22854 GCA_964245885.1 uncultured Chthoniobacterales bacterium | reverse complement strand
GGACTGATCTTCAACCGGCTGGGTTATCTGCCGAAGGTGGGTTCCGTGCTCAAAATGCCGCCGGGCCTCCAGCTGACCATCCGACGCGTGACGCGCAAAACCGTGGACGAGGTGCTCATCGAGAGGGAATCCGCCGAGGCGTCGGGAGAAGTGGAGGCAACGACTTCCAAGGCAAGGCACGGCCGGGCGGAGGAACGCTAAAACCATGCCTTTGTCCTCGCTGCTGCTCTTCAGCGCGTGCTTGCTGGTGTCGTTCCTGTACTCGGGAATTGAGGCCGGGTTGACCACGCTCAACCGCGCGCGGCTGCGCAGCCGCATCCACCAGGGCGACCCGGCGGCGATCCGGCTGGGCCGGCTGCTGGCGCATCCTGGCCGGCTGCTGGCGACGGTGCTGCTCGTGACGAACTTCGCCGACGTGGCCGCGCTGGTGCTCCTGACGCACGCGCTGTTCGTACGCTACGAGGGTTGGGGCTGCGCGGCGGCTGGGGCGACCATGCTGCCGGTGTACCTGCTGGGGTTGCAGATCCTGCCGAAGTCGCTGTTTCGCCGGTTTCCCTACCGGGCCATGGTGGCGCTGGTCGGGCTGCTGGAGATCACGTCGAAGGGGCTCTGGCCGCTGATGGCGCTCGGGTCCAGGCTGGTGCCGAAGAGCGCGAACCGCAAGCGCGGCCTGTTCGCGGCGCGCAACGACCTGAAGATTCTCGCTGACCGCCGCCGAGCGCGGGATGATCCACAACGTCATCGACTTCAGCGCGGTGCCCGCGCGGGAGTTGATGCGCCCCGCGCCCGAGACCCTGGAGCTGCGCGCGGACCTGCGCGTGGCGGATCTGCTGGCGTTTGCGCGGGAGCGGGGGCTCGATTTCGTGCCGGTGCTCGACGCGGCGGGCAAGGCGGTGGCGCTGGTGGACGTTTTCGCGCTGCTGCTCGACCGCGACCCATCGCGCCTGGCCGCCGCGGCGTACCTGCGCCGTCCGCCGCTGATCGTGGCACCCGACGAGCCGGCGTTGCGGGTGCTGCGGCGGCTGCGCGCGTCGCGTCTCGGGGTGGCGGCGGTGTTTGACGGCGAGACGCGGTTCGCGGGGATCGTGCGCGCGTCCGACCTCGCGCAACGGCTGGTACGCGAGGGGCAGACTTCCAGAACATAGGTCCTGGGGGACACCTGGGTCCTGTAAGACCTATGAAAAGCGGGGTATTTCCGGAGGGTGCCTATTCCCTCTTCTTGTTCCACACGACCATCACGTCGGGCGAACCCTGGCTGCGCACGCCGTTGTCGGTGAGGATGTCGTCGGTGGCTTCCACCATTTCCTTGCGTGGGAAAACCGGGGTCTCGCCCCCGCGCATGTCGAAGTCGAAGACGACGAACTCGTCCTGGCAATCCCGCAGGACTTCGACCAGATGCGCGAGGTTCCTGATGCGCACCCCGTTGACCGCCTTCACCACGTCGGGGAACGGACTCGAATACCCCTTTGCCAGCTTGTGCGGGAAAAACGGCGAGGTCACGGCCACCAGCCGCTCGCCGGGAAACGTCTGCTTCTCCCCCATGCGGGTGACGAGCGGGCTGCCGTAGTAACCGAGCATGCTGGCATAGCTGCTGCCGTTGCGCGAGCCGATCAGGCCGCTGAGGAAGTTCGCCGACACGTCGGAGAACACCATCGGGCCATACACGAAGTACGACGGATAGGCGTTGTCCGCCTCGGGGACGAGGGTGGGCCGGTGCGAGGAGACGGGCAGCTCGACGTTCATTTCCTGGCCGGCGCGCACGAGCTTCAGCGGCAGCTTGCCGTCGCGGGCGACCGTCTGTACGAGATAGGTGAACCCTACGCGCGGCCCGCCCGGGGTGCGCACCATGCCTTGGTCGTCGATGGGTTGGCCACCGATGTGCGTGAGGACATCCCATTCCTTGAGCGGGTAGTCGGACGCGTCGCTGTCGGGCTGGTGGATGACGATGCCCGACACGTTTTTGGGCAGCTTCAGGTACGCGCGCAACGCCGGGTTCTCCAATGTCTGGTAGCGGTCGAACATCGCCGGCTTGCCGTCGTAGCGGCCATCGGCAACGTCCTGGAGGAACAGGTCGATCTCCTCGGCCGGGATGATGTAGCCGATGTTTTCCGCGCCGCCGAGGTGGCTGAAGGCGAGGCCGATCAGGTGGTCGCCGGCGACGGCGGGTCCGCCGGAGTTGCCCGGGTTGATGGCGCTGTCGACCTGGATGCGCAGGCCCGAGACGGGGTTGTTGTACGGCACGAACTCGATGCGCGAGACGATGCCCTTGGTGATCGACAGGCTGGTGCCGCCCTCGGGGTAGCCGTAGACCAGGACGGCGTCTTTGATCTCCGGCAGCTTGGCCGCGCGGGGCAGGGGCGGGTGGGCATCAAAGAAGCTGTCGTCGTCGAGCTTGAGGACGGCGAGGTCGATGCCGGGTGCGATGGCCTCGACGGTGGCGGGGAGCTTGTCGCCGGCCTGGTTGGCCTGGACCTGGATCTGGCTGGCGTAGAGGACGACGTGGGCGTTGGTGAGGATGCGGTGGCCGTCGATGACCACGCCGCTGCCGGTGAAGTCCTTCGGGGCCTGTTTGGTCCAGGGCTTGTACGCGTCCGGGTAACGCACGGTGGAGAACACCTTGACCACGGAGGTCTCAATGGCCGGGGCGGCGGGCGCGGCGTCCGGCTTGACCTCCGCGGCGACCGGGCTGGCGGCGGGCGTGGGCGTGGCGACGACCGGCGGCGGGGGAGCGGGCGCAACCGCGGGGAATTCGGTCGGGGCTGGCCCTTGGGCAGCGGCGAAAGCGGGAGCGAGCAGCAGGCCGGCGCAGAGCGTCGCGGCGGCGATGCGGTGGGAGGGGACGGAGAACATGATTTGGAGCATGGTAATGCACAAGCCGGCGGTCGCCACGTGCAAATTGCATCCGCACGGGAACCGAAAGGTCAGCCAATCCGTTGTTTTCACGGTGAGTGGTGCGCCGTGCGGGCTGGCTATGATTGTTCTATGCATCGCTGTAGAAACGAGGCATGATTCGATGTTGGGCCACTTCCAATGTACAAGCAGTTAAAACGATGACCGCTTCAGAAGCACTTCCAATCATCGCCGATCTTGCAGAGTGTGCCGATCCGATCAGCGGTCACGCTCTGCCAGCCACCAGCCCCTACCGGCATCCGGACGTTGTCCGCGCACTCCACGTGGCAGCCACGGTGCTGGAACGAGCCGAGCAGCGGGAGCAGCGGGAGCAAGCTTTGCCGCCTCAAGCTGGAAGGTCCTGGACGCCGACTGAAGATCGGCAGCTTTGCGTTGCCTTCGAGGCGGGCACGCCCGTCGACCGGTTGGCTCAGGCGCACCACCGAACGACGGGTGCCATCCGGTCCCGGCTTGCCAAGCTGGGCAGGATGGCACCCCCCATTCCAGGATGAGCAGGACGTTTACCTCACGGAAATCATCACCGTGCGTTCAAGCCAACCGTTTGGCATCTCGGCTCGCGGCAACCCAGCGTGGAGGCGCGACGAAGCACGCTTGCCGGCAAAAGCGTGAAGGTGTAGTTCTGGCTCATGCCCACCATCGCCCTTCGGGCTCACTTTGACGGCGAACGCATCGTCTTGGACGAACCGTTTGATCTCCCGGCCAACACGCCGTTGATGGTCACACTGCTTCCTCCCGCCTCCCACGCGGAGCCGGACTCCGAGGAAGCATGGCTGCGTGCCGCCGGCTCCAGCGAGGCGTTCGCCTTCCTGGCTGATCCCGCCGAGGACATCTACTCGCCCGAAGACGGCGAGCCTCTCAGCCATGCGTTATAACGTCGTCCTGGTGCCTTTTCCTTTCGACGATCTCACCGGCCAGAAGGTGCGCCCGGCCGTCTGCCTCACCGACCCCGTCGGTGCGCATCGGCACGTGGTGCTCGCATTTATCACCAGTACGCTGCCGACCAGTCCGGAGCCGAGCGATCTCCTGCTGACTGCCGCGATGCCGGAGTTCGCTCGCACCGGTTTGCGGGTTGCTTCCGCCCTCAAGCTCCACCGGGTGGTAACGGTTTCATCCACCATCATCCGGCGGCGGCTTGGCGTCCTTGGGCCCGGTCTCCAGAGTCAGGTTGCCCAACGGCTGCGGGCGCTCTTCGCCATCTGAGTGCCGCCGCGTTTGGCCGCCTGCCGCTCCATGCCACTGACGATTTTTCCGCCCCGCCAAACGACGCTCGCTGTGGTCCGGCGGTGGATCGTGCCGGCGTTGTTTGCGGCGGTGGGGGTGGCGCTTGCCGTGCGCGTGGCCGCGTTTCTCCTGCTGCCCAACGTCGACGGCGACGCCTACTGCTACCTCGACAAGGCCCGCGAACTGCGCGCCGCCCTGCTCGCGGGCGGCTTGCGCCTGGAGAACCTGTTCTTTTTCTGGCTGCCGCTCTACCCGCTGGTGGTCGCGCTGGTCTCGCTCGTGTTCCCGGGCGGCGGGCATCTGATGCTCGTCGGCAAGCTCGTGTCCGCCGCGTCGGGCCTGGTGGCCTGCTGGCTTACGTACCGCCTGCTCGTGGCGATGACCCGCCGTCCGCTCGTGGCGCTCGCCGGGGCGTTGTGCGTTGCGTTCGACCCGTGGCAGTTGCTCTATTCATCGAACTCCATGACCGAGCTGCCCTTCGAGGCGCTCGTGCTCGGCGCGCTGGACCGCGTGATCGCGCGGCGCTGGACGGCGGCTTCGGTCCTCCTGGTCCTGGCCGGGTTCGTGCGGATCGAGGCGTGGCCGTTGGCCGCGCTGGTGCCGGTCGCCGCGTTTCTGACGGAACGCAAAATCAGGCTCATGCCGATCCTGCTGGTGTGCGTGGCTCCGATGGTGTGGCTGGCGATCTCCTACGCGGCGAAGGGCGACGCGCGCGCGTATTTCACGATCCGCAATGCGTACGTCGCCGAGTACCTCGCCTATGAACCCGCCCGCGCGCACCTCACCGCGCGCTGGGCGCAGTGGGACTTCTCCAACCTGCGGCAGGGGGCTTGTGTACCGGCGGTGCTGGGCGCGTTCGCGGCGATGGGCACACTCGCCGGCCGGTTCCTCACCCGCCGCCGGCCCGGGCCGGCAACCCTCGCCCCCATCGCGCTTGCGGTCGTCTACGGGTTCCTGCTGGCCTTCCTGCTGGCGGCGTACGCGACCCGTTCCCAGCCCGTACTGTGGGTGCGCTACGGCCTGGTCTTCCAGCCGCTCGGCGTTTGCCTGACCCTGTGGTGGCTGACCGACGGCGCCGGCGTGCGTCTGCGCGGAGCCGCCGCGCTGCTGCTGGGAGCGGGGATCGTCGCGCACGCCGCCTACGAGTTCAAGGTGATCAACGACACCCGCGGCAGCCTCCTTTTTCAGCGGCAGGCCGGCGCGCTGCTGGCCGCGCTGCACCCCGGCCGGGTGTACTGCGACAGCATCGTGGTGCGCGTGGAAGCCGGGTTGATGCCCGGTCACACGTGCGCCAGCGCCGACCTGCGGCGCGACCCCGACGGCTTCCTCGCCGACCTGCACCGGCAAGGGGTCGATTACCTCGTCTACATCGCCTCCGAAGCCTCCACCCCGGTGAAACTCTTCCCGGAACTGGCGGACTTCCGCGCGGCGCACGGGCTGGAACCGTTCCGGAAAATTGCCTCCCCCGACTGGCGGCCGGCGGTGTTGATCTACCGCGTGGTGCCCCCGAACCAAACCACGCCGGAAACGGTGCCGAATGGTGGTTGACATCTATTAGCAAATCTAATAGTATAGTGAAAGCTGCCCCGCCAGCTTCCCCTTGCCCCTCCCCCGCGCGTGTTTTCGGCGCACCGGTCCGGCTTGTGCCCGGCGGTCTTCCCTGTTCGATCGAGATGAAACTCCTTGCCCTCGCCAACACCTCCATCGGCAAAAAGTGGATCGTCGCCATCACGGGCCTCGCGTTCATCGGCTTCGTGGTGGTCCACCTGCTCGGCAACCTGCAAATCTTCTGGCCCAACCACGGCGGGCAAGATCACCTGAACAGCTACGCCGAACACCTCCATGACCTCGGGCCGCTGCTCTGGCTGGCGCGCATCCTCCTGTTCGTCTTTTTCGTGGGGCACATCTATTTCACGGTCCTGCTCTACCGCGAGAACAAGGCCGCCCGGCCCCAACGCTACGCCCGACCGGCCAAGATCAGTGCCAGCGTGCCGGTGATGACCATGATCGTCAGCGGGTTGATCCTGCTCGCGTTCATCCTCTTTCACCTGGCGCACTTCACCTGGAAGCTCGTCAAACCCGAGTACGCGGGCTACTACGACACGCAGTCCCGACCCGACGTTTACCGGATGGTGGTGACGGGGTTCAGTTCCTGGCCGATCTCGATTTTCTACATCGTCTCGATGGGCCTGCTGTGCCTGCACATTTCGCACGGCTTTTCGAGCGTCTTCCAGACCTTCGGCGTTCGTAATAAACTCATCGCCCCCGTCCTCGACAAGGGCAGCTACGTGCTCGGCATTCTCCTCTTCGTCGGCAACAGCCTGATCCCGCTTTCCATCCTCTTCGGCTGGGTCCAGTACCCGGTCAAATAACCTCCCGCCATGAGCACCGAACTCGACAGCAAGATTCCGCCCGGTCCGCTGGAGCAGAAGTGGGACAGCTTCAAGCTGAACGCCAAGCTCATTTCTCCCAACAACAAACGGAAGTACACCGTTCTGGTCGTCGGCACGGGGCTGGCGGGCGCGTCGGCGGCGGCGACGCTGGCGGAACAGGGTTACGACGTGAAGGCATTTTGCTTCCACGACAGCCCGCGCCGCGCGCATTCCATCGCCGCGCAGGGCGGCATCAACGCCGCCAAGAACTACCAGAACGACGGCGACAGCGTGGAGCGGCTGTTCTACGACACGATCAAGGGCGGCGACTTTCGTTCGCGCGAGGCCAACGTCTACCGACTCGCGCAGGTTTCCACGTCGATCATCGACCAGTGCGTCGCGCAGGGCGTGCCGTTCGCGCGCGAGTACGGCGGTTTGCTGGCGAACCGTTCGTTCGGCGGCGCGCAGGTGTCACGGACGTTCTACGCGCGCGGACAGACGGGTCAGCAGCTTCTGCTCGGCGCGTACCAGGCGCTCGAACGCCAGATCGCGCTCGGGGCCATCAAGATGTACCCGAAGACCGAGATGCTCGACGTGGTGGTCATCGACGGGCACGCCAAGGGCATCGTCGTGCGCGACCTCGTGACGGGGAAGGTGAGTTCGCACGCGGGCGATACCGTGGTGCTTGCCACCGGCGGCTACGGCAACGCCTACTATCTGTCTACCAACGCGAAGGGTTGCAACGTCACGGCCACGTACCGCGCGCACAAACGCGGCGCGTATTTCGCGAATCCCTGCTACACGCAGATCCACCCGACGTGCATCCCGGTGGAGGGTGATTTCCAGAGCAAGCTCACGCTGATGAGCGAGAGCCTGCGCAACGACGGCCGCGTCTGGGTGCCGAAAGCAAAGCACGACAAACGCGCGCCGGCCGAGATTCCCGACGACGAGCGCGACTATTATCTGGAGCGGAAATATCCGGCGTATGGCAATCTCGCCCCGCGCGACATCAGTTCACGCTCCGCCAAGGAAGCGTGCGACGAGGGGCGCGGCGTCGGCGAGAGCGGGTTGGGGGTTTACCTGGATTTCGCCGATTCGATCAAACGTCTCGGCGTGAAAACGATCCGCGAGCGTTACGGCAACCTGTTCGACATTTACCGGACGATCACCGGCGAGGACGCGTACACGCGGCCGATGCGGATTTTTCCGGCGGTGCACTACACGATGGGCGGACTGTGGGTCGATTACAACCTGATGAGCAACCTGCCCGGCCTGCACGTCCTGGGTGAGGCGAATTTCTCTGACCACGGCGCGAACCGCCTCGGCGCGAGCGCGCTCATGCAAGGGTTGGCCGACGGATATTTCGTGCTGCCGTACACGATCCCGGTCTACCTCGCGAGTATCAAGAAGGCGACGCAGACCTACACGACCGATCACCCGGCGTTCAAGGAAACGGAAGCGGCCGTCAACGCGCAAATCCAGAAGCTGCTGTCCATCAAAGGCAAGCGTACCGTGACGAGCTTCCACCGCGAGTTGGGCCTGCTTATGTGGGACAAATGCGGCATGGCGCGCAGCGACGCCGGACTGCGCGAGGCGCTGCAAAAAATCCCCGCTTTGCGGGAGGAGTTCTGGAGCAACGTTAATGTGCCCGGCAGCGGCGACTGCCTCAACCAGTCGCTCGAACTCGCCGGCCGCGTGGCGGACTTTCTGGAGTTCGGCGAACTCATGTGCCGGGACGCCCGGCAGCGTACCGAATCCTGCGGCGGCCATTTCCGCGAGGAGAGTCAGACCGAGGACGGCGAGGCCCTGCGCGACGACGCGAATTTTGCCTACGTCAGCGCATGGGAATACAAGGGCGCCGACGCGGAACCGGCGCTCCACAAGGAGCCGCTGACCTTCGAGAAAATTCACCTCGCGCAACGCAGCTACAAGTGAAAGGCGAGTGTTGTTTTAACACAGAGGACACAGAGAACCACAGAGACCAGAGGAGGAAAGAAGGAAGGAGTTGGAGAAGCCCATCCCATGCTCGACACCGAACTAACTCGGGAGATTATCGGCAGCGCAATCGAAGTTCATCGATTGCTTGGACCGGGTCTGCTCGAAGGAGTTTATGAAGAAGCTCTCTGCCACGAGCTCCAACTGCGCGGCATCTCTTTCAAGCGTCAACAGCGTGTGCCGATCCGATACAAAGGTGTTTGTTTGGCGACCGACTTGCGCCTCGATCTGTTGGTCGGCGACCGCGTGATCGTGGAGGTGAAGGCAAAGGAGACTCTCGCGCCAACCGACAAGCCTCAACTGCTCACCTATCTGCGTCTTTGCGACTTGCGAGTGGGTTTGGTCATTAACTTTCACGTCACGGTCCTGAAGCAGGGAATTCATCGCTTGACGAACGGATACTCCGAAGAGCGTCCACCGCTGGACCAACCACCAGATTTTCACGCTCCGTCCATCGTCCACTAAGCCCTCTTTTCTTCCCTCCTCCGGTCTCTGTGGCTCTCTGTGTCCTCTGTGTTAAATTAACACTCCCTTTAACAGACAGCGTCCATTTCAATGAACTTCCACCTGAAAATCTGGCGTCAGCGTGACGCGAACAGCCCCGGCCAACTGGAAGACCACGAGGCCCGGGACATCCCGGCCAGCGCGTCGTTCCTGGAGATGCTCGACATCGTCAACGAGAACATCACGCAACGCGGCACGGAGCCGGTCGCGCACGACAGCGATTGCCGCGAAGGCATCTGCGGGACGTGCTCGCTCACGATCAACGGCGTGCCCCACGGCAACAATCAGGCCGGCATTGCCACCTGCCAGCTCCACATGCGGACCTTCGAGGACGGCGAGACGATCTACGTCGAGCCGTTCCGCGCGAAGGCGTTCCCGCTGGTGCGCGACCTGATCGTGGACCGCTCGGCGCTGGACCGCATCATCCAGGCCGGCGGCTACGTGAGCGTGCGCACGGGCAGCGCGCCCGACGCCAACGCGTTGCCGGTGCCCAAGCAGTCCGCCGACCTCGCGATGGACGCCGCGGCGTGCATCGGTTGCGGCGCGTGCGCGGCCGCTTGTCCGAACGCGAGCGCGATGCTCTTCACCAGTGCGAAGATGGCGCAGCTTTCCCTGTTGCCCCAAGGGCAGGCCGAACGCGGCAAACGCGCCCTCGCGATGGTCCGGCAGATGGACAAGGAAGGCTTCGGCAATTGTTCTAACATCTACAACTGTTCGGCGGTGTGCCCGAAGGAAATCAGCGCGTCGTTCATCGCGCGGATGAATCGGGATTACATGCTCGCCGCCGCGCAGGAAGGTCTGAGCGGCAACGACGTGCGCAGCGGCGAATAGGCCGTTGCGGCCGGTCGTTCCAAGGTAGGGTTGCCTCTCCGAGGCAATTCTAATTTTGTTTGGCTGACCGCGCCCTTCACGGGACGATCCTTCCAGAAACATTTGGATTGCCTCGGAGAGGCAACCCTACCTTATTTTGGACGCCGCTTGCGCGGCGACGGCTTCGACGCGCTCCAACACGGCCTTGGGTTCCAGCTTTCCCTTGAACCACACGAGCCGGTCCGCAAACTCGTCGGTCTGCACGCCGGCCGCTGCGAGGTTGAGGCGTTCGCTGACGGCCAGCACGATATCGCGCCGATCCGCCCGACGCAGGAGTGCGAATTTCTTGCGCAGGTACTCCGGTCGCCAGAAGCCGATGATCTCCACCAGCACGCTGCGGCCATCGGGATGCGCCACGCGGAAGTCCGGGATGATCGCGCTGCCCGGCACCGGCACGAGGTCCACCTCGCGCTCCAGCGTCCATGGCGTGCCGAGCTTCGCCCAGCGCGCGGCGAACGCTTCTTCGAGGATCGAGTCGAAATCCTCCGCGGCCTTGTAGTGGCTGACCAACCCGCACTTGGCATCCAGTGCGAACGTTTCCGACAGCCGTCCGTCGTCCTCGCGCACGCGGGTGGACTCGCTTTCGTCGTCGCGCGGGCGGGGCTTCAGGCTGGCGCGCAGGCTCCACTTGGTGACGTGCAACAGCGCGGGCAGCAGCTTGGCCATCGCCAGGCCGTAGCGCGTGCTCGGCTCAAACAGGCTCGCCGGTCCGTCCACGCGCAGGGTGAACCCGTGGTCGGCGTCGCCCTCGATGAGCGTCATCAGACCGAAGAGCTTCATGTAGCGAAACATCTGCTTGTAGCGCGCGGGCGAGTTGCGGTGCGCGGTGATGGTCAACTCGTGCGCACGGTAGAACACCCCCTGCGCCTGTGCGAGGTTGTAACGGTGCAGCAAGGCGTCCGGCGCGGGCGGGTCGAATGCCGTGAGCACCTGGCGCGTCGGCAGGTCGGCAAACAGGCCGGCGGCGAGTTCGTCGCTCGTGATGAGTCGGCCGCGTTCGAGCGCGAGGGAGTCGGCGGCGTGGGCGAGCACGGCGTCGCGCCGTTGGCGGGAGGGCGTACTCTCCGCGCCGAGGGCGAAGACGCGCTCACGCAACTCCGCCGGGTCGAGCGGCGCGACGGTCTCAAACGTGCAGAAATCGTTGGCGAGCAGGTGGGCCAACCCACGTTTGACCTTGAAGGCGGTGTCCTCACCCTCGAACGCCGCGAGCACGCCGTCGAGATCGGTCTTCCGCTGGCCGACGGTTTCCGCGAAGAGTGCGATCAGTTCGCCTGCTAGCGCGCGGCTGTCGTCGTCGAGCGCGAGTCGGTGCGGGTGGAGCGCGCCGTGCCGTCGGCGGGTGATGAGCAGGTCGGAGGGAAGCATGAAATGATCCGCCGCTACGACCGTCGCCGGCGCGACACGTTCTCTTCCCCCGTGCCCTCGGCGACGATCTCATAGAGGACCGCGCGCTTGCCTTCCATGGGGCGCAGAACCCGGCCGAGCCGCTGGATGTACTCGCGCTTGGCCCCGGTGCCCGAGAGCACGATGGCCACGGCCGCTTCCGGTACGTCCACGCCTTCGTTGAGCACGCGCGAACTGACGATCACCGGATACCGACCGGCCCGGAAATGGGCCAGGGTTGCGTGGCGTTCCTTCACCGGCGTCTGGTGCGTGATAGCGGGCAGGAGGTATTCCTCGGCGACGCGGTAGACCATCGTGGTGTCGTCGGTGAAAATAAGCGTGCGCCGGCCCGCGTGCCGAGCGAGGAGTTCGTCCAAGGTGCGGAACTTTTCCTCGGAGTGAAACGCGATGCGCCGCGCTTCGCGGTGCGCGATCATCGCCGCGCGGCCTTCCGGTGAACCGGCGCTCGCCCGCACGAAATTGCGCCAGCCCTGCAAGGAGCCGAGGCCGATGCGGCGTGATTCGAGGAAGGAGTTGCGCCGCGCGATGGCGGCGGCGTAGCGCGTGCGCTCGTCGGCGGTGAGCGACACGCGCAGGTGGATTTCGTCGAAGGGCGCGAGAGCACTGCCGGCCAGTTCGTCGGGCGTGCGGCTGTAGACCGTCGGGCCGACGAGGGCGAGCAGGTCGCGGTCGCGGCCGTCGGAGCGTTCAGGCGTGGCGGTCAGCCCAAGACGGTACGGAGCGATGGAATACTGCGCGATGACGCGCGTGAACGCCGCCGGCAGGTGATGCACCTCGTCGAAGACCAGCAGCGAGAAACGGTTCCCCAACCGCTCGGCTTCCGCCGCCGCAGAGACGTACGTGGACACGAGCAGCGGCGCGTCGTAGTCGCGCGAACCGCCCCCGAGCAGGCCGACCTCCGCGCCGGGGAACGCCGCGCGCAGCCCGGCGTACCATTGGTGCAGCAGGTCGAGCGTCGGCACGACGACGAGCGTGCTGCGGCCGACGGAGCGCAGGGCGAGTTGCGCGACGAACGTCTTGCCGGAGCCGGTGGGCAGCACGACGACCCCGCGCCGGCCGCCCGCTTCCCAGGCCGCGAGCGCCTCGGCCTGGTGAGGGCGCGGCGCGTGGGCGTCGGGCGCGAACTGGAGGGGTAGTTCGGTGAACGCGCGGGCGTGGTCGTCGACGGCGGTGCCTTCGGCTGCGAGTGCCTCGACCAGCGGCCGGTAACGGTCGGCCGGGATGCGGAAACGCTCGACGCGGTCGTCCCATTCCGCGTGGTCCACCCAAGCCTTGCCGCGCGGCGGCGGGTGCAGGATCAGCGTCCCGCGGTCGTAGGTCAGCGTGGGCAGGCGGGACATGACTTACCCTGAGCAGTTTCGCTCAATCTTTGCGGGGAACTCCGGACAGAGTTTGGATCTGGCGATTTGACCGGTCACATTAAAGAAGGCCAGCTTGCCTGTGTGATCGCAGATCCAACTCTCCTGCGCTCCTCGTCCGAAGTAGAGCAGATTTTTAGCGAGGAACTGCGCACGCATGTTCTTTGGCACGAGCACCTCGACGCATATCTCGGGAGCGAGCGGGGAAACCAACGCCCGCTTCGGCAGGTGCTTACGCCGTTCGTCCGAAAGCCAGACCACGTCGACTCCCTTCACGCCTTCTGACGTTTGCAGCGCGTACGCTGGCATTGCACTGCCTTGCGGCAGCAAACGCAGGAGCAAGAACATGATCTGGCTTTGCAAAAAGGAATGTTGGGCGGTCGGCATCGGTCCGACAACGGCGTTGCCCCACGCATCGCTCTCGACGCGTTGCGGTAATTGTGACAGCACGGGGTCGGTGCAAACTTCCCGCCAAGTCATTCCCATGTCGTGTAAGTTTAGCGGGCCACGCTCACGCCAAGTCCGCGTCGTCGTCCGCGCTGCCCTTGTTGCGTTTAAGCCCGCGCAGCTTGCCGTGGATGAACGGGTCGATCTCGCCGTCCATCACGCCTTGCACGTCGCCGGTCTCCACGCCCGTGCGCAGGTCCTTGACCATCTGGTAGGGTTGGAACACGTAGCTGCGGATCTGGCTGCCCCAGGCCACGTCGCCCTTCTCGCCGTACTGGCGGTCGATGTCGGCCCGTTTCTTGTCGATCTCGACCTGGGTTAGTTTGGCTTTGAGCAACTTGAGCGCGGTCATCCGGTTCTTCATCTGGCTGCGCTCGGCCTGGCACGCCACGATGATCCCGGAGGGAAGGTGCGTGATCCGCACCGCCGTTTCCACCTTGTTGACGTTCTGGCCGCCCTTGCCGCCGCTGCGGAAGGTGTCCAGCTTGATGTCGCGGTCGTCGATGTCGATGGGAGCGTCGTCGGGTAGTTCGGGCACCACGTCCACGCTGGCAAAGCTCGTGTGCCGGCGCTTGTTCGAGTCGAAGGGCGAAATCCGCACGAGCCGATGGACGCCGCGCTCGGTTTGCAGGTAACCGAAGGCATACGCGCCCTCGACCTTGATCGTGGCCGACTTGATGCCGGCCTCGTCGCCTTCCTGAATGTCCATGATCTGCTTGCCGAAGCCATGGTGCTCGCCCCAACGCTCGTACATGCGCAGGAGCATCTCCGCCCAGTCGCACGACTCCGTACCGCCCGCGCCGCTGTGAACGGTCACGAAGGCATTGGACCGGTCGTTTTCGCCGGAGAGGAGCTGTTGAAGCTCGAAATCTTCCAACGCTGCTTTGACGCGAGCCTGCTCGGTGGCCAACTCGGCGTAGGCTGCTGCCTGCTGAGCGGGGTCGGCTTCCTCGTCGGCGAGGAGTTGGAGGGTTTCCAGATCGGCGACCTGGGTTTCCAGAGCGAGCGCCGGGCCGATCTTGGCGCGGAGCGCGGAGACTTCCTCCACCTGTTTTTGGGCCTGTTCCTTGCGGTCCCAGAACCCCGGCTCGCCCATGAGCGATTCGAGTTCGCTCAGGCGCGCCTGTTTGGCGGGCAAGTCAAAGATACCTCCGCAACTGCCCCACGCGGGCTTTGAGTGCGTCGGTCTGGATGGCGTTGGGATCGTCGGACATGAAAAAGCCTAAGTGCAAAATGCAGAATGCAAAATGCAAAAGTCAGAGATCAGAAGGCAGAAGTTCTAAATTCTCCTTCTGGACTTTTGCATTTTGCATTCTCTTCACTTCCCGTCCGGCGGGACGACCTGGAACGTCGCGGCGCAAGTGGCGCATGAACCCCAGACCTGCGTGTGCCCAACGTCGGGCTGCTCGATCAGGACCGAAGGACCGGGCTCGGTGCCGTTCTGGAAGTTGTGGTGATCTTCGTAGGCGACCACCTTGCCGAAAAACTGGTGGTTGTTCTGGTCGTAGAGTTTGGTGCCGACAGGGAACCGGGAGCGCCAGGGCGAATCGCAGCCGGTGACGATCAGCAGCAGGAGAAATCCCCGGAAGATGAGGGCAAGTCGCATGGAAGATTCGGGAAGGCGGGATGGTAAAGGGGCTTTGGTGCCGGAGCAAGTCCCGGGCAAGGCCGGCGTGCGCCCGCTGGCCAGCGGCGTTGCCGGTGCGGGTCAACTCCTTCGCGCCAACGGGTGTCCCGCCAAAGGGCCAAGGCAGGCGTGCAACGGGATGGCCGCTCACTGGCGCTTCCGAGAAGTTCCGCTGGTGGGCGGCGGCGCGACCGGCCCCGGCTGGAGCGCCGGAGCCTTGGGCGGGTCGATGACCAGGATCGTCTCGCCGTCCTTCATCATGTTCATCTTGTCGCGCGCGTAGATCGCCAGATACTCGGGATCGTTGGCCAGCAGGCCGGCCTGCTTTTGCAGATGGCTGTTGATCGTCTTCTGCTGGTCGATGGAACGCTGCAAATCCTCGTTTTTACGCCGTTCGTCGCGCTGCTTCTCCAGCTCGGGCAGGAAGGCCCCGATGATGAGCGCCACGACCGTGAGGACGATCACCACCCACAGCAAACGGTTGATCCGTTGCCAGATCGTGACTGTCGGCGGCTCGTATTCCTCAACGTAAAAATTCGAGTTCACCTTTTAGCGCATCTTACCTCCATATGTTGCGCTGTCACCAAGTATTGCTTCGATGCGCAACAATTGGTTGTATTTGGCGACCCGGTCCGTGCGGCAGAGCGAACCCGTCTTGATCTGGCCCGCGTTGGTGGCGACCGCGATGTCGGCAATCGTCGTGTCTTCCGTTTCGCCCGAACGATGGCTGATGACGGCGGTGTACGCGTTTTCCTTGGCTAACTCGATGGCGTCGAAGGTCTCGGTCAGCGTGCCGATCTGGTTGACCTTGACGAGGATGGAGTTCGCCACGCCCAGGTCGATGCCCTTTTTGAGGAATTCGACGTTGGTGACAAACACGTCGTCGCCGACGAGCTGCACCTTGTCGCCGAGCGCCTGGGTGAGCAGCTTCCAGCCGTCCCAATCGCTCTCCGCGCAACCGTCCTCGATGGAGATGATCGGGAAGCGGCTGCAAAGGTCCTTGTAATAGGCGACCAATCCGGCGGCGTCGCGCTCGCTCTTGTCGGACTTCTTGAAGGTGTAGAGCTTCTTCTCTTCGTCGTAGAACTCGCTGGAAGCGGCGTCGAGCGCGAGGAAAACGTCCTCGCCCAGCTTGTAGCCGGCGTTGTCGATGGCCTTGGAAAGAGTTTCCAGCGCGTCCTCGGCGGAGCCGAACTTCGGCGCAAACCCACCCTCGTCGCCGACGGCGGTGGACAGGCCGCGGTCGTGCAGCACGGCCTTGAGCGAATGGAAGATTTCCACCCCCGCGCGCAACGCCCGGGAGAACGACGAAAAGCCCTTGGGCATGATCATGAACTCCTGGAAGTCGATGGGTGCGTCCGAGTGCGCGCCGCCGTTGATGACGTTCATCATCGGCACGGGCAGGACCTTGGCGTTGGGTCCGCCGAGATATTTAAATAGAGGAATGTCGAGCGCGGCGGCGGCGGCATGGGCGGCGGCGAGCGAGACGCCGAGGAGCGCGTTGGCACCGAGCTTCTTTTTGTTGGGCGTGCCGTCGAGTTCGATGAGCGCCTTGTCGAGCGCGACCTGGTCGGCGGCGTCCATGCCGCGCAGGGCGGGGGCGATGTCGTCATGCACGGCGTCGACAGCCTTGCTCACGCCCTTGCCGCCATATTTCTTCTTGTCGCCGTCGCGCAGTTCCCAGGCTTCGTGCTGGCCGGTGGAGGCACCGCTGGGCACGGCGGCGCGGCCCTTGGAACCGCTTTCCAGAAGGACTTCCACCTCCACGGTCGGGTTGCCCCGGGAATCGAGGATTTGGAGGGCGCGGATGTCGGCGATGGTGGTGAATTCAGACATAAAACAGGGATTTCGGTGAACCGCGGACGGTAGACCACGTGCGGCGGCGCGTTAAGTAAAAAGTTGGAGATGACCCCACGTGGTCAATGCGCTCACAAGGAGATGGATGGCGCATTGGTCGCGTTTGCAGCGCAGCCGTCCTTACAGGTCTTGTAGGACCCACACGACCTATCCTCGGGACGCTTGCGGCATGAGGAAAACCAATGCGCTCGGAGAGCGCCATCCATCTTCGCTCACGCCTTCGTCGGTGCGCCGTAGGCGACGATGGACGCGATCTTCAACGGCCGTGCGTTGCTGCCGCTCTCGTCGGGCAGGTTGATCGTTTCGCCGACGCGGTGGCCGAGCAACGCCTGGCCGATGGTCGTCAGGTACGAGAGGACGTTTTTCTCCGGGTCGCCGTCCCACGCGCCGAGGAACGTGTAGGTCTCCTCCTTGCCGGTGGCCTCGTCCTTGAGGGTGACAATCGTGCCGATGGAGACCATCGTGAAATCGGGGTTCTCGAAGTTGGTCCCGCGCGCGCGTCCGAGGTCGTACTCCAGTTCGGTGCGCCGCCGGGCGAGCACGCTCTGCATTTCCTTGGCGGCTTTGAACTCGAAGTTCTCCCGCAAGTCCCCGTACTCGCGCGCAATCTGGATCTCCTCGATGTTCTTGGGGATCTGTTTGTTGACGAGGTCGTCCAGCTCCGCCTTCTTGCGCTCCAAGCTCGCCCAGGAAACGACCAGGGCGGTCGGCTTCTCCTCGCCGCCGCCGGTGAGCAGCATGTGCAGGTCGGGGTGCAGCTTGATGAGCCGCGCCATGAGCGAACGCTTGTCGAGTTCTTCCAGAGCCGGGGTGGCGAGCAACGCCCGGGCCGCCGTGCGCAACTCCGCCTGCGTGGCGTTGGCGAGGAGTTCGGTGATGAGTTCGCGGTCGCTGGAGAGCAGGTCGTGGAGCTTGGTGCTGCGCTTGATCTCGCTGAGCGAATCGCGCTCGATCGCCGAGAGGATCGCCGCAAAGAGCCGCTGGTTGACGAAGTCCTTGTACTTCGCGTCGTCACGCTCCTTACACAGCCACAGCAGCATCTCGCAGGTGACCGAATAATCGCGGATGGAGCGGTCGAGGTAAGCGCGCATCTCGTCGCCCCGGCCCTTGGACTCGAACAACCGGGCAACCTCGCCGACCACGCGGGCGTTGTGCGTCTGCGGCAGCAGGGAAAGCGCGCGGTTGACCCAGCGGTCCTCCCCGAGCGCGGCGGGCATCTGGCCGAGGGCAAAACGTTGTTTGGCGGCGGGCAGGTTGCCGATGATCTCGCCCAGGCGTGATTCCTCGTCGCGCATGAAGCTCACGAGCGACGGCGTCTCCGTGACGCCTCCCTCCGGCAGACCGGCGGCGGCGGCGATTTCGTCGCGGGTGACGAGCAGTTCGAAGGCGGCGTCGATGTCCAGGCGCTGGTTGCGCGTGGCGGACCGGCCGGCTTCCTCCAAAACGGCGGTCAGCGGGACGGTCCCCGCCTTGAAGTCCTCGATGCTCTTGGACACCTGGTCGAGGATGGCGAGTTGGTCCTTGAGCCGGCGCGCCTGTCCAAAGCGGGCCAAGAGCGTCTCGTGCTGCCCGGCAGTCTCCGCGCGCATCTCCATGAACTCGGTCTTCTTGGCCGGGATCACGAAGCGTCCGTCGCCCTTGAGCTTCTTCTTGGCGGCTTCCCACCAACGCTTGAACTCGTTCTCGCCCGAGAGCACTTCGGGGATGAGGAGGGTGGCCATCTGTGCCGGGGTGATCTTGTGGCCGTCGGCGTGTTCGAGGATCAGGCGCACGACGCCGGCCGGGTCCTCGGACGCCATCTTCTTGACGGCGGGCAGGTCGGAAGCCTTGCGGGCGAGGAGGTGTTCGGGCGGGACGGGGCGGAGGTTGTCGCCCGCGTACTGGAGTTGCATCGCATGGTTTTTCTTCGGCCCGAAGTCGATGAGGATCTGGTTGCCGTCGAGGTTCCAGGAGGCGACGCGGCCGAAGCCCCAGCTCTTGTGTTGGGTGAAGGCCCCTGGCTCCAGGGCGCTGAGGGTGCGGGCGGCGGCGGCGTTGAGCTTGCCTTCGTCCACGGTCTTCTGGAGGTCGGGATGGATGGGAGAGGAGGAGAGAGTGGAGGAGGCCATGGGCAAGAAAAAAACCGGTTGAACCACCTAAGATAGAGGCGGGAGGGGGTGGGGGCCAAGGAAAAGATGAGGTGCGGTGCAGGCTGCGCCTGCGGTGCCGTTGCGGAGTCGCCTGCGGTGCCGTTGCGGGTTGCGGTGGCACCTGCGGTGCCGTTGCGATGTGCGCTACGCGCACGTTGGGGAAGAGAAGCCACCCCGCCCCTCGCTTCTCTGCCAACGCGCCGCAGGCGCATCGCAACGTGGCCGAAGGCTACATCGCAACCCGCAACGCAGGCGCAGCTTGCATCCCGCTCACTTCGCCGCCGGCCACCAGAACGCCTCCGTTCCTCCCGTGGCATCGTGGCTCAGATTGTCCTCGAACCACTTCACCACCTCGTAGTGGTTCACCGGCCCGGCCGTGCGCAGCGTCTCGTCGTAGTGTACGTGCGTCTTGTTCTCCACCTTGATCGTCCGCGCCACGAACCCGCCGTAGATGCCGTTGTAGCCGCGGGAATGGTCCTCGTACGTTTCCTGGTTGTACTGCCCCAGCAGAGTCGCTTCCTGCTGCCGCAACGCGGTGGCTAGGGCGGTGTATTGCTGTGCACGGGCGAGGTCCTGCTGCGCGTGGACATAATCAGAATGCTTGTTGTTCTGGGCGTACGCGGTCATGTCGTTGTTGTAGTCGAGCATGGCGTTGGCGGCGTTGACGTCGTCGTTCACCGCCTGCGCTTCGAGGTTGTTGACGTAGATCGTGATGTAGCCAGGAACGATCACCACCGGCGTGGAGGCGCTCGTGGACACGGCTTGCAGGGCGAGGTCCAGGTCGTGGTTGGGCGCGTAGACGACCCCCTGGAAATCCTGTCCCGTGGCGATCGTGATGCTGCGCGCCGGGAAACTGCCATCGGCGTTGGCCGTCGGCTGGATGCCGTTGAGCACGAGGTGGCTGGGCAGGTAGGAGTTGTTGAGGATGCCGCTGCCTTGCAGGTTGACGTTGCCCGCGACGTAGAAGATCGCGTTGACCCCGGCGGCGAGGTTGATGTAGCTGGTGCCCGCCGTGGCGACATCCCCCTGCACGTAGACCTTGATGTAGGACTGCGGAACGTTGCCCGCGGTGTTGGCGGCGATTGCCGGGGCGTTGATGCTGACGATCTTCGCGCCGGTGGGCAGGTTGATGCCGTCGAGCCGCACGAGCGCCGGGTTGTTCGCGTCGGCACTGGCGGTGTAGGTCGCGCTGCCCGTCACGGTGCCGCCCGTGCCGACACCGGCCACGAAGGCGTCGACCGACAGGCCCTCCATGGCCTGCACGATCTCGAAAGCCTTGTCGCCTTCGCGGGCGACGGCGACGCGG
>CAXTOX010000060.1:0-2844 GCA_964245885.1 uncultured Chthoniobacterales bacterium | reverse complement strand
GCACTGGCGGTGTAGGTCGCGCTGCCCGTCAGCGTGCCGCCGTCCTGCACGCTGCTCCAGGCGGGGTTGAGCATGGCGACCGTCAGCGGGGTGAGTTCCTGGTAAAAGGTGCTGCTCTGCTGGCCGGTGACGTTTTCGCCCTGCTTGACGGTGCCGTTGTTCGTCAGGGCATTGCCTTGGACGGTGGCGGAGTTGGCGTTGATGAGCTGGCCGTTGGTGGCAATGTTGCCCATCTGGCCGTGGTTGGTCGTGGAGTTGTAGTTGCCCTTGCTGGAGTCGTAGCTGTCGATGAGCACGTCCTGGTTGTTGAGGTCGATCGTCACGTCGGCCATCAGGGCGTTACGAAAACCGGTCGCGGGCGCGACGACGGCCTCGACCAGGCGCGCGACCTGGGGAAAATCGACCGCGCGGCCCGTGCGCCAGTCGGTGAAAAACGAGAAGCGGCGCAGGCGGTTGTCGTACTTGTTGAGGTTGGGCCGGGACGGGCCGGTCAGCCCGGTGATGCCCAGGCTCTTGACGCGGAAAAGCCAGCGCGAGCGGTCCACGCCGTCGGGGTCGCGCAGGGCGGGGTTATCAAGTTGCGAGATGAAGGACGTGTCGTTGGTCCGGGCAAAGTTCGCCGCCGGCGTCACGTCGCTGCCGGGCACGTCGACGAACACGCGCACCTGCATGGCGGTGTTGCCCTCGCCGGCGTGGGAAGCGATCAGGTAGGGCTGGTTGTTGGCCGGGAAAGCGTGGCCGTAGTTGGCGTACGCCGTGCCCGTCTGCGGACTGGTGGTCGTCCAGTTGGTCTGGAAGGAAGCGGATGGTCCGGTGACGACGCGCTTGCGGAGTTCGTTCATGGCGAGGTCGATGCCCGCCTCGGAGCCGACGATGGCCTCCTGCCAGCTCGCGCTCTGGAAGGTGGTCTGGTAGCGCGACACGCTGGTCAGCAGCAGGCTGGCGGCGACGACCGAGAGCACGCTGACCGTGAGCATGACAAAGACGATGGCGCTACCTCCCTCGCCGCGGCAGGGCGGAAAGGCAGAAGGCAGAAGGCAGAAGGCAGAAGTCCGGAAGGCAGAAGGCAGAGCATCGCGGCGTGCGACGATCCGATTCTGCTCACCAGCCTCCAAATTCTTTGCCGTAATTTTCATTTCTGCCTTCTGCCTTCTGCCTTTTCCGTCAGTGCGCCAGGTTCTTGCTGCGGATGAAGGTGACGCCGTGGAGGGTGATCGCGTCCGTGTTGTTGGCGGCGGCCAGGTTCTGGAAGATCGAATGGAACGTCACGTTGTAGTGCACGACCGAGCCGTCGGTCTGCACCGGGTCGGCCTTGATCGTCGGGAAGGCGTCCATGTTGGAAGCCATCGTCACCACGCTCGCGGACGCGTACTTGCCTGTTTTGGAACTATAGACGAGCGGCTGCCACGGATCGGCGCGCGTGATGGCGCCGCCGGCGAAACGATAGGCAATCTTCTGCGTCGTGGTCGCGGAGTTCGTCGGGTCCGGGTAGGTGATGTTCCCGGTGGTCGGATCATAGAAAGGATCGTTGGCCACCGGAAAGGAGTGCTGTGGGTCGCTGGAATTGAAGTGGTAGTAGTTCGGCACGTTGATCGTGAGACCCTGGCCGTCGGCATCCAAGGCCCACGCGGGCTGGGCGGCGGTCGAACCGCTGGCGGGCACGGCCACGGCCCGGCGGAGATCCTGCGCCAGACAATCGAGCAGGCGTGCCTGGTCGGAGAGGCCGTTGGCGTATTCCTCGGTGGCGGCGTAGCTCTTTTGCAGCGCGACGACGCCGGTCAGTGTGGCCACGAGCACGATGGCGGTCATGGTCGCGGCGACCATGAGTTCCAGCAGCGTGAAGGCAGCCGCGCGGGAGCGTGCGAGGGGAGGGAGTGTCATGACCCGGAACAGGAAAACGCTATTTGCTGATCCCCCAGCGTGAGACAATCGTGGTCAGCGCCCGGGTGCGCTGGTGGTTCCAGCCGGGCCAGCAGATCGTCAGGTCGACCTGGACCATCTCCAGGTTGACCATGGCGGCGGACGAGGTGGAACCGGCCTGCGATGCCGTCACCGTGCCCGTGGAGGTACGGGTGACCGTGAAAGGTGAGGGCGCGGTGGTGGCGGCGGCAGAGGACGGCGAGACGTACGGGCTGACGGTGATCGTTTCCTGCAAGCCGGGTAGGTTGATGGACGCGTCGGTCTGCGTGCCGAGCAGGTTGGCCTGGACCCAGGACGCATCGGTGATCTGAGTCCAATTGGCGAGCCGAACCTGTTCGACGCGCTGTTGGAGGTCCTGGCTGGCGCTGGCCGTCTTCGCCGCCGCGCCGAGCAGGCGCATGACGGTGGAATTCAGCGCGAAGAGCGAGGTCAGGAACAGAATGATGATCGCCCCGGCAACCGCCGCTTCGACCACGGTGAACCCATCCCGACGGTTCCGCCGGAAAAGCAGTCGCTGGGAAAAAAGTTCACGGCGGATCGCGGGCATGGTTCCCGGGAGAACAGCACGAAGCGTACCTCCCTCACGCAGAGTGTACTTCCGCCGGCAGGCCGTCCAAGGCTACTTCGGGGAGTAGTGAGCCTACGCCGGCTTCCGGGCGCGCTTCGCCTCTCCCTTGCAACGTTCCGAGCAATAACGCACTTCCTCCCAGCAACGCGCCCATTTCTTGCGCCAGTCAAAGGGCCGCCCACACTGAGCGCACACCTTCTGCGGCAGCCCCTTGCTCACCGCCGATGCTCAAGGGTTGCCAGGCCCTGTCTTGCCGTCGGGATGAACGGCTGGCGTCGCGCCCGGTGCGACCGCGGAGGACGGCACAGCGGGCGTGGCAATTGCCGCGGGCGGCGGCGGCGGCATGGGCGGCGCGT
>CAXTOX010000059.1:11254-22883 GCA_964245885.1 uncultured Chthoniobacterales bacterium | reverse complement strand
CGGTCAAGGCGGCGAGCGACATCTATTGTCCCGTGGGCGGCGAGGTGGTGGAAACCAACGACGCGCTCGCGGGCAACCCGGCGCTGGTGAACACCGATCCCTACGGAGAGGGCTGGCTTTTCAAGCTCAAGGACGTGGAAGGGAAGGACGCCGACGCGCTGCTCGACGCCGAGACGTACCGGCACCAGATCTCGGCGTAGGCTTTTCGCCGCGCCAGCGGCGTTCCAACCAAGGTCCTGTTACCTCTCCGAGGCAATCCAAATCTGGCTTGGATAAGCTTGCCCTTCGCTGACGGTCCTTCCAGAGACATTTGGATTGCCTCGGAGAAGCAACCTTACCTTGGTGGTTCCTTCGGCAGCCCGGCTTCGTATTTCTTGCGGTCCGGGTTAGACTCCGGCAGCGACTTGCGCGCGTTTTCGGCCACCTCTTTGACGAGCGCCTGCGCCTCGTCGGGGTGTCCCTGTTGCTGGCGCAGCCGCGCAAAGTAATACGCCGCGTCCAGCCAGTACGCGTGCGTCTTGCCCACCGTGCGCGCGAGGCCGTCCACGGCGCGGCGGTAGAGCGGCTCGGCCCCGGCAAGGTCGCCGCGCGCGTCGAGGATCTGGGCGAGGTTGCTCGCGCTCGACAAGGTGTCGGGATGATCCTTGCCCAACACCTTTTCCCGCGTCTCGAAACAATGCCGTGACAGCACCTCCGCGCCGGCGAGATCCTCCTTGGCCACGAGCAGGTTGGCGAGGTTGTTCATGCTCTACAGCGTGCTGGCATTGTCCTGCCCCAGCGTCTCGACGCGTCCTTCGAGACACCGCCGGTAGAAGGGTTCGGCGTCGGCGTACTTGCCGGCGGCGTAGAGCGTGTCGGCCACGTCGTTGACGCTTTCCAACGTGTCCGCGTCGTCCTTGCCCAGGGTACGCTCGCGCGCTTCCAGGCAGCGGCGGAACATCGCCTCGGCCCCGGCGTAGTCGCCCTTGGCGCGGAGCAGGTCGGCCACGTTGCCCGCGGCGTCGAGGGTGTCGGGGTCTTCCTTGCCGCCGGTGCGCTCGCGGGCGGCGAGCACGCGCCGGTACGCCGTCTCGGCCCCGGCGAGATCGTTCCTGGCGTAGAGCAGGTGGGCGAGGTTGTTGACGGTCGCGAGCGTGTCCTCGTCGTCGGGTTCGAGGGTGCGTTCCTGGGCTTCGAGCGCGCGGCGGTAGAGGGCCTCGGCGGCGGTGAAGTTGCTCTCGGCCGCGAGGAGGTTGGCGAGGTTGTTGACGGAGGCGAGGGTGTCGGGGTCTTCCTTGCCGAGGGTGCGTTCGCGCGCTTCCAGGCAGCGGCGGTAGAGCGCCTCGGCCCCGGCGATGTCCCCCTTGCCGCGCAGCACGTCGGCCACGTCGTTGAGGGCGAGCAGCGTGCCGGGATGGTCGGGACCCCCCTCCGCGGCGTTGGTCTGGTCGAGCACTTGCCGGACGAGGGGTTCGGCGTCGGCGAACCGCCCCACCGCGCACAGGGTCGAGGCGAGTCCGCGGGCGGTGGCGCTCCAGAGCACCGTGTCTTTTTGCTCGTCGGTGAGCAGCAGCGCCTGGCGGTACGGATCGACGGCGGCGGCGTAGTGGCCGGCGGCGAATTCACAATCGCCCAGCGCCAGCAGCGCGTCGCGCTGGAGGTGCGCCCAGTCGACCGCCCCCTCGCCCGAGGCCGTGCGGCGGCGGCGGACCTCCGCTTCCAGGCGGCGGATGCCGTCGCTCTCCAGGTCGAGTTCCTTGCGCACCGCCTCGGGCGCGGTGTTTCTGTCGTGCGCGACGGCGGCCTGCGCGGCGGGGGCGGGGTCGCCGGCCTGGCCGCCGGGGGCCACGGGGGCATCCTCGCGGCCCATCTGGTCGATGACGTGGGCGGTCGTGTTCGTGCGGCCGACGAGCTGGCGGCGCAACGTCGCGAGGTCCGCCCCCGGCGAGGATACGGCCAGAATGGCGACCGGGATAGAACTGAGGGCGAGGATTCGGGACGGGCGGCGGGCGACGGGTCCGCCGGCTTTTGCGCGGCGAGCGGGAGTGCGGCCCACAAGACGGCGGCGCTCGGGACGGCGGCGAGGGCGAGACGGTGGAGGAAGGATTTCATGTCTGTTTTTCAGCCGCCCTGCACGGGCGGCATGACCGACAGGCTGTCGCCTGCCTGCAGGGTTTGTGCGCGCCCGACGTATTCCAACCCGACCGCGAGCAGCAAGTGTTTGTCCCACGGCCGGATCGCCGGATGGTCCGCGTACACCCGCGCGAGGGCGTCGCCGACCGTGGCGGCGTCGGGCAGGTCGAGTTCAAGCCGCGAATCGCCCGCCAGGTCGCGCAAGCGGGAGAAAAATTGGACTTCGACCTTCATGGAGAGCGGCGGCGAGGGAGATGGTCCGCAGATTACGCAGATTTTCGCGGATGGGAAGGGACGCTGATGCCGCCGGACTTTTGCGTTTCCGATTCCGCGATTTGCATTACCTTGGCAGCGGATGACTGCTGCCCTCGCTGCCGCGCCTCCTGCCGCCGGCTGGATCGAGCGTCGCTTGCGCGCGGTGCGGCGACGCTGGCGCGCGCGCGTGTTCGTCTGGTCGTACGGAATTTTTCTCCCTTGTGGGGCCATGGCATTGCTGTTGTGGGGAGTCGTGCGGTTCTTTGCAGGGCGTCCGGTGGTGGACGGGCTTTCCGCGTTCCTTCTCCTCGGTGGTGGCCCGTTGGTGACGGCGCTCTTTACGACCTTCGGCCTCCCCGGCACGGTGCGGTCGCTCTGGCGCACGGCGTTGATGATCGATCATCACGCGCGGACGCACGACCGGTTCCAGACCGCCTACTCCCTCGCGACGCGCCAACCCGCCACGCGGACCCCGATGGAGGAACGCGCGCTGGCGGAGTGCTCGCGGTTCATCGAGACGTTCGACCCCCGGCCGGTAATCCCCGTCGCTTTGCCGCGGGCGTTTTGGTTCGCGCCGGTGCCACTGATTTCGCTGGCGACGCTGGCGCTCTACGTCGCGCTCGGCATCGGCCAGCCGCCGCGCGACCCGGCGCTCGAAGCCGCCGTGGCCCGCCGCGCCGACACGCTCGAAAAGATCGCCGAGCGGCTGCGTCAGGACCCGAAGGCCAGCCAGCCCGAACTCGAAAAGATCGCCGACGAGATGAAGAAAAGCGCCGCGCGCCTCAAGCAAGAGGAACGCCAGCCCGACGAGCAACGCCTCAAGAGTGCGCTGAAGGAAATTTCGTCCCTCGAAGCGATGCTCAACGCCATGAAGCAGGCGCAGCACGAGGGCAAAATCTCGCCCGGCGAGTTGTCCGCGCTCGCCGCCGCCCTGGCGCGCGGCGAGCCGTCGCGTGCCGCCGCCGAATCGCTCAAAAGCGGCAACCTCGAACAGGTCGCCGGAGAGTTGGAGAAACTCCTCGAACAACTAAAACAGCAAGGCAACGCCTCGCAGGCGCTCCAACAACTCGCCCAGTCGATGCAGGAACAGGCCGCCAAGCTCACCGAACAGGAAAAAAACGAGGTGGCCCGCCAGATGGAACAGGCCGCGCAGGGAGCGCAGTCCGGTCAGCCGCAACTCAGCCAGCAGTCACTCCAGCGGCTGGCCGATCTGTTGCGCCGCGCCGGTCAGAACGGCCAGGGCAGCAGCGGTTCGCCGCAGCGGGCCGCCAACGGCAAAGGTGGGCAGCCGATGACCGAAAAACAGCTTCAGGACCTCATCACCGCACTGGAAAACATGAAGGACGGTCTGCGTCCGGGCGACGGCAAGTCACCGGGCCAATCCCAAAATGGGCAAGGCGAGGGGCAGCAATCGCTGGCCATGGTCGAAGCGTTCGGCCAGCAGCCCTCCGGGAACCCGCTGCCGGGCCAGCAGCCCGCCGGGATGCCCGGCGGCGAGCACGACGCCGGCCACCCCGACAAGCTCTACGGCGACCGGTCCGCCGCCGCCAAACAGGGCGACGCCAAGCGTCTGGAAGGTCTGCTCGGGGAGGGCGAGTCCCTCCAGGAACTCACGGCGGCCGGCGGCGGCAGCCCGGCGAGGGCGGAGCGGCGCTACAAGGAACTCTACGACGCGATGGCCCCCGCCGCGCAGGAAACCGTCGAACAGGAAAACATCCCGCTCGGCTCGCGCTTCTACATCCGGCGCTACTTTGAAAACATCCGGCCAAAAGAATAATGCAGAAGGCAGAAGGCAAAAGTCCAGAGGGAACCAGTCGGTTCGCTTCGTTGGATGAGTGCCTTCAGTATTCTGAACTTCTGCCTTCTGCCTTCTGCCTTCTGCCTTCCCCATGAATGACTCCGCCGCGCAGATCGACCAGTTCCACAGCCGCTTCGGGCGCATCCGCGATGAACTCGGACGCATGATCGTCGGCCAGGGCGAGATCATCGAGTCCGTGCTTGTGGCGTTCTTCGCCGCTGGCCACGTCCTGCTGGAGGGTGTCCCGGGATTAGGTAAGACGATGCTCGTGCGCACGCTCTCCGAGGCGGTGAACGCGCGGTTCTCGCGCGTGCAGTTCACGCCCGACCTCATGCCCTCGGACATCATCGGCACGAACATCATCCGCGAGGATGAGCACGGGAGAAAAAGCTTCCAGTTCCAACCCGGCCCGGTGTTCGCCAACATCCTCCTCGCCGACGAGATCAACCGCGCCACGCCGAAGACCCAGAGCGCGCTGCTCGAAGCGATGCAGGAGCGACACGTCACCGTCGCGGGCGAGACGCACCGTTTGGACGAACCCTTCATGGTGTTGGCCACGCAGAACCCGCTCGAAATGGAAGGCACTTACCCGCTGCCCGAGGCGCAGTTGGACCGCTTCCTTTTCAAGCTGAAGGTCACCTACCCGACGGCGGACGATCTGCACGCCATCCTCGACCGCACGACGCAGACGGACACGCCGCGCATCGAAAAGGTGCTCGACGGCGCGGAGGTCCTGGCGATGCGCGGGGTCGTGCGCGAGGTGCCGCTGACGCGCGAGGTGCAGGCCCACGCCATCGCGCTCGTGCTGGCCACCCATCCCGAGAACGCCGCCGCCGCCCCGCTGGCGAAGCGGTTCGTGCGCTACGGCGCGAGTCCGCGCGGGGTGCAGGCGCTGATCTTGGCGGCGAAGATCTACGCGCTGCTCGACGACCGCTTCCACGTTTCGCGGGCGGACATCGACAAGGCGGCGCTGCCGTCGCTGCGGCACCGCCTCATCCTGAACTTCGAGGGCGAGGCCGAAGGGGCGACCAGCGAGCAGGTCTTGACGGAAATCCTCGCCGGGAGCCAGCGCGTGTGAACCGGCGTGGCTTCGACGACGAGCCGCGCGTCCGGTCGGCGCACCGTTACGCGTGGCTCTGGGAGCCGCTGGAAGCGGACGCGTCGTTCCTGCTGAAAGCGATGTTCGGCGGCAAGGCGGTCTATCTGGACGGTCGGATGCAGATGGTCTTCTTCGCCAAGGTGGGACCGTGGCGCGGCGTGTTGGTTTGCACGGGACGCACGTTCCAGGACTCTCTGTGCGCCGAGTTTCCGGCCCTGTCACCGCACCTGGTGTTGCCAAAATGGTTGTACTTGTCGGAAGCGTCGGACGACTTCGAGCGTGTGGGACAGCGTCTGGTGACGCTGGCGCGGCGGCGCGACCCGCGGATTGGCGTGGAAGGTTTCATCCGCAAAAAAGGGCCGGCCCGAAGAGCCGACCCTGGTTTGAGACCGCTGGAGGGTTAGCTAGAAACCAACCCCGATGTGCACCCCCGGTGCGTAGCCGTACGGGTAGCCATAGCCGTACGGGCGGTAATGGCGGCGGTGGTAACGCGGGTAGCCGTAGAACGCCACGACGGGCGGGGCGTAGTAGACCGGCGGGGGCGGCGGGCAGTAATAGGGCCGTTCGGCCACACGGCCTTCGTAGTAGCGCGGCGCGGGCCGGTCGTAGGAATACGCCGGGCCGTCGTCGCCCGCGCGGGCGGTTTGTCCAACCGCGCACAGACTGAACAGCGCGGCACCGAGGAGGAGCAGTTTTTTCATGTCAGTTTGAGTGGAAACGAATGATCCGTCAGGGATCATCCACATAGACGCTGCCCCGGCCGGACTATTCAATCTCCGGTCCGCAAAAAATCCTGCTTGCAGGGCGTTTTGCAGCGGCAAGCTCCCAAGCTGGCCGCGCTTGCGGCCTCCAAACACCGGGTAGGGACGCGTCTCCGACGGGTCCCAAATTTGGCTTGGATGACCGTGGTGCCCGCGACGCGCCCCGCCGGAAAATCTGGGGACCGCTCGGAGAGCCGTCCCAACCCGGTGTTTGGACGCCGCTGACGCGGCCGAGGCTCACACAAGCGCAACCCGCTCCAGAAGATCAGCAAACGTTCGCATCAGGCCGGACAATCCGGTCCGCTTTGTCGCGGCACGCGTGGATCAACCGGGCGTTCGGCTCGTCGGTCGCGGCGATCCAGGCATGCGCATGTTCCGGCGTCCGGCCAAAGGCAACGTGCCGCGCAAGCAGCCACTCCCGACGTTGCGCCTCGCCGCCTTCGACGAACCACGCTTCGTCCAACAGGGAACGCACCTCCTGCCACGCGCCGCCGAGCAGAAGGTAATTTCCTTCGGTGATGACGAGCCGCGTTTCGTCGGAGACTTCGATTTCACCGGCCACGGCTTCCTCGATCTCGCGGTGAAAGGCCGGAGCGTAAACCGTCTCGCCCGCCGCCGGCCGCGCCAGCCGCCGCAACAGCGCCACGAAGCCCGCAACGTCAAAGGTGTCCGGCGCGCCCTTGCGCCCGCTGCGGCCCAGGCGACGCAGCTCGGCGTTGGCAAGGTGGAAGCCATCCATCGGGACGACGGCTGCCACTTCGCTGAAACGGTCGTGCAGCCGCGCCGCCAGCGTCGATTTCCCAGCGCCCGGCGCGCCGGTCAATCCGAGGAGCACGCGTTGGCCGCCGGACAACAGTTCTGCGACGCGCGCAACCGGGTCTAGGCAGATCGGAGGCATGTGAAAATTCTCAGTACGACTTCGCCCACAACACCCGCCGCCGGCTTGGCCGACCGCTGACGACGCAGCGGCCTTCCTCTTCCTGCGCGTCGCGCGGGAGGCAGCGGATCGTCACCTTGAGGTCATTCTTGATCTTCTCCTCGCTCTCGGCCGTGCCGTCCCAGTGCGCCCGCGCGAACCCGCCGTGAATCTCTGGCCGGTCAGGGTTCTTCGCGGTGAAGAACTCGTAGAACTCCTCCGTCGTGTCGATGTCGCGCGTGTGCGCGTCGCGGAACGCCAGGGCGCGTTCGTAGAGGTTCGTCTGGATGGCTTGCAGGATGCCCGGCACGCGCATGGCGAATTCCTCCATCGGCAGGAACTCCTTTTCCTTCACACCCTTGTCGCGGCGCGTGACCGCGACCGTGCCTTTTTCCAGGTCGCGCGGCCCGATCTCCACGCGGATTGGCACGCCCTTCTTGATCCATTCCCAATTCTTGACGCCGCCGTTGAGGTCGCGCGTGTCAATCTCCACCTCCGGCGGCGCGCCGTGGAAGATCTCCTCGCGGATGCGCGCGGCGAGCTTGTGCGCGGCTGCGAGCACGGCGGCGCGGGTTTCCTCCTTCGGCGTGATGGGCAAGATGACGACGTGCGTCGGCGCGACGCGGGGCGGCAGCACGAGGCCGTCGTCGTCGGAATGCATCATGATGAGCGTGCCGACCAGCCGCGTGCTCATGCCCCAGCTCGTCGTCCACGCAAATTCCTTCTTGCTGTCGCGCCCGAGGAACTCGATGCCCGAGGCTTTGGAAAAATTCTGCCCGAGGAAGTGCGACGTGCCGGCCTGGATCGCCTTGCGGTCCTGCACCATGGCTTCGATGGTCAGCGTCTGCACCGCGCCGGCGAAGCGTTCGCCCGCCGTCTTCTCGCCTGCGTAGACGGGCACGGCGAGGTGGTCGCGCACGAAGGTCTCGTACACTTCGAGCATGCGGTCGGTCTCCTCGCGCGCCTCGGTCTCGGTCTCGTGCGCGGTGTGGCCCTCCTGCCAGAGGAACTCGGCGGTGCGCAAAAATAGCCGCGTGCGCATCTCCCAGCGCACGACGTTGCACCATTGGTTGATGAGGATAGGCAGGTCGCGGTAGGATTGCACCCACTTGGCGTAGGACGCGCCGATGATCGTCTCGCTCGTGGGGCGGACGACGAGCGGCTCGGTGAGTTGCGCGGAGGGCGCGGGGCGCATCTTGCCGTCCGGGCCGATCTCCAGGCGGTGGTGCGTGACGACGGCGCATTCCTTGGCGAAACCCTCGACGTGCGACGCCTCTTTTTCGAGGTAGGACAGCGGGATGAACAGCGGGAAGTACGCGTTCTTGTGGCCCGTGTCCTTGAACATCCGGTCGAGCTGGCGCTGCATGTTTTCCCACACGCCGTAGCCCCACGGCTTGATGACCATGCAGCCGCGCACATCGCTGTTTTCGGCGAGGTCGGCGGCCTTGACGACCTGCTGATACCACTCGGGGAAATCCTGGTCGCGGCGGGGAGTGATGGCGGTCTTGGCGGCGGTCACGGTTTGCGGCGGTTCGCTCATGGCGCGGAAGGAAAAGGTTGCGATGGGTCGGACGCCCAATTAAAACGCGGGTGGATGCTCGCGCAACTGGCACAATCCTCGCACGCTCCCGACGGCTTGGCTTTCCTGGGGCTGACCGTGCTATGGCTGGTCACGTCGGCCTTCTGGCTGTGGATGCTGGTGGACTGTCTGACCAAGAAAAGGCTGCCGGACAACGAGAAGCTGATCTGGGTGGTGGTACTGCTGTTCACGCATCTTCTGGGTGCGATTTTGTACTTCGCGCTCGTGCGGAGGCGGCGAGCCGGCGGAAACTTACCGCCGGGAGGGGCCTGAGCCGCGAAAGAGTGGCAAACTTATGGGTCTTCTACTGCACATGGACATGCTCGCCTTCCTCGGATTGGGACTCGTCGGCAGCCTCATCGGGCTAATCACCTCGATCTTCTGGCTGTGGATGTTGATTGACGCCCTCGTCAGCCCGCGTCTGCGCGACACGGAAAAAATCGTGTGGGTGCTGGTGGTGCTGTTTCTGCACTTCCTCGGCGCGTTGGTGTACTACTTCATCGGGCGCGGCGGCGCGCGCAGCGGACCGGTGGTCTAGTCGGAGGGTTGCAGGAAGCCGCCGCTCTCCAGTTGCCGGAACGCCTCGGGCATGAGCGTGAAGCCGAGGTGCCCCTGCGGCCCGCGCACGAAGCGTGAACCCGCCCAGCGTTCGTGGAGGGCGTGCAGCGACTCCGGCGGCACGACCGTGTCATAATCTCCGGCCAGCAGGAGCACGCGCCGTGCGTCGTCGAGCGGTTGGTGTTGTGACGCCGAACCCAGGCGCATGAGCGTCGGCATCCCCGGCGAGCCGGCGTTGACCCCGGTGCGGCGCAGTTGCCGGCGGATGGAGCGCGAGGCCGGGCTGCGCCAGATCACGTCGAGCGAGTCGATGATCGGCTGCACGAGCGCGATGAACCGGAAACCGCTCTCCACGCAACTCCACAGCGAGCCGATCCAGCCGCCGTAGCTCGTCGCCCACAACCCGAACTCCCGCGCGCCCGCCTGACGCAAGGCACGGCGCAGTTGGCGTAATTCCCTGACCCCCTGGCGCAGCCCCTCGGCGGTGCGCAGCATGTCGCTGCCGATGGCTAGTTCGCCGTTGAAGTACCCCGGCGGCCGGCGGCTGTAATGATAGGGCAGGTGGACGAAACACGTGTTCCAGCCGCGCCGTCCGAACGCCCGCGCCCACATCCGGTAGCCGAGGTCGCTGGTGGACATGAGCGCGTGGAGCAGGAACACCGTGGGCGCTCCCGGCCAGTGTCCGCCCACGGGATAAAAGTCTACCCGCGCACGGTCGTTGGCGGCGAACCCGCTCGGATGCGGACTCGGCCAGGTGACGGGGTAGCCGACGGGCAGGCCCTCGCGGTCCAGGCGCGGCGCGGCGTCGGCGGGCGGCAGGATGGCTTCGTCCGCGCCGGTGTCCGGCGGCAGGGAATAGTAGTCTTCCAGGGTATCATCTGCGTGCGCGGCGGCGTAGGCGGCGAACTCCTCCGGGGTCGTGACGTGCCGGCGACCCTGGCGGGTCTGCACGAGGTTGAGCACGCCGAGCGTGATGGCGTCGGCCGCCCACGCTCCCGCGCGCGAACGCCACGGCGGAGCCGGGGGCAGCGCGGGCTGGTCGATGGTGCGTTGGAGATGGCGCGGCGGCATGATGAGGGCAGGCTCGGACGATACGGATGCCGAGGTGCCACCGAGTCCCGGCAGAGTTGTAGGCAGGAGCGCGCGTTTGATCAAGCGCCTTGCGCGCCCGCGCGTTCCGATGCCATGATGGACCGATGAAAGGCACCGTTCGCACCCTGTTGTTTTTCCTCTGCCCGTGGTTGGCCGGATGTTTTCCAACGGTGGCGGACGATGGTTCCGGCGGGGGCGCGTTGCGCGCGCTCAAAGACACGTTGTCGTACCAGATCGCCCAGGAGAAACGCGGAGGCGAACCGCCGACGGGCAGCGCGAGTTGGAAGGGGTACTGGCACGCGCAGATCAGCGAATACGAGACGTACGCGAACTCGCGCGGACAGGGCAACATGGCAGCCCTCGGCAACGAAATGCTCACCTTCATCCAACAGAAGAGGGTGGCGGCGGGCCTGCCACCGGCCAAGTAACGGCCGCGCTTTGCCAAGGGCAAACCTCAGCTTTGCGCTTGCCGCTCCTGCGCGGTCATCGGCAGATCGTCGGGCCGCAGGTGGAACGCCTGCTTCATCTCCGCGTACAACGAGCGGAGCCTTTCGCCGAGCAGGTCGGGGGAGGCGTCGGCCCATTCCTCCGGCCGGATCGCCGGTCCGAAGCCGATCCAGACCGGCACGCGTCCGCGCCAAGGCCGCCAGTGGCGCGCGACGTACAGACGGTCCAGGCCGAGGATCACGCACGGCACGACGGGAACGTGTTCCCGCCGCGCCAACCAGACGGTTCCCCGCCTCGTGGGTCCGCCTTCGAGGACCGACGCCGGACCGCTGCGAATGCCGCCTTCGGGGAAGATGCCGAGCACCCGTCCACCCCGCAGCCGCCGCAAGGCCTCGCGCACCGTAGCCAGCACGCTTCCGTCCTCACGAACGGGTAACCCGCCGGATCGGCGCATCCAGGCACCCAATCCGTAGGGCAGGAAAAACTCCGCCCCCGTCAGCCAGTCGATGACTCCCGGCACGGTCATGGTCAGGATCGGCCCGTCGAAGTGGCTGATGTGGCTCGACGCCAGGATAAACGCCGCCCGTCGCCGCGAAACCTGCTTGACGTTTTCAAAGCCGTACAGCCGCCGCCGGATGAACCCCGACAGCAGGCTCCAGACAATCCCCTGCGAGGCCCAGTAGGCCCAGTTCCCGCGCGGGGCTTTCCATCTGACCGCCGCCCGGACGTTTTTTTCTGCCCCCCTCACACCCGTGCGAGGAACCGCTTGTAAAACTCCACCCCCGCGAGCAGTTCGTCCTCCGCGAGCCATTCGTCGGCGGTATGCGCCTGGGCGATGTCGCCCGGCCCGGCGGCCACGGCGGGAATCCCGGCCGCCGAGAGCACGCTGCCGTCGCAAAACCACGGCGCGCCCACGCAATGCCCGCCGGCCGCTTCCAGGGCGCGCACGCACGGATGGTCCGGCGGAGTGTGCAGCGGCGCATGGCTGCGGACGTGCTCGATTTCCAGGTCC
>CAXTOX010000059.1:0-11244 GCA_964245885.1 uncultured Chthoniobacterales bacterium | reverse complement strand
CGAAAACCCTCGACCGGATCTCGTGAGATCCAGCCGTCGATGGCGGCGAGGGCGACGCGGGATCCCGTCGACGGCCGGTCGCCCGTCGGGGGGATCGCGACGCCCGCCGGCCGCTTCCAGTGCGCGGATGCACGGATGATCCGTCGCCGTGCGCAACGGGTGGTGGCTGCGCAGATGCTCGATTTCCAGGTCCGGGCAAGCCCGACGCAACAAGATGCCGACATCGTCAACAAAACCAGCCCGGTCCTGCGCGGGAACGGTGCGCAGGTCGAGTTCGGCCGTGCAGGTCTCGGGTACGATGTTGATTTTGCTGCCGCCGCCGACGACACCCACGCTCGCCGTCGCCGCGCCGAGCACGGGGTCAGGTTCAGCGGCGAAGGCGGGGAGGAGTTCGTCGCGCACCGCGCGGATGGCGTCGGCCATCTTGTAAATCGCGTTGTCGCCCAGGTGCGGCGAGGCCGAATGCGCCGCGCGTCCCCGGATCTTGAGCCGCAGCCACGTCACGCCCTTGGTGGTGTGGACGATCTGGCAGCGCGTCGGCTCGCCCACCAGCGCGAAGGCGGCGTCCGGGAACGCCTTCGCCAGCGCGTAGGCTCCCCGGTTGCCTGCCTCTTCGTCCATCAAACCGGCGAACCACACCTCGTGCCCGAGGCGCGCCACGGCGTCGCGGCCGAGTTCCGCCAAGGCCCAGAGCATGGCGGCCATGGTGCCCTTGGTGTCGCACGTGCCGCGGCCGTGGATTTTGCCGTCGCGCCTTTCGGCGGCGAAGGGATCGACCGTCATGCCGCGCACGCTGACCGTATCGAGGTGCGGGCACAGCAGCAGCTTCGGCTTGCCGGGGCGGTCGGTCGGGAGCATGCCCACGACGTTGGGACGGCCGGGCAGAACTTCCGGCAACTCTGCCTGCGCGCCCAGGTCCGCGAGGGCTTCGGCCACGCGTTCCGCGCAACGTTTTTCGCCGGTGTCCGCCGCGTCTACGCCGGGGTCGCCGGCCGGGTTGACGCTCGGCACGCGCACGAACGCCTGCAAAAGCGCCATCACGCTGTCGGCCGGGAAGCGTCCCGCGTTCATACTCGTTCAGGCCAGCGAACCGACCGTCCGGGGTTCGTGCAGCGGGGTATCTCGTCGTGGCGTTTGCGCTGCGGCCAGGAACCATTCGACGAAGCGCGGGATGCCCTCCGCGATCGGCGTGGATGGCGCGTAGCCGAGGAGTTCGCGCGCCTTGGAGATGTCCGCGAAGGTGCGCGGCACGTCGCCGGGCCGGGGAGGGCGGCGGCGGATCGACGCCTCTTTACCCACGGCCTGCTCGATGAGCGCGATCAACTCCGAGACGCTCGTCGTCGCGTACTCGCCGAGGTTGAACACGTCGAAAATCGGCCCTTTGTACGTCAGCGCCGCCATCACCCCCTGGATCGTGTCGTCGATGTAGGTGAAATCCCGCTGGAAGGAACCGTCGCCGTAGACCTCGATCTCCTGGCCGCGATGGATGCGTTTGGTGAACTGGTGGATCGCCAAGTCCGGCCGCAGGCGCGGGCCGTAGGCGTTGAAAAACCGCAGGCACACCGCGCGCAGCCCGTGGAGGTGCGCGTAGTTGGAGCAAAGCTGCTCGGCCGCCAGCTTGGTGGCGGCGTAGGGGCTGATCGTCTGCCAGAGCGGCATATCCTCGCGGAAAGGCACGGTCGGGGCCAGCCCGTACACCGACGAACTGGAGGCGAACACGAACCGCTCCACCCCGCCCGTGCGCGCGGCTTCGAGCAGGTTGAGCGTGCCGGTGATGTTCGTGTCCACGTACAGGCGCGGCTCGCCGATGGATGGCCCCACGCCCGCCCGCGCGGCGAGATGGAAAATCGTCCGGTAGCGCCCTCGGCCCACGGCGCGGGCCACCGCTGCGGCGTCGCGCACATCGACGTGGTGGATTTCCATCTGGTCGCAGACGGCGGCGAGATTGGCGTGCTTGATCTGCGGGTCGTAGAAGTCGTTGAAATCGTCCAGCACGCCCACCTGGTGACCGGCGGCGAGAAGGGCTTCGACCAGGTGTGAGCCGATGAAGCCGGCACCGCCGGTGACGAGGATTTCCATGGGGTCGATGTGAGAGCGCCCGGCCCGGCGGGTACAGACGGGAAAGAAAAAGACCAGAGAGCGACGGCAAGCAAGCTCAGACTACCGTTGCTGCCTTCCGGCCCTGGCGGGGTTTGCCCGGCTTAAGTCCATCGTCCCTGGCGCAGCCACTAAAACCCGCCTCGGGACCGGCCGCAACACCGAAATTTACAGGAAAATCTCGTCCGGCACGAGCAAAGGGCTTGCGTGGGGAAAGGTTTTTCCGTTACTTACAGAGCAATTTTCTCGACGAGTCCGGTGTTTTCCCGCGTCCCGGCTGCTCTCGCGGTGCTCCGACGGCAAAAACGCTACCTCCTTGCTTTACATGTCCAAGGTTTCCCTCATGCTGATCGTCTCGGCTATCCTCCTGGTGGGATCGTCGGGGCTGGGTTACCTGAACAAAGGCAAACTGGCCGACAAGCAGGCGGAGGTTGCTTCCGTGAAAGCCTCTCAGACCACCGCCCAGAGCGATGCGGTCAAGGCGAAGGACGCGCAGAAGAAGGCCGAAGCCGCCCGGACCGAGGCTGAATCCAAGGTGTATGACCTGCAAACGCAGGTCGCCACGACCGCCACGGAGGTTGCGAGCCTCAAGGCCCAGGTCGAGACAGCCAATGATAGCATCAAAGCCAAGCAGGCGGACATCGACACGCTCAACCAGAAAATGGCCGTCGCCACCCCACCCCCGGCTGCCGTCGCCGCGCCGGGCGTGACCGAAGAACTCGACAAAGCCAGGCATCAGTTGGCCGAATTGCAGGTTATCAAGGATGGCTTGGAAGGCCAGTTGAAGAACGCGCAGGCGCAGACGCAGGCGGCTCGGCGCCAGATCGCCATGCGTGAGACCGCCGAGGCCAAAAACGGTCTCCAGGGTCGAGTGCTGGCGGTGGACCGCAACTGGAACTTTGTCGTGCTCAACCTGGGTGGACGCAGCGGCATCAACTCGAACGAGACCATGGTGATCCGGCGCGGCAACAGCCTGGTCGGCCGAGTGCGCGTCACATCGGTGGAGCCTTCGCAGTCCATCGCGGACATCGTGCCGAACTCCGTCCCGGCCGGCATCAGCGTGCAGGCAGGTGACATGGTGATTTTCTCGGGAGGAAGCTAGCAGATTGATACGTTCGCTATGAAAAAATTGTCTTTGTGGTTGGCGGCCGGAGCCGGTCGCCGTGTGCTGTTGACCGGCTTGGTTGCCGTGGGTGCGGTCGGCTTGTTGTCGGGGTGTTCGACCGGTGAAGACATGCCCATCGACCGGACGGCGATGCTGTCCAAGGATGACCGCGTGAGCGACGTTCCCTGGAACAAGCCGCAGGGTTGGGAAAACAAGGGCGGTCTCGGCGCGCTGGCCAACGACCCGCGCATCGGCGGCAGCCAGTAGGGCGGTCGTGGGCCGCGTAGCGGCGTGACCCGCAAGCAGGCGCTGCCGCTGGCTGGCGTCAGCCGAAAACGCACGGGTTGCACCGGATACACCATGCCCCGTCCCGTGACGCCCTTTGTGGGCTGTGACGTTTTTGTCACCGACGCGCGGGCGCGCGTGCTTCTCGTTCGCCGACGGGACAACGGTTTCTGGGCGTTGCCCGGTGGTTGCCAGGACCTCGGCGAAACCCCGGCGGAGTGTGCCCGCCGCGAGTGCCGCGAGGAGACGGGCTTCGAGATCGCGGTCCGCCGCCTGCTCGGAGTATTCAGCTCGCGTTGTTACGAATACGTAAATTACCCGTGGAGGGACAACGAGTTCACGCACCTGCTGTTTGCGGGTGAGATCGTGGGGGGCGGCGCGACGGCTTCCGCCGAAACTTCCGCCGTCGCGTTCTTCGACGAGCACGATCTGCCTGCGCTCTCCGACGGCCACGCCCCGCGCGTGCTCGCCGGTTACCGGGCGTCGCGCGAAAAAAGCTCCGCGCCCCACTTCGAGTAGACGCCTCCTTTGCCTTTCGCCGCTTTTGCGTCCACGTCCCTCGCTCGTCCGATGAAAACCGCCGCAAACTCTGGCACACCGTGTTGGAAAACACGGGGCAGCCCGCTCAGTTGTACTGGCGCGCAAGCCGCCTGCTCAGAGGTTGTTGAACAGGTCCACGAAATACCGCAACGCCTCCGGGTTCGCCACCGTCTCGCGGTCACTCGCGTTCTCCACGGACCCACCCGTGAAGATGCTTCCGAGAACCGCTTCGTGCTTTCCGCCGTCGTGCGTGCGTGGCAGTTCGGGGGCGGCGTAGATCGCGTTCGGAACCCAAGTACGCAGCCGGGCGTTGATCGCCGCGCGCAACGCGTCATCCAGCACCTTCCCCGGCCGCAGGACCACGAACAGCAACCGCACGCCATCCTGGCCCTCCGCACCGGTATCGACTGCCATGGCCTCCCGGACTTCAGCGAACTCCTCCGCCAACTTCTCCAGGGCGGCCAGCGCGGCGTCCGGGATCGGGTCGGACGGCACGAGGCGGGCGGTCAGGTAACGGTCAACGGCGGTCCATTGCTCGGGCGGTTCCATGGGGCGGGATTTGACAGGGTGCGCGGCGGACGCTAGGCAGTCGGTCTCATGGGAACCTTCGCCGCCATCCTCCTGACGCTCGTGGTCGTCGCCGTAGCTTTCGCCGTTTGCCTGGCGCTCATCAAGAACTTCTCGCTGGGCGTCCAAGCCCTGCGGCGGATCTGCGCGGACGATGCTTTCGCCGCGCAGGTTCGTCGGTTGTTGAACGGCCAGACATTGGAAACGCCCACCCCGGCACCCGTGCCTGTTCCCGCGCCGGCGCCGGCCGCCGCGCGGCACGATGCCCTGAGCCTGCTGGCCGTGCTGCAACGCGAGGCGCGCCTGCTGGATTTCCTCAAGGAACCCGTCGAAGGGTACTCCGACGCGCAGATCGGCGCGGCGGTGCGCAGCGTGCACAAGGACAGCGCGGCGGTGATTGAGCGGATGTTCGGCGTGGAACCGCTCCAGTCCGGCGTCGAAGGCGGGACGGTAGAGGTGCCCGCCGGGTACGACCCCGCGCGGTATCGGCTGGTCGGCAACGTGCCGGGGCAGGGGCCGTTGCGCGGCAAACTGGCGCACCCCGGCTGGAAAGCCACGCGCAGCGACGTGCCCGAATGGACCGGCAGGGCCGACGCCGCCCGGGTGCTCGCGCCGGCGGAAGTCGAATTTTGATCGCACCGTCACCCGCGCGCCCGGCCTCCACCTTTCGCCATCATGTCCAGCCGCGCTCAATTTGCCGTCGGCATCGACCTCGGCACGACCAACAGCGTCGTGGCTTCCATCCGGCTCGGCGGTGACTCGCCGTCCGCCCACGCGCCCGTCGAACTGCTCCCGGTCCCGCAGGTCGTCGCCCCGGCCACGGTGGAGAATCGGCCCGCGCTGCCGTCGTTCCTCTATCTCGCGTCCGCGCTCGAAGACACGGCCGCCTACCGGCTCCCGTGGGCCGAAGGGCGCGACTACGCCGTGGGCGAGTTCGCCCGCCGACAGGCGGCCGACGCGCCCGTGCGCACCGTCGCCGCCGCGAAATCCTGGTTGGCCAACACGCGCGTGGACCGCCGCCAGCCGATCCTGCCCTGGGACGCGCCGGAAAACGAGGCCGCCAAGGTCAGCCCCGTCGAGGCCACGCGCCGCTACCTCGAACACCTCGCCGCCGCCTGGAACGCCGCGCATCCCGACGCACCCATCGCCGGGCAACACGTCGTCCTCACCGTCCCCGCGTCCTTCGACGCCAGCGCGCGCGAACTCACCCGCGAGGCGGCGCTCGCCGCCGGGCTGCCCGCCGACCTGATCCTGCTCGAAGAACCCCAGGCCGCGCTCTACGCGTGGCTGGCCGACAGCGGCGACCGCTGGCGAAAAGGGCTCGCGGCGGGCGACGCGCTGCTCGTCTGCGACATCGGCGGCGGCACGACGGATTTCTCGCTCATCGGCGTGGAGGCGCAGGGCGGCGAACTCGTGCTGCAACGCGTGGCGGTGGGCAACCACCTCCTCGTCGGCGGCGACAACATGGACCTCGCGCTGGCGTTCCGCGCGCAGGCGGAGTTCGCGCAAAAGGGGGTGGAGGTGGACGCGTGGCAGTCCGTCGCGCTGTGGCACGCGTGCCGCGTGGCGAAGGAAACGCTCCTGTCCACGGACGGTCCCGAGAAATATCCCGTCAGCGTGCTCGGCCGTGGGCGGAAGCTGATCGGCGGGACCGTTTCCGTGGAGTTGGACCGGCAGGCGGTTGCGGCGTCGCTCGTGGATGGTTTCTTTCCGAAGTGCGCGCCCGACGCCGCGCCGACCCGCCAGCGGGCCAGCGGGTTCCGCGAGATCGGGCTGCCGTTCGAGACGGACACCGCGATCACGAAGCACCTCGCGCGTTTCCTGACCCAGCACGGGGCAGCCCGGCCGACGCACCTGCTTTTCAACGGCGGCGTGCTCAAGGCCGGGGCGTTGCGCCAGCGGCTGCTCGAAACCCTCGGGAGCTGGTACGGCGGCGCGGGGCCGAAAGTGTTGGAAGGCAACACGGACCTCGATTACGCCGTGGCGCGCGGCGCGGCGCACTACGGCGCGCTCAAGGCCGGCGGCCGGGGCATCCGGATTCGCGGCGGCGTGGGGCGTTCGTACTACGTCGGCGTGGAAACGGCGGGCCTGGCGATCCCCGGCGCGCCGCGGCCGTTGCGGGCGGTGTGCACGGTGCCGTTCGGGATGGAGGAGGGGACGGCGGCGGACGTGCCCGGCGGCGAGATCGGGCTGGTGGTGGGCGAACCGGCGCGCTTCCGGTTTTTCAGTTCGGCGGTGCGCCCGCAGGACCAACCCGGCGAGGTGTTGCGCCGCTGGACGGAAGACGAGTTGACCGAGACGGATTCGCTGGAGGCCACGCTGCCCGCCGCCGCGCAGGGCGCGGAGGACGGGATCGTGCCGGTGCGGCTGGAGTCGCGCATCACGGAACTCGGCGTGCTCGAACTCTGGGGCGTGAGCACCGTCGGCGACGAACGCTGGAAACTGGAGTTCAGCGTGCGCGAGGACGCGGGGAAAGGCTGAAACCTACGCCGCAGGCGTTCGTCCAAGGTCCGGTTGCCTCTCCGAGGCAATCCTGATTTAGCTTGGAAATTTGATGTGCGCGCGTTGCGCCTCGCCGGAGATGTTTGGATTGTCTCGGAGAGGCAACCGGACCTTGTTGGACGACCGCAGCTTCGCTGCTAAATGGTGGCGGCGTACAGGTTCACCTCCGGCGCGTCGTCGGTCAGCCGGACCGTGCGCTCGAAGGTGAAACCCAGCTTTTCCAGCAAACGGCGCGAGTCCTCGTTGTCCAGCGAGGTGACGGCCAACAGTCTGCGCACGCCCAACGCCGACCGGGCGTGCGCCATCGTCGCGTGGGCGGCTTCGGAGGCGTAACCTTTTCGCCGGTGCGCCGCCAGGAACGCGAAGCCGAGGTCGAGGTCGTCGAGCGTCTCCCGCTTGATCAAACCGCAAATGCCGACCGGCGTCTGGTCGGTCCGGAGTTCGACCAGCCACAACCCGAAGCCGCACCGCGCGTACGAGGCCATCGGACCGTTGAGCAGATAATCGCGCGCGGCTGCCAACGTCCTGACGCTGCGGTCGCCGATGTATCGCAACCATGCGGGTTCGTTGACGAGTTCCAGGATGAACGTGGCGTCCGGCGTATCCAATTCGCGCAAAACCAGGCGGTCGGTGTCGAGGATTTTCAAGGGGTCATTCCGTCCGGTTGAACTTGATCGTCACTTCGTAGTACTCTTTCTTGGCCAGGACCGCGGGCAGGGGTTCGATCTTTTTGACGTGTTCGGCGGCGGCGCGCACGGAGGAGTCCATCTGTTCCACGCCGGAGGGGGTAGACAGGTAGGCTTTGGAGATGCGGCCATCCTTTTCAACGCGGATCGTCAGCAGCGCCACGTCGTTCCCCGCCGCCGTGCCGCCGGCCACCGTCGGCTGGTCCCATTGACCGTGGAAGCGGTCGCGGATCATCTCGTTGTAAACCGCGATGATCTCGGTCGAATCGCCGCTGCCCTCGCCGCTCGTCCCGGTGCCCCGGCCGCTGCCTTTGCCCGTGCCGCTGCCTTTGCTGTCGTCGCTGCCGTGTTCGCTGCTGGTGGAAGCGCCTTCGCCGTCACCCCGCAGGGCGGCGAGGGCCTCCGCTTTCCTGGCGGCGGTTTCGGGACTGTCTGGCTTGGACTTCGACGGGGAGGCGTCGGACTTCTTCGGCTTTTCGGTGGTGGATGCCGTCTTGCCTTTGTCTTCCCTGGTCTTGCCGGATTTGGCCTGCTCGTCGCTCTTTGGCTTCGGCGTGTCTTCGGGCGTCGGCTTGGGAGTCGGTTTCGTTTTCGGCTTGGGAGTGGGCGTGGGCTTCGGCTTGGGCGTGGGCGTGGGTTTGGGCGTCGGCTTCGGGGTGGGTTTGGGCGTCGGGGTGGGCGTCGGTTTCGGAAGGGGAGGGGGAGTCGGTGTCGGCGTGGGTTTGGGCGTCGGGGGAGGCGTCGGCTTCGGGGTCGGGGTGGGAGTGGGTTTGGGAGTTGGGGGTGGGGTGAGGGTGGGCGTGGCGCGGTGCGTGGCAAACTCCCGGTCGACCTCGGAAGGCGGCAGCGACGAACGCGGCGCGGGCGTGGCGTTTTCGTCCTCGTCCGGCGTGGAGGCAGCGGCGTTCCCGTTCTCGTCCGGCGGCGGTGCGCCGCCTGGGTTTCCCGGGCCGCCCGATGCCCCGGTGGCGAGGTCCAGCCAGTTCACCTGTTCGGCTTTTGGCTGCTCCGCCCGCAGCGCCCACCAGACGATCCCGCCGATCACCAGCACGTGCCCCAGGGCGATCAGTACCACGTTGCGGCGGAAGTGACCGTGGGTGTCCATGGGTCAAAGGGCAAAAAGCGAAGAAACAACTCTCAAGGCAGGCACCGAACACCGCAGACGGCTTCCGCGGGCAAGTTGTTCATTTCCCCGCCTGCTCGGTGACGATGCCGACCTTGCTGATCCGCGCTTCGCGCAAAGCGTCCATGACGCCGACGAGTTTTTGCACGGTCAGTTCCTTGTGCGGGCGGATGATGACCGCCGCGTCCGGCTTCTCGCGGTGGAGCGTTTCCAACCGTTCGCGGAGTTGCGCCGCGGCCACCGGCTGGCCGTCGAGCGTGAGCGCCTCGTTGCGGTCCACGGTGATGGTGTGGACCTTGTCCGGGTCGGCGTTCGGGCTGGTCGCGTTGCCGGTGGGCAGGGCGAGGTCGTTGTTGCTCTCCATCAGCGGCGTGGTGATCATGAAAATGACCAGCAGCACGAAGCACAGGTCGAGCATCGGCGTGACGTTGATCTCGCTCAGGGTGTGCAAACCCTCGCGTTGGGAAAAACGGCGCATCGGGATCGGCGGGCTACTTCATCGCCAGCCGGGCGGTCCAGTTCGGCCCGCCGTGGCTGACGAACTTGTGCTCGAACTCGCTGCCCAGTTCCGCCGCGAAGTTATCCATCTGCACGATGAGCGCGCGGATGCTCGTCAAGATGAAGTTGTAGCCGAACATCGCCGGGATCGCCACCAGCAGCGCGATGGTCGTCGTGATCAACGCGCCCGACACGCCGGGGGCCATCGCGGCGAGGTTCGGTTTGCCCGCGATGGCCACGCCGGTGAACGTGTCCATGACGCCCCACACCGTCCCGAGCAACCCCAGGAACGGCGCGCCGCTGACCGCCGTGGACAGCAGGATCAACTGCGACTCCAGCCGCAGCGCCTCCTCGCCGACGGCGCGTTCCATCACGGCCTGCACGGCGCGCAACTGCGCGGGCGTGATCTTTTCCGCGATCTCCACGCGCGAGTGGAAAGAATCGTCCACCTCCGAGGAACCGAGCAGGTGAAAGGTCATTTCCTGACAGCCGGCGAGATAGACCTCGTACAACGGCGCGCCGTCGTAGGGCATGCCGTCCTCGTAGAGGCGCAGCGGCTGACGGTCCGCGCGGAACTGGTCCACGAACTCCTCCGTGCGGCGGCGGGCGTAGCGGATGACGCGGATCTTGGTCACCATCACCGACCAACTGAAGATCGACCCGACGAACAGGCAAAACAGGATCAGCTTGCCCGGCACGGTGGATTCGCGGAAGGCGAAGAGCAGCGGGTCCACCCCGTTGGCAGCCAGGGTGTGAACGACGGCAGACATGCAGCAAAGCGGCATGGGGATCATTAAACCGGAAAAGCGCGCCGGGACAAAGCGAGAAAATGCATCGCCCGTCAGCCGCGCGGTTCACCGGCTCGAAACGGTCTCAGAACCGGCCTTCGTCCGCGTCGATGTACTGGAAAAACGTCTCGATGTCTGCCCGCTGGCCGAAGCCGCTCTCGGCCTTGCGCTGTGCGAGCCGCGCGGTCATCCCGTCGTTCCAGGCGCGCTTGCGCATGAACTCGTTCCAAATCTCGATCTCGTCGTCTTCCGGCTGACGCCCCCGGTTGAACGACCAGGCGAGGAGTTGATCGTCGCTGGCGTCGCGGTGTGCGGCCATGTGGTCGGTGAGATCGCGGTAGGAGATCCGCAGCAGACGCACGCAACGCTCGTCGAAGCCGATCCCGAGGTTGGGCACGTACGCGGCGGGCAGCTTGCCTTCGAGATGGAGGCGGATTTTATCCAGCATGCGGCCGAAGTAGATGAGCGGACCGACGAGATCGGCGGGGCTGCGGAGACCGGGGACGGGAGAGTTCATCAGGAGGTTGGACAGCCAGAGGATGGGCGGAGGGAACCGCTTAAACTTGCCACGCCGCCGCCAAATGCAAGACGCGTCGCAACAATCGGGCGGTTTTCCGCGATGAACCCGGTTCCGGCACGGTGAATCTCATGGATACCCTGAAAGAAGTCGGTTCATTATCCCGCGCTCCCGGTTTTCGCCTGCATTCTGCTGCTGCCAGGGTTTGTCACCTCCTCGCAAGGACTTCTGTTTTCCCCGTCTCGGTTTTTCATGAGCGACTTTGATCTGATCATCCGCGGTGCCTCCGTGGTCTTGCCGACCAGCGTGGAGAGGCTGGGCCTCGGTATCAAAGAGGGGAAGATCACCGCCTTGGGCACGGCGGTGTTCGGCAGCACCGACGCGGATCTGGGTGCCAGCGAGTTCCATGTGCTGCCGGGACTGGTCGATCCACACGTGCACTTCAACGAACCTGGCCGCACGGAATGGGAAGGTTTCGGGAGCGGCACCCGCGCCTTCCGCCTATCCGAATAACCCACGTGGGTTTTCTTACGCCC
>CAXTOX010000058.1:9567-23409 GCA_964245885.1 uncultured Chthoniobacterales bacterium | reverse complement strand
TGCAGCTTGGGAAGCTGCCGTTCTACCATTGAACTACACCCGCAGAACCTTCTACCGATCATCCGCCGTCACGATTCCGTCAAGCAGCAATTCAGGGCCCGGTGGCGGCATCGGCCACGGGACGTTTCGTCATCGGCACGATCGCTTTTCCGCCGTGCCAGATCGCGTCGATGGACAAGGTATTCTCAATGGAGTCCAGCGGGGCGGCTGCGAGCACGAGAAAGTCGGCGCGTTTGCCCGGTTCCAGGGTGCCGCGGTCCGCTTCCTGACCGATGACCCGCGCGCTACCCGCCGTCGCATTGACGATGGCCTGCATCGGCGTCAGCCCGGCAGCCACCATCAGTTGCAGTTCACGGTGCTCACCCCAACCCGTCAGGCGCGTCGGCATCGCCCCGGAATCAGTTCCCATCGCAACCGGAATCCCCGCGTCCGAGAGGGTCTTCAAGTTGCGCAACGCCGTCGCGAACGCCGCGCGGTTTTTGGCGGTCGTCGGACTGGAGAGCGTCTTGGTGACATATTCTTCGCTGGTCCAGGTGGCGAGGAGCTTCGGGTCAGCGGCCAATCGGAAGGCAGGTTCCGTCATCCACCGGGGGTGTTCGGCGTAGACGAACTGCGACTCGTCGAGCGCTAGCGTCGGGATGTAAGCGACCCCGCGGGCTTTCATCGCGTCGATCAGTTCGGCGTCCACCGGCTTGTCGCGTATGCTGTGGGCAAGGATGTCCACACCCGCGCCCACGAGCGCCTTGGCGTCGTCGAGGTAAAACAGGTGCGCGGCCACCTGCAGGCCGTGGCGGTGCGCCTCGTCGGTGGCGGCGTGCGCTTCGTCGATGGCGGCGTAGAAGACCGCCGGGTCCATCTTGGGCAGTGTGCCGAACATATCGTCGAGCCAGAGTTTGACGAGGTCGGGATGACGGACGGCGGTCTCGCGCACGGCCGCACGGGCTTCCTCGGCGTTCTTCGGACGGTAGATCTGCTCGGCGGGCAGCGGGAAGGGCGGGACGCCGCCGGGAACCCCGATGCCGCGGTCCGCCGTGAAGATGTCCGCACCACCGAGTTTGCCCTGCCGCTGCTCGTCGCGCCATGTGTAGAGAACGTCGCGGTTGACCCCGAGCGACATCACCGCGGTGACGCCGTAGCCTTCGTACTGGTCCAACTGGCGCGCGACGTTCTCACGGGTGTAGTTCTCGGGGGCGGCGGTGGATGCCCCCTGGACGAGACCGAGGTGACTGTGCGCGCTGATGAGCCCCGGGATGATCGTCCGGCCGCGCGCATCAACGACCGTCGCTCCCATCGGGGTTTTGAAGCCGTCGTTCAGCTTGCCGACGGCGGTGATCCGGCCGTGTTCGACCACGAGGTACGCGTCGTCCACCGGCGTCCGGCCGGTGCCGTCGATCAGGTGGGCACCGGTCAGGACCGTGACCGACGACGGCACGGCCGCCGGGTCTTGCACCCGCGAGGAGTTCACCGCCAAGGCGCATGCCGCCACGAAAGCCCACACGAAACGTCGGTGGAAAAGCGAGGGAGGATTCATCATTTTCATGGTTGGATGGCAGCGAGGATGCCCTCGCAGGCCCAAGGCGTCAGCAGCACCGCGTCCGCGAGAAAACGCAAGGCATCGGGCGCGATGCGCCGCCGCCACCGGTCGAGCATCCCCAGCGCCAGCGCGGCCAACGCCACGGGAAGGAAAACGCTGCGGTGCATCATCACCCCCGCCCCGCCCGCCGTCCCGGCCAACAGCCAACACAGCGGCCGTAGACCGCACGAGGCCAGCTGCGGAAAGGCGTTGAGGAAGGAAAACGGGTCGCGCCGGTCGCAAGGATTGCGCTCCCACGAGGTGATCAGGGCGCAGTTCAGGAAACAGGCCATCCCGAAGAACACCACGGCGATGAGCAACGGTCCCGCCGGCGGCGACGGGTGGCACAGCGGGAAGAACGCCGTGCCCAGCGCGAACAGGCCACCAACGGCAGCTTCCTTCGGCACCCACGCCATCCAGCCCTGCGAATCCCGGCGGTGGATCACCCAGAAGTATCCCCCCGCCGCCGCGAGCAGGACCAGCCCGGCGCAAAATTGCCCGAACCGCAGGGTCGACGGTGCCAGCAACACAAGCCCCGCGCCGACCAAAGTCGTCAGAACAAGCAGGGGCATTCGCCGCGCTCCCGCGAAGGTGTGCCGGGCCGTCGCGGCGTCGCCCGGTCGGCCGCGGGCGGTGTCCGCGAGGCGATCAGCGAGGTAAATCATCCAGACACCGAGGCCGAGGATCGCCCGTTGGGAGATGGGTAGCGGCGTGCTTCCCACCCTGCTCCACCAATCCTGCCAGACCAGCGCGACGAGCGGCGCGTCGAGACTGAGCAGATGCGGCCACAGCCACCAGGCGAAACGCGGCGCGTGCGTGGCACCTCCTTGTGCCGACCGGTTTGACGCGGCGAAACCCGTCCGCCGCAGGTACGCCGCCCACGGAACGATGGGCGGCGCGCCGACCGGTCGTTCAATGCCCGTGTGCCCCATGGTGGTGGTGCTCGTGTTCGGTGTGCCCGAGGCTCGCCGCTTCGGGCCGGGGTCCGCCGCCTTTTGCCTTGAGATGCCGCCAGACCAGCACGGTGCCGCCGCCGAGCGCCGCCAGGTCCAACCAGGTCGTATAGTTCCAGGAGAAGTGCATGTCCGCCATCGCGCTCTGCGGTCGCGGTCCGGTCGGAATCCAACCCAGCGCGCCGAAGAGCAGGTCCACCAGGATGCCCGCGCCAGCCATCGAGAGGAAAAACACCAGACTGATGTACACGGCCGCGCGTGTTCCAAAGTATTTCCGGTAGATCAACACCAGCGGAATGATGAGGAGATCGGCGTAGATGAACGAGATGACTCCCCCGAAGCTGATCCCGCCGCTCCACAACAGATTCGCCAGCGGGATGTTGCCCACCGAACACACGAAGCTCGCCACTGCGATGAGCGGACCGACGCAGGCGTTTTCGATCAACTGCAACCAACCCGGGCCGCCGTTGAGGAACAGCGCCTTCCAACCCCCCAGCGGCACGAGCACCGACAGGAACCCGGCGATCAGGAAGCCGACGGTGATTTCCTTCCAGAGCATCTGCCAATCCAGTACGAACGCGCCGGCCAAGTCCGTCCACCGGGAGCCTTGCGCCGTGTCGGTGCCACTATCCTGTTCGTGCCCCGCGTGACCGTGGTGGCAGCACCCGTCATCATCCCCTTCTCTACCGCCCGCGGCTTCCGCGTTCTTGCGGGCTTGCTCCTCCAGACCTTCCGGGAAAAACAGACGGGCCAGTCCCCACATCAGACCGATGAGTACGAAGGCACCGATGAACTCCGCCAGCACGAAGCGCCAGCCCATCAACAGCCAGAGCACCGCGCAGAGTTCGATGACCAGGTTGGTGGAAGCAAACATGAACGCCAGCGCCGGCAGGAGCGCCGCGCCCTGTGTGAACGCGCTGCGCGCCGCGGCGGCGGCGGCGTACGAGCACGAACTACTCGCCGCCCCGAAGCTGGTGGCCAGCGCCATCGAGCGCAAGTTGGTGCGGCCGAATAGACGGACCATCTGCTCCTTCGAGACGAACACCTGGAGGGCAGCCGACACGACAAACCCGAGCGCGAGCGCCCAGAAGGTTTCCCACGCCATGAGCAAGGCGTGGCCCAGACTTGCCCAGAGCCAATCCATTTTCACAACGTACTTCGGAATCCGGCGGCGGCACGGGTTTCTCTGTTTGTCGCGGCGAGGACAAAAACGATTTGCCGCTTGCCGGGCGCGGCGTCCTACGACATATTGTGCTCACTTCCGAGTTCTGCGGAAGAGTCGAGAGCGCGATTAACTCAGTGGTAGAGTGCTTGCTTCACACGCAAGATGTCGCAGGTTCGAACCCTGCATCGCGCAATGGCAAAAACGGCTCCACCGCTACTACTTGTGAGCAGCGACACCCTTCGAGACCAACTCCGCCGCACGCCTTTTGAGCCGGTGACGTTGTTCCTGCCTAGCGGCAAAACCATCGCCGTCAACAACCCCGAGCTGGCAATGCTCAGCGAGACAGGACGCACCTTGATTGTTGTTCAAGGGGAAAGGTTTATCTTAGTCGATGTAGCTACCATGGAAGCGGTGGAAACGGCGGCAGATTAGGCTGGAACAACCTGGAACGACGATCTTGCGTTCTCCTGATTAGGGAAGCCGCTACGAAAGTGCTGCCAACGCACTCTGGTACACGGCATTGATTTGGTTGCCGTCAGCGACGGTCACGCCGAGGTCGCGGATTAGCCCGTCGCGCAGGCCGTAGACCCAGCCGTGCACGGCGAGTTCCTGCCCCTGTTCCCACGCGTTGCGCACGATGGTGGTGTGGCACACGTTGAGGACCTGCTCGATGACGTTCAACTCGCAGAGCCGGTCGGCGGCTTTCACGTCGTCGTCCAGGGCGGTCAGCCGGTCTGCGTGCTTGTGCCGGACATCCTGGAGGTGCCGCAGCCAGTTGTCGCTCAGGCCGATGCGCTCACGCCGCCACGCCGCACCGACGCCGCCGCACCCGTAGTGCCCGGTGACGATGATGTGGCCTACCTTCAGGATGTCCACCGCGAACTGCATGACCGACAGGCAGTTGAGGTCGGTGTGAACGACGAGGTTGGCGATGTTGCGGTGCACGAACATCTCTCCCGGCGCTAACCCGCAGATCTCGTTGGCGGGCACCCGGCTATCCGAGCAGCCGATCCACAGGTAACGCGGCGATTGCTGTTGGGCCAGCCTGGCAAAGAACTCCGGGTCCCTCCGACGGATTTCACCCGCCCAGGCACGGTTGTTATCGAAAAGGTCGCTGAGCGGGTGCATCACGGTGGGGTTATCCTTTTTGCTCGGATCGGTTGCGGACAAGAAAGTTTCGAGCCGCCGAGCGAGGAGCCGGGATCTCGGGTAGCCGGACGGCACGGGTTATCCCTACTCCCCATTCAACGAGTAGAACTCACATCCTGACGATCTGCGCGGATGGGGGGGGATTCGAACCCCCGGAACGTTTTACCGTTCACACGCTTTCCAGGCGTGCACAATCGACCACTCTGTCACCCATCCTGGGAAAGGTCCGGCGCGCCGTGACCATGCTGCAATCCCGCAGGATTTCCAGCGTTTTCTCCGGGGGCGTGCCGTCAATGCGTTTTGCCGCCCTCGTTGCCGGCCACCTCGACGGTCATGGCGACCTCGGTGAGCACGCCTTTCGGCAGGGAAGCCACGCCGACCGCCGCGCGCGCGTGGCGTCCGGCGTCGCCCAGCAGCGCCACCAGCAAATCCGATGCGCCGTTGATGACCTGCGGCACGTCGACGAACTCCGGCGTCACGTTCACGTAACCGTTGAGCATGACGACCTGCTTGATGGCGTCGAGCGAACCGACCGCGCTTTTGATGACGGCCAGTTGGTTAAGTACGCAGACCGCCGCCGATTCGTACGCTTCCTGCATCGACTTGTCGCCGCCGGCCTTGCCGGTCACGAGCGTGCCGTCGCCTTTCACCGAGATGGAGCCGGACAGGAAGAGGAGATTTCCGGCGCGGCGAAAAGGCAGATAGTTCCCCGCGCCCGCGGGGGGCGGCGGCAGCGTGTGTCCGAGGGAGTGGAGCTTGTCTTCAATCTGACTCATAAAGCAGGGCTGGGGGTGGGGGGGGTGGGTCAACCTGACGCCGACGCGCCGGTCTGGCAACCCCGTCCTTCTCAGATCGCTCGCGCGTACTGCCGCGGGATGGTGTTCTTCAACGGCCCGTCCGCACCGAGTGCCTGAGCGGCGTGCAGCGGCCAGTACGGGTCGCGCAAGAGTTCGCGGGCGAGCAGGACCATGTCCGCGCGGCCTTCCCGGATGATGGCGTCAGCCTGTTGCGCTTCGGTGATCATGCCCACGGCGGCAGTGACGACGCCGGCCTCGCGGCGCAGCTTTTCCGAGAGGAACACCTGGTAGTCCGGTGCGACCGGGATGCGCGCGTGCGGCACGTTACCGCCGCTGGAGCAGTCAAACAGGTCCACGCCCTCGTCCTTGAGCCGGCGGGCAAGCTCGACCGAATCATCCGGCGTCCAGCCACCTTCGGTCCAGTCAGTCGCGGAGATGCGCATCGTCAGCGGCAGGCTCTCGGGCCAGACTGATTTAACGGCGCGCGTGACCTCCAGCGTGAAGCGCAAGCGGTTGTCGAACGACCCGCCGTAGTCGTCGGTCCGGTGGTTGGACAACGGTGACAAAAACTCGTGCGCGAGATAACCGTGCGCGGCGTGGATTTCCAGCCATTGGTAGCCCGCCGCCAACGAGCGGACCGCCGCGGTGCGAAACGCCTCGACGATCCCGGCAATCTCTTCCCGGCTCAACTCGTGCGGTATACGTTCGTTGGGCGGATCAAAAGCCACGGCGCTCGGGCCGGCAGGCAGCCAGCCGCCGGCCGACTCGGGCACCTGCGCGTGGCCTTCCCAGGGGCGTTGCGTGCTCGCCTTGCGGCCGGCGTGGGCGAGCTGGATGCCGGGGACCGTCCCGTGCGCCGCGATGAACCGGTTGACGCGGGCGAGCGGTTCGATCTGCGCGTCGTTCCACAACCCGGCGTCCTGCGGCGAGATGCGGCCCTCCGGAGTCACCGCCGTCGCTTCGCAGAGGATCAGCCCCGCGCCACCGACCGCGCGAGAGCCGAGGTGGACGAGGTGCCAGTCGTTGGCGAGGCCGTCGTCGGAGGAGTACATGCACATCGGCGAGACGCCGATGCGGTTGCGCAGGGTGATGTCCTTGAGCCGGAATTCGCTGAACAGATGGGGCGTTGTCATGGAGTGCAACGATACATTCGGTGGGGCCGTGCCGTTGGCGCGTCTCCAAATTTCCGTTGGGTCGGTCCGCAGAACGTGCGAGGGGACGGACGCCATGAATTTGATCGCGGCCGAACCGCCGTTTCCACGCTGGCTGTTGTGGCTGCTGGCCTGCACGGCGGGTGCCACCGTCGCCAACATTTATTATTGCCAGCCGCTGCTTGACGCGATGGCGACCTCCTTTGGCGTCGGGCAGGCCGCCGTGTCAAACGCCGCCGCGGTCACCCAGCTCGGCGTCGCCTGCGGGATGCTGGGCATCGTCCCGCTCGGCGACAGCCACGAACGCAAGCGGCTGATCCTCCTGATCGTCTCGCTTTCCGCCGTGACGCTGGCGGGCACGGCCCTGTGCCGGTCGGTGTCGGCGCTCGGCGTGGCGAGCTTCGCCACCGGCGTCGTCGGGGTGACGCCGCACCTCGTCGTCCCCTACGCGGCGGGTCTCGTCGGCCCGGAGCGGCGCGGCCGGACGGTGGGTTTCGTGATGAGCGGGCTGCTCATCGGCATCTTGCTCTCGCGCACGTTCAGCGGCCTCGTGGGCGCGCACGCCGGTTGGCGGACCGTTTACTGGCTCGCCGCAGGAGCGATGCTGGCGCTCGCCGGCCTGCTCGCCGCCGTGCTGCCGCCCCAACGCCCCGCGCGGCAGGTGCCTTACGGCGAATTGCTGCGCTCGCTGTGGCCGCTGGTGCTGCGCGAACCGGTCCTCCGCCGGCACGCCCTCATCGGCGCGCTCGGGATGGGAGCCTTCAGCGCGTTCTGGACGACGCTCGCCTTTTTCCTCGCGGCACTCCCCGGACACTACGGCAGCGAGACGGCGGGGTTCTTCGGACTCGTCGGCGCGGCCGGCGCGGCGGCGGCCGTCGTGGCCGGGAGCCTGGCGGATCGGATCGGCCCCAAGCCGCTGAACGGCGTGGCGCTCGGCCTCATCGTCGGGTCGTTCGGCCTGATGGCGGTGACGGGTCAATCCCTGTGGCTGCTGGCGGTGGGAGTGGTCGTGATGGACGCGGGCGTGCAGGGCAGCCACATCTCGAACCAGACCCGGGTCTACGGCTTATCCGGCGAACTGCGCAACCGTCTGAACGCCATCTACATGGTCACCTACTTTCTAGGCGGCGCGGCGGGGTCGGCGCTGGGTTCGCGGGCCTGGGTGGCGTACGGTTGGCCGGGGGTGTGCGCGACCGGCGCGGCGCTCGGGGCGGCGGGGCTGGCGGCGTTGTTTTTCGTGGGCCACCCGGCGATTCAACCGGTGCAAAATGCCCGCAGCCATCTGTAAACGTCCGTCGCTTCCAAGGTCGGCCCGAACCCCGGCAACGTCCGCCGAGCGAGGAGCACCGGACCATCGGCGGCGTCTTCCGGCACCGGGCCGTGGGAACCGCGCACAAGTGTGGCGACCTCCCAGGTGTAGGTTTCTATTTCGAGGTGCGGACAGCGCAATGGATCGTCATTCGGTCAACTGCCGGAAGTAATCCGCGAACGCCTCCGCCCCGCCGCGCCCTTCGTCGTGGCCGCCGACAGCGGTTCGGTCGTCGGATCGCTCAGGGCCAGGAGCACTGTCTTCGCCCGCTCGTTCGTCCCGTCGGGCTGTCGGACCATCTTCCCCACGACCGCGCGCAACGCCGCCAGCCGGTAGTCAGCCTCGCCCAGGCGCGCTCCACCCGGTCGAGGAACGCCGCGAGGTCGATCCGCCGCGCCCGCGCTTCCACGAAGTACAGGTCGAGCACCGCCTGCTTGTGCAAAGGTTCCATGAAAGGCAACCGATCAATGCACGCTCACCTGCGGCCCGGCGTTCGCAGCCTGCGCGGCCGGACCGGGTGCGGCCGTGATCGGGGCCGTCGCCGTCGCGGCCGCCACGTGGTCGGGTGCCCCGTGGCCCTGTTGCACGAACGTGTTGTTGGCTCCGTAGAGCGACCACGGCCCGTGCGGGATCTCGTGGAACTCCACGAACTTCCAATCCGTCGTGTCCATCCCGTTGAGTTCAAGGTAATCCCGCACTGCCGGCGAAACGTCCAGGCCCGCGCCCTGGTTCAGATTGGGCCGCGGCCGGTCGCTGCCGAAGACGTATTGCCAATGATCCGTACGGAACGGTCCGCAGTCGCTCCACTGCGCGTAGCAAATCCGCTGGTTGCGCGGGTTGCGAATCGCGATCCAGCGGTCGCGGCACACGCTGCGGCCTTCCTCGACGAAAGCGTTTTCGTACCACGGGATGACGAGGCGCGACTCCGGTTTGGTCGAGCCTTTGGTCACGTCGTTGTACGGCAGCGCGATGTAAAAAGGATTCAGCCGCGGCTTGAACTTGACCGGGATGAACTCGCGCCGGTTCGCCGGGTTCGGGTCGTCCAACCCGCCGAAGTTTTGCGCCCAGCCCAGGTCCCACGACGACGAGACGTTGTTGACCGGGTTGTTCGTCCCGGCCGGTTCGCCGACCCAGAACAGGGTGGTGACGATCCTCGTCTTCCAAGGATAGGGCACCGCCGGGTTGAACGGCATCCCCGGAGCCAAGGCAGTTCCGGGCACGGGGTACGGGTTGACCGGAACGGCGGTCTGCGGCTGCATCTGGAGCACGGCGCTGTTGCGCAGCCGCTCGGCGTACTTGGCGAAGTCCGTGCTGCTCGCGTACGGGTCCTGCGCCCTCGCCGCGACGGGCATCGCCAGAAGGGTCCCGGCCGCGCAAACCGCGACAAACCAAAGGAACGTGGCGGGGGCTTTCATCAGGGTATGGACCCGGTGAATGCATACCCCGTGCCGCCAATAGGGTAAAGCGACATTTCGCCGCTCGGGGCGTGTTGGCCCCGGGTGCCGGGAGCCGTTCAGCGGGCTTTCCTGGCCGGACCGAGCAAGTGTGCGTCCATGAAGGCGATCATCTGGTGCAGGTATCTCACGTCGTTGAACATCCCTCCCCCGTGACCGCCCCCCGGCACGATGACCAGAGTGGAGTCCACCCCGGCCTCGCGCAGGGCCGCGTCGAGCACCACGCTCTGCTGGGCGGGCACGACCGGGTCCTTCTCGCCGTGCATGATCAGGAAGGGCGCGGAGTCCTTGTCCACGAACGTGACCGGGCTCGCCAGCCGCGCGAGTTCCTCGTGGTCCGCCAGCCGGCCGCCGAGCAGGCGGGCCAGCGCGGTGTTGGGCGTGTCGTAGGAGGCCGGCAGCGGCGGGTCGCCCCAGTGAAAGAAGTCGGCCGGGCCGAAACTGTCGATGACGCACCGCACCGCGCTGGATTGGTCGAGGTTTTCGCCCACGTCGAAGCGCCGTTCCTTGGCCGTCGTGCCGAGCAGCGCGGCGAGGTGACCGCCCGCCGACGCTCCCCACACGCCGACCCGCGCGGGGTCGATGCCGTACACCGCGGCATGCGCCCGGAGCCAGCGGATCGCGGCCTTGCAATCCTCGATCTGCGCCGGGTATTTCGCCTGCGAACTGAGCCGGTAACCGATGCTCGCCACCGCGTAGCCCCGCCCGGTCATCGCGCGGGCAGGATTCTGGTGGTAGGAACCCTGTTCCCAGCCGCCGCCGTGAATCCACACGATCAGCGGTGCCCCGGCGGTCTCCGCGCCGGTTCGCGTGGGCAGCACGAGATCGAGCCTTTGGTTGGGGTCGCCGTTCGGCACGTAGGCGAGATCATGGAGTTCGCGCGGCTCCCGTCTCGAACCAGGCAGAAACGTACCGGCAGGAAACTCTCGGGCGGAAACGTGGCTCATAAAACAAACGGCGCTGGCCAGCAGCGTCAGCAAACGCCGGACACAGGTTAAAAATCTAGGCATGGAGCAACCTGATCGAAGATAAGTCGTCCCGTGCTTCCCGCAATTCGCAACCATTCCATTGATTCAGATAAAGCTGGGGTCCCGCGACCACATTGAACGGCGGAGTTCCCCTTACAAAAGCGTTACAAAAATCCCGTTTTCTGGCATGGATTACGCTCCAAAATTGCTTGTTTTCCAACCAAACCTCTGCCATAAACACTCGCGCCTCGTGAGCAAACCTATGAAAGTCCCCACTCTTTTCTCTTCCGCCGTGCTGTTGGGCGCGGTTTCGATTTCTCTGGCAGGTGCGCCACGTTCCTTCGGGCAAGCGGTGTCAAAGCCGAGACTCACGACAACCCGCCCGGTGAACACCGTAGTTCCGATCACGAGCGATACAGGGAGCACGACGACCGCAGCAACCGATCCAGTCGGCTTCATGAAAGTTGGCGGCTACGACGCGAGCGGCAATTACACCGGTGTCCTGGCGAACTCTGACACCTATGTTTCGCCGCCCTTCACGCTGCCGCCCGCTTTCACCGGCCTCGCCACCTCCATCAGCGGCAATGTGATCACCGTGTCCGGGTCGCCCGGTTTCACTTCGGGCCAATACGCTCCCTCGACCACTCTGCCGAGCGGATACACCGACGCTGCTCCTCCCCGCTATTACGTGTTGTTCGCGGCAAGCTCCTCTTCCACCAACCCCAAGGAGGGAAGCTTCTACTCGGTGACTGCCAACGATGCCAGCACCCTGACTATCGACCTCAACGGCGACAGCCTCAGCACGATCCCGGCGGGCACGCAAATCACCGTCATCCCTTACTGGACGTTCGCCACGCTGTTCCCGGCGTCAGATGCAAATGTCTCGTACATTCCCTCGACGACGACTTTCAACCACCAAATGGAAGTCCTGATTCCGAATCTGAACGGACAAGGGATCAACCTTGCCCCAAGCGCGACATATTATTACATCAGCAGCGGCTCGAACGTCGGTTGGCGCAAAGTGGGACGAGCCGCCACCACGGATTCAAGCATCGATCCACTGTACCCGGATGCCTTCTTCATCATGCGTAACAACACGGCGACGGCCACGAATTTTACGGTCGTCGGTAGCGTGCTGACGAAGAAACTTTCGACTCCCCTTGCGACGCAAACTGGCAGCCAGCAGGATAACTTCGTGACGTTGGCTCGTCCGGCGTCGCAGACGTTGAACCAGTCAGGCTTGTTCAGCAGCGGTGCGTTCAGCGCCAGCACATCAAGCTTTAACCACGTGGACGAACTCTACGTGTTTAATAATAACACGGCTGCCATCAATAAGTCGACGAGTACGACCTACTACTACATTAACAGCGGCAGTAATGTCGGCTGGAGACAGGTCGGTGGTTCCGCAACCGCAGATGTCGGAGATGTGGCCGGAGTGATCCAACCTGGGTCTGCTTACATCGTGCGGAAAGGTTCGAGCGATGGCACATCCAAGATCTGGACAAATGCCCCCAACTACTAATCAACTGACCTGCTTCTATAAAATGAAATTTAACATCAAGGTCGTGATTGCCTCGGCCATTGTTTCTTGTGGCCTCGCGCCTTTGTCCAAGGCCACGGTCACCATCAATTTCTATGCTGGCGACCTGCGAAGCAGCACTGGCACTCTGATGCCAGTCGGAGGGCTTTTAGAACTGGTTGCCGACACGTCGCGAAATGGATTTTCGACGCCGACTTCAAGCACTTTCGTGAGCGGTGACGACGCCGTCATTGCCACTTTCGCTTTGAACGGCAATCTAACCGGAAATGGTGTTAACGGTCAGACGGCAAACACATTAGCTATTACGCCAGGGAACTTCACCGGATTGGATGCTGAGGATCCGCTTATTTTTCGTTGGTTTCCTAATCTGACGACCACATCGACGACGCCTGGAATCGGGACGATGTACGGGCAGTTCAATACCACCACAAACCAAGATGGTGCCAACTTACCGACACCTTGGGCGGAGCCCGCAGACGGTGGAAGCTATACCCTCACTTTTGTGACGACGAGCGAGGGCGGTTCAAACGCCAACAGTCTTGGTTATGCTACAAGTACTGTCATCCCCGAACCCTCGAGCAACGCACTGTTTGGCTGTGGTTTGTTGAGTTTGATCGGCTTGCGAATGTGGTCTCGTCGCCCGGCTAGGAGGGCTTGAGGTCAAACCAAGAATCTCACTTAAGATCTCAACGGGCGGATGGGTTTTCCCATCCGCTCTTTTGCTTTGTGTAACGCACGGTCCGGTTGGAAGCGATCGAGCTTTCTAGCGGATGCAGAACGCAGGGCGGTTTCGCAACGCCGTTTCGCACCACTGCGTCCGTAGGCCACGCAGATGCGGTGAAGAAAAAGTTACAGGGAGCACGCCTGTAAAGCTCTGACACGGGCAAAGTTTATGCTAATTACGAACCGATCACGGAATCGTCGGCATCCACCTTCGGAACCACATCTTCTCTGCCTCATCATGCATGAAATCTGTTGAGGCTGAAATGTCTTGTTTTATGGGCCGCTTGCGTAGGAATCATTTTTGCTCCCAGCATCCGCTTCTCGGCGTTGGCCTGAACACGTCGACTACACGGATTGCGTGCTGACTTCGACTGCGTTTTTCCGCCCTTCCAATAACGCGCATTGCTATGAACCGTGACTCAAAAAACTTTTTGTGCAGTTCTTGCTGGCCTTTGTTCGTCTCCCTCGCAGTTTGCTTTGCGGCTGCCGCTCGGGCGGACATCGACTACGGCATCAACGCCACCGTCTGGAAGATGCTCTACGGTGTCACCGACGCGCAGCTCAATGACCCGGTCTGGCTCTCGCGCGACGATGACGGGGACGGCATTTCCAACGGCGCGGAACTTGCCGCCGGCACGAACCCCTTCAACCCGGCCTCGAAACTCACCGTCCTTTCTTCCACGTTCACCCCGACTTCCGCCGCACTGACGATTCCCACGGTGGCGGGCAAGGTGTACGTCATCCAATTCTCCGCCGACCTCACCAACCCCGCCGGTTGGGCTCCGCTGGCGAATAACGTGCAGGTTACCGGCGACGGCACGGTCAAAACTCTCACCGCCGCACTCGACGGCACCGCGAGCTTTTTCCGCGTCGTCGTGCAGGACGTGGACACGGACGGCGACGGCTTGAGCGATTGGGCGGAAGATGCCGTCGGCCTCGACCTGACCACTACCCACACCCACGGCGCGGCGCTGGACGATCACACCATGCTCGCCAACGACCTCGCGGGTGAGAACGTCATCACGATCACCGCCACCAAGGCCACCGCTATCCAACCGCC